>JAQULS010000162.1 GCA_028749235.1 Acidobacteriota bacterium | reverse complement strand
ATCCTCTGGCTCCTCGCGGCGGTCGGCTGCGAGCAAATCTTCTCGCCCACCTCCAGCCTCGAAGCCTCCGATGTCGAACAAGAAATGTTCCGGCTGGTCAACGAACATCGGGCCAGCCTGGGCATGGCGGCGCTCACCTGGAACGACGATATCGCCGAGGTCGCCCGCGGCCACAGCCAAGACATGGCCGACGGCACGGTCTCCTTCGGCCACGACGGCTTCGACGACCGGATGAACCGCATCGCCGCCATCATGTCCTGTACGGTGTTCGTCGGCGAAGTCGTCGCCTACTCCGATAGCGCCGAGAACGCCGTCAACGCCCTGATCGCCAGCGCCGACCACAAAGACGTCCTGGAGGGAGAGTACGAGCTGACCGGAGTGGGCGTCGTCGTGGAATCGTCGGGCGGGTCCTTCTACGCCACCCAGATGTTCGTCCATCGCTGAGCGGAACGGGGCCCGCCGGAACGCTCAGCCCGCCAGCTTGGCCGCGGCCAGGGCGCGCACCGCGGCGACATCGCCGGAGTTCCCGACCTCGAAACGGATGCCGGTCCCCTCGGCGTATTTCCTGGCGCCGGCGATGAGATCGAGAACGGCCGCGGGAAGGCCGGTTTTACGGGCCGCGGCTATGGCCTTGTCGCCCAAGACCACGGATACGGAAAAGCCGCCCGTTTCGGGGATGAGGTAGACGATGTTCCGATCGCCTTTCTTGATCCGCAGCGCCCAGCCCGCCTTGACGGAATAGGAGTGCCACTCCCGCGTTTTCAGGCCCAGCTCGGCCGCCAGGGTCTCCAGGACTTCGTCCCAGAGGGGCCTGGCCGACCCAAGGGCGACGGCCAAGTCGCGCGGGGAGGGCGCTTTGGCGCGGCCGATGAAGGCGTTGGGCTCGGTCATGCGGGAACGACGCGATGGATCTTTTTCTTGCCGGCCTTGAGCAGAATGCCGTCCGGACCGGCGTCCTTTAAAGTAACAAGGCGCGTCAGAGCGTCGACCCGCCCGTCGTTGACGTAAAGCCCGCCCTGTTGGATCAACCGTTTGGCCTCGCCGCGCGAAGGGGTCAAACCGACCTCGGTAAAAAGCTCGGCCGGTGCGATCCCTGCCTCCAGGCGCGCCCGCGGCACGGCCGTGGTCGGGAGGGACTCGACGTCCTTGCCGCCCTGGCCGCCGAACGCCGCGGCGGCGCCCGCGCGAGCCTCTTCCGCCGCCGCATCGCCGTGGGTCAGGCGGGTGGCCTCGTAGGCGAGAACGCGCTTGGCCTCGTTGATGTCCCTGTCGCGCAGCGCCTCCAGCCGCCGGATCTCGTCGAGCGGCAGCAGGGTGTAGAGCCGCAGGAAGCGGCCGACGTCGCGGTCGTCGCAGTCGACCCAGTATTGGAAGTACTGGTAGGGGCTGAAGAGGTTCGCGTCCAGCCAGACCGCTCCCTGGGCCGTCTTGCCCATCTTGGCGCCGGAGGCGGTCGTCAAAAGCGGGAAGGTCATCGCTTCGACCGCCGCCCCCTCGACCCGGCGGATGAGATCGACGCCGGCCAGGATGTTGCCCCACTGGTCGTCGCCGCCCATTTGGAGGGTGCACTTGTGGGTCCGCCAAAGCATGAGGTAGTCGTAGGCCTGCAGGAGCTGGTAGTTGAACTCGATGAAGGACAGGCCTTTTTCGAGGCGAAGCTTGTAGGCTTCGGCGGCCAGCATCCGGTTGACGCTGAAGTGGCGGCCGATGTCGCGCAGGAACTCGATGTAGTTGAGCGGCTTCAGCCAGTCGGCGTTGTCGAGGGACACGGCGCCCGGCTGGTCGAAACGGAGATAGCGGTCGAGCTGGGCGCGGATGGCCGTGCCGAAGGCCCGGATCCGCTCCTCCTCCAGCATCTGCCGCATCTCGGACTTGCCGCTGGGATCGCCGACCATGGTCGTGCCGCCGCCGGTCAGGGCGACGGCCGTGTGGCCGGCCCGCCGCAGATGGACCATGGCCATGATCGGGACCAAGCTTCCGGCATGGAGGCTCGCGGCCGTGCTGTCGAAGCCGATGTAAAACGTGGTCTTTTCGTTGTCGAGCTTGCGGCGCACCGCCGCTTCGTCCGAGACCTGGGCGATGAAGCCGCGTTCCTTCAGCTCGTCATAGATCGATCCGCTCACGGCTGGTTACTCCTAGATGCTTTCGGGCCATTTATAGCACATTTCGAATTAGCAGACACATACTCAATTCCCCTAATTCCAGATTCAGGAGACACCATACAGGATCACCTATCTCCCCATTCTTTTATCAGGGGAAAAAGGTAACTGTACCCCTATTTGTTGAAGACGGCGGCGGAGAGGGACGGGAAGGCGTCTTTGCCGCCGATCATCATCGCGGCCAGCGGGAACGCCCGCCGCGCCTCCGCGCTCATCGCCCCGGCCAGCGCCCGGATGTCCCACTGCGCGGAGGCATCCTCGCGCAGGCGCGAGACGTGGTAGAGCTCGCGCAGGTTGAGCTTGAGCAAGGCCCGTCGGCGGTGGGCGTTCGTCAGAACGTACGAGGCGGCGACGCCGCAAGCGGGCTTCAGCACGCGGTAGGCCGCCTCGGTCCGCTCGACTACCGCCCGGAACTCGTCCGCGGCGCCGGCTTCCTCGATCGACGGCGGGACCATCGTTCCGAGCGCCGGGTCGTAGTCCTGCACGGTCAGGGTGGCCATGCGGTGGCGCTTGAGCTGGGCGAAGGCGGAGGCCGAAAGCGTCAGCTCGAAGGTCATCTCGGCGTGCTCGAACTCGCGCGGCGGAAAGTCGTGAAACTTCATCCGCTCGAAGACGGTCAGGAAGAGCGCCCGCTTGCGCCGTTGCGGCGTCCGGCGGGCCGCGGTCAGGCATTCGCTGAACGGGCGGCCCGCCACGGTGTGAAGCAAGGCGGCCAGGATGCGGTCGTCCCCGTCCGCGGTGGCCGCCGTCAGCCGCACCGGCAGGCTCGCCGCCGTGCCCGCCTTGGCTTTGTCCGCCCCTTTCAGGATTCCGGCCGTCCGGGCTTCGCGGGCCAGGGCGCCGTAAGTTTCGGCATCGAAAGCCGTGGCCTCGGTGAACAGGACAATCGACGGCGCCGCCTCCTTGGCCAGGTCGTGCAGGCGCCGGTTGAGCTCGCGCACCTCGGCCAGCGGATGGGCGGCGAAACGGCGGATCATAAGCTCGAGATTGCGGGCGTTGACGGTCATGCCGAGCTGGCCCTCGGTGGCCAGGCTGACGGCGTAGCGGGCATCCTCCTTGGCCCAGCCCTCGAGCAGGGACTGCCTCTTGGGGTCCGCGGCCGTCTCGGGATGGCGGGCGAAGATGCGCGGCCGCAGCCTGCGGTAAAGGCGATGGTAGAGGGCGTTCTGGGCTTTGACGGCGCCCGTGAAGACCGGCTTCATGCCGGCCGCGACGATTTCCTCCGGCACGACGAAATCCTCGCCCAGCGTGATGTAGCGCTGGGACTTTTCGGTGAACGAGGCCAGCCGGAACCTCTCGACGGCCTCGATGGCCAGCCGGCTGACGCCCATTAGGTCGAAGTTGAAAACGGCGTGTTCGGCCACGGAATGGTGGCCCATCTTGAAGATGATGGCCTGGTTGGAGCGCCGGGCCTTCTCGATCTCTCCCCGGGCGGTCCGCCGCAGCTCGTCGACGGGACGGCCGTCGCGCGAAATGCGGGCGTAGGCCGCGGATAGGGTCTCCGGCGTCAGATCGAGCCGCGGCGGGGCGGAGAGCCGGAGCTCGTCCAGCGCCTCGCGGTCGACGTTGTATCCGGCCAGGATGACTTTCATCCCTTGCGGCATGTGGGGGCTCCTTTGCGGTCGCCCGGCTATTGTAACAATCCCGTCCCCGCCGGCCAAGCGGCGGCCGTTGTCAACGAAACCCATCGGCCCGGCGGGCCCTTTCTTGACGCCGCCAAAGCGGATAGAATACGGACATCGCACCGCCCGGGAGGATGACTATGAAGAAATCCGCCGTGCCTCTTCTTTTCCTCATGCTTCTCGCGGTCCATATCGCCCATGTCTTTGAAGAGGTTTGGGGCCGCTTCCAGCCGCTCGAACGCATCTTCGGTTTGTTCTGGTTTCTGGCCCTCAACTGGATCCTCCTGGCGGTGCCGATGACAATCTTCTTCTTCGTCCTGATGAAGAAGCGCTCGGCTTACGTCCTGGGCGCGATCTACGCCGGGCTCATGGCCTGCAACGGCCTCGGCCACAACATCGCTCTGGCGGCCACGGGGCGGTACTTCGGAGGCTTCGCCGGCGCGGTTTCGGGCGTCCCGATGATCATCCTGGGACTGCTTCTCCTGCGGGCCTTGCTCGAGGAGCGGCGGACGATCGTCCTGCGGCGCAAACCGTCTCCCTCCGGCCCGCCGCAGGCCTGGCGTTAGCTGAAGAACGATTAGCCGGCTTCTCCGGCAACAAATCCGGCCGAGCGGCCGTATTCATAGAGAGCGCCCGCCCAAGAAAGGAGACCGAGCATGCCAGCCAACATCCTGTCCCGCCGCGAGTTCGTCAAACGGAGCCTGACGGCGGCCGGCGCCGCCGCTCTGGCGCCGCTTCCCGCATCCCGGCTCTTCGCCGCCCCGGAAGCATGGCCCGACCTCGTCTCGGTCAAGGGCGAGGACGCCTACGCGGCGGCCTGCAAGGCCATCGATCTGGCCGGAGGCGTCGGACGGTTTCTCGGCAAGACCGGAAGGATCGGGATCCTGGTCAACGCGCCCGCATGGTGGAAACGGCCGGGCAGCCACACCAGCACGGATGTCGTCCTGGCCGCGGTCGAAAGCTGCCTCAAGGCGGGCTTCAAGGACATCATCTTCCTGCAGGATCCGGCCCCCGGGTTCTGGGAGCGAAGCTCCCGCTCGGCGGCCATGGCCGACGTGGTCAAGGCCGTCAAGCCGGCCACGGCCGGGCGGGTCGAAGTCGCGGTCAAGGGCGGTCTGGCCCTCAAAAAGGCCAAGGTGTCGCGCGATTGGATGGACGTCGACGCGGTCATCGACCTGCCGATCGCCAAGGACCACGCCGGGACCCGCTACAGCGGCTGCCTGAAAAACATGATGGGCGCCTGTGCCGACGACACCAACCGCTTCTTCCACGCCGGCTCGGGAGCCAAGGGCGAGTACGACGACGTCGACTTCTTGTCCCAATGCATCGCCGATTTGAACCTGGTCCGCAAACCGTCGTTCTGCCTGGCCGATGCCACGGTCGTGCTGGGCGAGAACGGCCCGGCCGGGCCGGGCACGCTGCTGCGGCCGGGGCGGGTCGTAGCGGGAGCCGATCCGGTGGCCGTCGACGCCTATTGCGCCGGCCTGCTGGGCCGGTCCGCGGCCGACATCGCCATGCTGCGCAAGGCCGCGGCTCACGGCCTGGGCCGGATGGACCCGGCCAAGCTCGCGCTCAAGGAAGCCGCGGTTTAGAGATCCGGCTTCAGGCTTTTTTCCAGAAAGGCCCAGATCAGCTTCCAGCCATCCACCTGCGGCGGCGTGTTCTGCGGCTCGGTCTTGTCCGCGTTGACCAGCCGCTCGAAGGAATGGCCGCCGGGGGGATCGACGTAGATCTTCGTCTCGGCCAGCTCCGGGATGTGGTATTCCAGGGCGTGGATCATCATCTGGTCTTCGACGAAGTTGACGTCCTGATCGTTGGTGGCGACGTGGACGGCGACCGGGACCTTGATCTTGTCGACGTGGTAGACGGGCGACCGCTCGATGTAGAGGGCCTGACGCTGATAGACGTGCCCGCCAATGCGCTTTTGGGCGAAGAACTCGGCCTCGTAGGAAGGCCCCTTGTAGCCCAGCCGGAAGACGAGGTTCGTCACCGGTACGCCGGCGTAGCCGCACTTCAGAATCTTGCCCTGGTCCCGAATGAGCGAATGCAGGGTGATGAATCCGCCGTGGCTCCAGCCGATCATGCCCAGCCGGTCCGGATCGGCGGCCGGGACGAACGCCTTGAGATAATCGATGGCCGACATCGCGTCGTCGATCTCGTAGCCGCCGTAGTCGATGGCTTCGTGGAACGCCTTGCCATAGCCGGTGCTGCCGCGGTAATCGGGAGCGATGACGATATAGCCGCGATCCACGGCCTGGTGGATGAACGGCAGGATGCTGGACGAAAAGCTGCTGTGGACTCCGCCGTGAACCCAGACCAGGGCGGCATGGCCCTTGGGTCCGCGCGGAGCGAGCGGCGTGAAGAGATAGGCGGGAATCGTCAGTTTGTCCACGGAGCTCGGGTAGGCGATCTTGGCGTATCCGATTCCGGCCTCGCCGGCCAGCTTGGCGACGAGATCGTCGTCCTTCTTCTTGGCTTCGACGTCCCGGACATAGCGGCGGGCCATGCCTTCGTTGCGGAGCTCGCTCAAGCGCTTTTCCAAGTCGTTTATCTGCTTTTGGATGCGTTGAGACTCGATCTGTCCCGGCGTCGGCTGGGGCTTGGCTTGCGGCTCGGTTTGGGCCGGAGGAGCCGTTTGGCCGGCGACCAGGGTGGCTGCCGCGGCCGGCGGGATCAAAAGCGCGGCCAGGGCAAGAAAGACGGCCGCCGACAACAGCGCTCCCGAAATCCCGCTGCGAGCCGATTGGGAAAAGCGATTCGTCATGCGATTTCTCCTAACCCAGGATCTCTTTGACCCGGCCGACGATCCCGTTCGCCAGCCGGACCTTGATGCCCCGCGGATGCTCGGAAGACGGCGTCAGGATGTCCCGGACGATCCCCTCGGTCAGCTTGCCGCTGGATTGATCCGCCTTTTGAACGATGCGAACGCGGGCCCCCGGCTTGATATCGGATCGTTTACGGCCATCCATAGTCTTCTCCTTCGTCAGCCCGAGGGCGGCCTACCCTTTCATGACTCCGATCGGAACGACCCGGGCCACCAGGCGGCCAAGGCCGACGGCGTCCGAGACGCGGACGACCTCGTCAACGTCTTTATAAGCTTCGCTCGCCTCCTCGGCCACGCCCCGCCAGCTTGTCGACTGCAGCTCGATGCCGCGGCGGGCCAGGTCGTCGCGTATCTTCTCGCCCCGAAACCGCCGCAGGGCCTCCTGGCGCGACATGATCCTTCCGGCGCCGTGGGCGGTCGAGCCGAAGCTCAAGGCCTCCGCCGCGTCCGTGCCGGCCAGGATGAAGGAGGCCGTGCCCATGCTGCCGGGGATGATGACCGGCTGGCCCGCG
>JAQULS010000161.1 GCA_028749235.1 Acidobacteriota bacterium | reverse complement strand
TCAATCTGCAGATCGGCCAAGGCCTCGATGAAAAACGGTTCCAGGACAGATTCGCCGTCAGCCCTCAGGACGTGTTCGCCTCGCTCTTTGCCAAGCTCGGCGAGTATGGATGCCTGGAACGGGAAAAAGGCGACGTACGCTTGTCGAAATACGGCGCTTATTTCGTCGAGGACGTGTGCGACTATATTCTTGATTCCCTGATGAAAGAGGAATCGGGCGGCCAGACAAGAAGGCCTCATTCGGAAGGGGGCACATCTTCCCGGCTGCCTTGACGCAGCACAATCGGATCGGTGTTCTGCGCCAAGAGGAGAGACTGTTGACGCTGCCTCCGGGCCGAACAAAGCGACGTTCAATCTACCGATCGTCGATTAGTGCCGTCCTCTTGGACGGTATACCGTGCCGCAGGCCCCGGAGATGGGAGATGGACCTTATAAAAAGGACCATAGTTTTTTTATGGTTGGCGACAAGCCTTGTTCCCGGGATCGGGGCGCAGCTCTCGTCATCGACGTATCAATACCCGCCCGGCTTGCATTGGAAAAAGATCACCACCCCGCATTTTGAAGTCATCGTCCCCGAAGAGATCCTCACCGAGGGCCAGCGTGCGGCGAACACCCTGGAGCACGTCATAGCGCCGTTGGGCAAAACGCTCGAGCAGCCGTTTAAACGTATCTTCGTGGTCGTCTCGAACCAGGGCATCGTGAGCAACGGCTCCGTGGAGCCCGTCCTCCGGATGTCGGAATGGTCCGTCACGGGGTCCGAATCCGGATTGGAAGGGGTCACGGATTGGTATGCCCTCCTGGCCTCGCACGAGGGCCGGCGCATGGTCCAAATCGACAAGCTCAATCGGGGGTTCACCCGGCTGGCGGGCGTTGTTTTCGGCGGGCTGGGGCGCGCCTTTTTTTCCAGCCTCTCGGTTCCCGATTGGTTCATGGAAGGCGATGCCGTGGGCCTGGAAACGGCACTGACCGGCGGCGGCCGCGGCCGCGAGCCGCAATTCGATATGGGGATCCGGACGCTCCTTCTCTCGGGCCGGAGGTTCGCCTACGACAAGGCTTTATTGCGTTCCTATAAGGATTGGTACCCCGACGACTATCATCTGGGCTACCTTTTGACGACTCATCTTCGCCGCCGCTTCAGCCCCCTGATTTGGAGCAAGATCCTCGACCGGACCTCCACTCACTCCTATTATGTCTTCGCCTTCGACCAGGCCCTTAAATCGGCCACCGGGATGAGCGTCGAAAAGCTCTATGCCTCCGCCATGGACGAGCTGAAGGGATTATGGCGCAAGCAGAGCGACGGACTGGCCGTGAACTCGTTCCTGATAAAGAACAGCAAGAAGAAGCACGGCCTGACCAGCTATATCCGGGGCCAATACTTCGGCGACGGGACGATCGTCGCCCAAAAATACGGCCTGAACGACGCGGGTGCTCTCATCCGGCTTAAAGCTGACGGCAGCGAAGAAACGATCCGAAGAATCGCCGATCCCGGACAGACCAACACGTGGTCCTCGGCCAGAAACGGAATGGTCCTCTGGTGCCAAATCGACCCGGATATCCGCTGGGGCAAAAGGGCCTACGGTCATCTTTACCTGCTTGATAGGCAAAGCGGACGCACCCGCCGCCTGGCGGCCCGCTCGCGCTACGTGAACGCCGCCCTTTCGCCCGACGCCCGTCGGATCGCCGCCGTTGAGTTGACCGGGAAGGCGAAGTTCAGGCTCGTCATCCTCGACTCGGCCGCGGGGAGAATCCTGAAGGAGATCCCGAATCAGGACGGTTCCATGATCCTGATGCCCTCCTGGTCGGCGGACGGACGAGAGGTGGCCTTTGCCAGGCAGAATCAGAAGGGGCGGGGGCTTGCGGTCGCCGATGTCGAGACCGGATCGGTTTCGGAGATCCTTCCTCCCAGTCGCGAGTCCGTCACCCAGCCGGTCTTTTTCGACCGGTTCATCCTTTATCATTCTCCTTATTCGGGCATCGACAACATCTATGCTGTGGACAGGAATACGCGCCGGCGCTGGCAGGTGACATCCGCCGCGTTCGGGGCCTTTGACCCCGAAGTTCAGCCCGGGGGGAAAACCCTGCTTTACAGCAACTTCACGGCCGATGGCTTTGACTTGGCCGAGTCGGAGCTTGACCCGGGATCGTGGAAGCCGATCGAAGAGGTAGAGCCCAGAAGCATCGTCTATTATGAGCCGCTGATCGGCCAAGAACAGGGCGGGGACATTTTCGGCCAGGACAAGATCCCCCGTACGATTTATCCCGTCTCCGATTACAACTCGGCCAAACACCTTTTAAACGTCCACAGCTGGGGATTCCGGCCGACGTCGATGGAAACGAAGCTCCTTCTCATGTCCAATGACCTTCTGAACAAGTCCTCGTTCACGGGCGGGTTCTCCTGGAACTACAACGAAAAGGTCTTGGGCTTCGGGCTGAGCGGCTGCTACCAGGCGCTCTTTCCTCTTATCGACCTCGAGGCCGGATATGGCGGCCGCACGATGACCTATACGGATGAGGCCGGGGAAAGGCAAAGGTACGGCTGGAAGGAGACCTCTCTTTCGACCGGCCTGCGGCTGCCGTTCAACCTGTCGCGAGGGGCTACGACGGCGCTGCTCTCCCTGAAGGTCGCCGTGGATTACAAGCGAATATCGCACAAAGAGATCGTCCAGCCCTATGAGATGCGCGACGGCGACATCCTGCCGCTTCAATATCGCCTCAGCCTGAACCGATTCCGGGCGGGTACGATCCGGGACTTGAAGACGCCTTGGGGCCAGCACTTGGATATTCTCTATCGCCATATCCCCTGGGATTCCGGCCAGTATCACGGCGCCTTGTTTTCAATCAGCGGCGGCGTTTATCTGCCCGGGCTGGCCAAACACCACAGCCTGCACATTCAGGCCGCGTATGAGGCGCAGCGGCCCGACAATTACCGGTTCGAGAGCGAGTTCCTCTTCCCTCGAGGGTATATTTATACTTTTCACGAGCGGCTGGCCAAGATTTCGGTCGATTATTCACTTCCTTTAGCTTATCCGGATCTCGCTTTGGGAAAGATCGCGTACCTGAAGCGTTTTTCTTTGAACATTTTTTATGATTATGGGCAAGGCCAGGGCGGAGGACTCAGAACGACCTATCAATCGGCTGGGCTCGAGATCCTGACCGAAGCCTATTTCTTAAGGATCCCATCGCCGATCGTCTTGGGTCCCCGCATTGTCTACTGCTTCACCGACCGGAAGGTCCGCTTCGAGCCGCTTGTCCTTGGGCTAAGCTTCTAAAAAGTCCGGGCCAAGCCGAAGAATCGAGGAAAATAGGGAAAACAGTGCCCGGATCGAATAACAATGCAAATTGACAAATACAAGGTAATAACGCATTATAAAGGCATGCTGGCCAGCTCCAAGATTACCAAGAAAAACCAGACCACTCTGCCCCGGACCGTTTTGGATGCCCTGGGCCTCAAACCGGCCGATCGGCTCGTCTATGAGATCGAAACCGGTTTTGTGATTCTTCGGGCCAAGACGGAACGCTTGGCCGATTTGAAAGAACGCTTCGCGCAATTCGGATCCAAACGGGCTTATCCCGTCTCGATCGAAGAAATGCACGAAGCCGTCATCGGTGCCGTGGCTGAGAAAGCTTGTCCTCGAAGCGCCAAAAGAGGCGGGCCCGCGAAATCATGATCGCCCTCGATACGAACATCCTGGTGCGCCTGATCACCCGGGACGATCCCGGCCAAACGCGCGGCGTGGATGCCCTGCTTTCGACGCCCGATGAGACGTTTTTCCTGCCGGATATCGTCTTGGCGGAACTGGCCTGGGTGCTGGCGCGAAGCTACGGCTTCTCCAGGGCCGAAATCGCCGAGGTGCTTACGGCGCTTCTTGATAGGCTGGACGTCGTGTTCGAGGACGAGGAACTTGTTCGGGCGGCCGTTCGGTCCTACATCCAAGGATTGGACTTGGCCGACGGATTGATTCTGGGAAAGGCCTGGGCGGCCGGGTGTTCGGGCTTGGCCTCGTTTGACGAGTCGTTTTTGCGTTGCGAGCCCGCGTTCGTCCGCCGGCCGAGATAGCCCCGGCGGATTCCGGCAACCAGCCCGCCGTTTACGGTTGCGGGGCTTTCTTTTTTCCCATCCGCACCAACAGCCCCAGGGCGACAAGAACCATGGCGACGATGAAATCGATGCGGAAGGCGAGTCTGTCTTTATAGCTCACCAGAACGAGGACGGAAATGGCCGCGACCAGGATCCCGAAGGCTGCGAGCATGAATCCGATGACCGCGAAGGGCGAGAGGGATTCGCTCGTCGTCCCCTCGAAGAGAAACGGCTTGCGCAGGTCGGCGAAGAAGGCCTCGACCCTGTTTCTCTCCTCAACCGGCGTGGGGCGCGTCGTCGTCCCGATGACCATCCCGAGGATCGTAGCCGTAATGCTTACGACCGTGGCCGCGGAATTCCAGCCGCTGCGGAGCCAGAACTCGAGCGTGGGATTCGTCTTCATGGCTTCGGCATACACCTGGACCAGGTAGAAATTCGCCACGACGAGGACGACGCCGGAGACGCAGCCCGCCGTCAGCCCCCACAGCGTTCCCCGCGCGTTGAACTTCTTGAACAGCAGGCCGAAGATGAGGGGGATCATGGTGGCTGGCCCGAAGGCGCTGAAAACGCGGAACATGATGTCCATGAGGTTGAAGCCCTGGAGGGCGTTGAACAGCATCGCCAGCAGGACCGTCACCGTCCCGATGAGCACCGTGAAGGCGCGGCCGGTGAAGATCTCCTGCCGCTCGGTCAGCCCGGGCTTGATCTTCTTCTTGAAGAAGTCGTGGGTCAGGACGCCGGACAGGGTGTTGAACTCCGAGCCCAGGGTGGACATCGTCGAGCTGATGACCGTGGCCAGGACCAGCCCCATCATCCCGATCGGCAGGATCTTCAGGCTGATCAGGGCGTAGACTTCCTTGGCGTTGGCGATCCCGGGCAGCAGCACCCGGGCCGCGATGCCCGGCAGGAAGAAGATCGGCGGCATGACGAACATCAGGCCGGCGATCAGGGCGATCATCTTCGAGATCTCCTTCTCGCTCCTGAGGGTGTTGTACTTCTGGACCAGGGCCCAACTGGCGTTGTACGACAGGAGCGTGACCAGGAAGACGGTGAAGACGAGATACGACCAGCCGTAGGGCTCGGGGGCCGGATTCAGGAAGCCGGCCGGAAGCGAGCGGACGAACGCCCCCAGGTTTCCGATCTTGCCCAGGGTCAGGATGAAAAGCGTGACGACGGAGACCGCCAGGATGGAGACGTTGACGAAGTCCGTGATCATGACGGTCATCTGGCCGCCCATGAACGAATACAGGATCATGACCAGCCCGATGATGGCCATGAAGGCGGTGATCGAGAGCCCCAGCCCGCGCAGGGCCACGGCGAAGATGATCGACGTCGAGAGGATCTTCAGGGCGTTGTCGAACATCCGGAGCGGCAGGCCGGTCCAGACGAAAACCTGGTGGACGGTCGCGCTGTAGCGCCTCTCCATGAAGCCGAGCGGCGTCATGACCCGGGACCGCCGCCAGCGGCGGGCCGTCAGTAGCCCGCCCAGCACGATGCAGAGCGGGCAGATCCACAGGATGACGATGGCCACGATGCCGTACTTGTAGGCGATCTCGTTGTAGATGACGAAGAGCAGGGCGCTGAAAGAAGCCTTGTAGAAGGACGTCCCGGCCAGCCACCAGGGCATGACGTTCCCGGCCGCGAAATAGTCCTTGGATTTCCGGATGTAGCGGGCGGAGGCGAAGCCTACGGCGATGACGACGACGAAATAGGCCAGGATGACCAGGTAGTCGGGGAGCTGGATGCCTTGTCCGGCCATCAGAGCTCCGACAGGACCGCGTCCAGGATCGCCGCTGATTGACCGATGAGCTCCGGCGTGATGACCAGGGGGGGCGCCACGCGGATGACGTTGCCGTGGAGGCCGAGCTTGCCGACCATGAGCCCCTTATCCACGCACTTGAGGACGATCTCCTTGGTCAGGTCCGGGGCCGGCTCCTTGGTCTTGCGGTCGAGCACGAACTCGATTCCGTACACGAGGCCCATGCCCCGGACATCGCCGATCACCGCGTGCTTGGCCATCAGCTCGAGGAGCTTGTCTTTGAGATAGGCGCCGTTGCGGGCCGCCTTTTCGAGGAGGCCCTCCTTTTCGATGATGTCGAAGACCGCCAGCGAGCCGGCGCAGCTCAGCGGGTTCCCGCCCAGGGTCGAGGACATCTCCCCCCGCTCGAGGCCGGCGAAGATTTCCGAACGGGAGACGAGGGCCGCGATGGGCGCCCCGCTGCCGATCCCTTTCCCGAGGACGACGATGTCGGGCTCGAGCGACTCGTGCTCCATGGCCCACATCGTTCCCGTGCGGCCAAAGGAGGATTGGACCTCGTCGAGGATGAAGAGCAGGCCCCTGTTTTTGGCCCAGGTCTCGAGTTTTTTGAGGTAGCCCTGGGGCGGGAAAACGAATCCCGCCGTGCCCTGGTAGGGCTCGACCATGACGGCGGCCAGGGAGCCGGAGGTTTCGACGTTGACGATTTCGTCGAGAAAATCCAGACAGAAGAGACGGCAGTCCGGATGGATCTTGTCGAAGGGGCAGCGATAGCAGTACGGGTAGGGCGCGAGGATAGTACCGGGCACCAGAGGCCCGTAGCTGCGGCGGATCTTCGAGATGCCGCTCAGGCTCATGGGCCCGAAGGTGCGGCCGTGAAAACCGCCCCAGAACGAGACGATTTCGTATTTGCCGGTGAATCTCTTGGCCAGGCGCATGGCCGCGTCCGTGGCCTCGGAACCCGTGGTCAGGAAGATGACCTTGTCGAGATGCTTGGGCATGGCCATGACGAGCCGTTCCGCCAGCCGGAGCCTTTCCGGAGTCGGGAAGTCGAAGGTATTGAGAAGCCGCGAGGCCTGGCCGGCCAGGGCTTTGGCGAGCAGGGGATGGGCATGCCCGACGTTGGCCACCAGCACGCCCGACGTCCAGTCGATGTAATGCTTGCCGTCGACGTCCCAGATCTCGGCGCCCGAGGCGTGGTCCCAGACGACCGGCGCCTGCCAGTTCATGCAATCGGGCTCATAAGTCCGCGACAGGTCCAGGTACTCCTGCGTTTTCGGCCGA
>JAQULS010000160.1 GCA_028749235.1 Acidobacteriota bacterium | reverse complement strand
CCGTCCCTTCTACGACTACAAGATCAGCGGCCGGGACGAGGTCAACGGCCGGCCGGCGCTGATCATCGAGGCGATCCCCGCATCCGAAAGCTCCGATGTCACCAACCTTTACGGCAAGGCCTGGGTCGGGGCCGAGGACGGGGAGATCTTCAAGATCGAGTGGAGCGAGTCGCGCGTCGGCCGCCGCGAGATCTTCGAGCAGCGGGGGGAGCGCTACAAGCTCAAGCCCCGCATCACCCTGCGCTCGGAGTTCAGCGCCGAGAAGAACGGCATCCGCTTTCCCAGCAAGCTTTGGATCGAGGAGGCTTACGTCAACGAGCGCGGCCGGGCCTTCGTTCGTTCCGAGACGACCGTGACCTACAAGGATTTCAAGTTCTTCACCGTCGAGGTGGCCGGGGTGGACGTCCGCTGACCGTGCCGCGGGCTATTTGACTCGCTTGGCCTTGAACTCCGCGTCGCCGTTGTCGGCGATCGCCACCGTCCCGGAGATCGTCTCGCCCTCGACCTTGCCCTTGAAGGCCAGGGGAATCTCGCCCATCGGTCCGGTCACGACGACGGTCCAGGCGATATCGCTCCCCTTGAGGGTCCCTTCGCTCTTCATTTCGGTTCCCTGTTCGGACTTCATGATCACCTTGACGATTTCGCCTTCCTGGACGAAGACGGCTTTATAAGTCCGTTCGCCCATCGGGGTTTCGAACTTCACTTCCCAGCTTCCGGTGACGTCGATCTTGTCCTGCGGGGCGAAGGAAGCCGTCGAGGCCGCGGCGGCTGCCGCGAGAAGGATGAGGACGAAAGCGGACTTTTTAATCATTTGGGATCTCCTGCCGTCTGATTATATCCCAGGCTTCGGGCCGGGTGAACTCTCCCCGGCCGCTTTTCGTATTTAAGGGAGAAGACGGGGGCGGAACCGCCCGCCGCAAGGAGAGTCCCATGCCCATCCGGAAAGCCTCATTGACGGCGATTCTCATCCTCGGTTTGACCCTGGTCCCGGCCTGCCTCATCGATGGCGGGGGGAAGGGCCCGCTTCAGGAAAAGACTGAAACCGTTCCGCTCGAAGGGGCCGATTCGGCCGAGGTCGCCCTCGACATATCGGCCGGCGAGATCGTCGTCCGCGGAGCGGACTCCACGAACCTGCTGGCCGGCCTCTTTCGATACAACCGGGTCCGTCTGGAGCCGGACGTCGATGTCGTCCGCAGCGGAGGCAAGGCTCGCGTGGTCGTCCGCCATCGCCGGCACGGCGGCACCGTGTTTGGAAACGTCCGCAACACCTGGGACTTGACTCTCTCCAACCGCGTTCCCCTCGACCTTGACCTGGACTGCGGAGCGGGAGAGTCGCGCCTCGATCTGCGCGGCCTCGACCTGCGGTCGCTGACCATCGATATGGGCGTCGGCGAGCTGCGGGCGGACCTGACGGGAGAACGGACCCGCAGCCTCGAGGTGAGCGTGGACGGCGGCGTCGGGGAAGCGACGTTCGACTTGCCCGCGTCGATCGGCGTCCGGGCCGAAGTCGACGGCGGCCTCGGTTCGATCAACGCGCCCGGCTTTACCAAGTCCGGCCGCGTCTACACCAACGAAGCCTGGGGCAAGACCGCGGCATCGATCACCGTCTCGGTGGATGCCGGAATCGGCAGCGTCAACCTGCGTCTTCGCTGAAAGGGCTTGCTTTTCTTCCGAAAACCGCCTATATTGCCGCCAACGGGCACCGTTCTTTCGGACGGTGCCCGAACGTTTGAAAGGAGTTTACGGATGGCAAAAGCAATGACGAAGAGCCAGATTGTGACCGGAGTCGCCGAGGCGGCGGGCATCACCAAGAAGCAGGCGGTCGCGGCGGTCGAGGGATTGGTCGCGCTGGCGTACAAGAACGCCAAGAACGGATTCACGGTTCCCGGGCTGGGCAAGCTCGTCCTCGTGAATCGCAAGGCGCGCATGGGCCGCAACCCGGCCACCGGCGCCGCCATCAAGATCCCGGCCAAGCGCGTCGTGAAATTCCGCGTCGCCAAGGCCTGCAAGGACGCGATCCTCGGCTGAACCGCGGACTCGTCCGCGTTTCGTTCGAACCTGATTGGATTCGCCGGGGCCGCTCCCTCGCCGGAGCGGCCCCTTTTTCCTTCGCGCGGCGCGGCGCGCCGCCGGGTCTAGGGGGGATCAAGAAACGAATTCGAAAAGGGAGTCGTCTGTCAGGCCCGGATCAGGACGCCCAGGTTCCGCTTCAGGACGGGGGCGAAATCGGCGGCCTTGACGGCCGGGAACAGGCGGAGCCGTTTCCGCAGAGCGAGGAGCATGCTTTCGCCGGGCTTTCCCTTGAGGAGCGCCTTCGTCTCCTCGTCGCTTGCTGCACCCAGCTTGAGCGTCAGATCCGGAATGCGCCTGTCTTCGGGGCAGGACGTCTGGCATTTCATACAACCCATCAGGGCGTTGTGCATGCTGGGCAGGATGAAGTTCGGAAATTCGCCGGGTATCTCGTTGAAGAGGGCCAGGCAGCGGCCGGCGTCGGCGAAGAACTCGCTCAGGCCGAGGCAGGCCGTCGGGCAGCTGCGGATGCATTGATTGCAGCGGCGGCACTCGCCGAGAAGTCCGAGGCTTCCGTCGGGATCCCCGGGAAGCTTGGCCTCGGTGGCGAAGGCATGGAGAAGGTTATAGCTGCCCATGCCCTCGACGTAGAACAAATTGTTGCGGCCGAACACGCCCAGTCCGCCGCGCGCGGCCAGATACTTCAAGGGCACGCGCTTGGAGATGTCGGCCAGCTTGCGGCCGGTTTCCTTGACGATGTCCGTCTGGACGACCGACTTCAGGCGCTCGGGCGTCCACTCGTCCTCGTAGTATTGGAACGGAACGGGAATGGAGTGGGCCTGTCCGTTCAGCTGGAATTCGGCCGTGGCCGGCTTGGCGAACGTGGCCAGGATGATGATCGAACGGGCATCTTTAAGCTCGGCGGGCAGGCCGAAGTCCAGGGCCTCGACCGAGGCGCGGAACGTTTTGTGCCGGCTGACGCCGTTGCTGGCCAGGACCTTGGCGAAATCCGTCCGCAGGGCGGCCCAGCGGTCGATCGGAATGACCTTGGCGCGGTAGGCGGGGATCTGGGAAGGATCGATCGTCGAACGCATCACGCGGCCGCTCTGGCCGAAGGCCGGTAAATAGGGCCAGGCCGCGCCGGCTATGAATGCGGCTTTTAAAAATTCCCGTCGGGTCGTCATCGATTCGTCTCCTCGCGAGCTTGTCCGGAACCACAAAGCCCGGATTGTCTTTAGACCATCGGCCCGGTCATTCCTTTGACGTCATGTCACGGTCCGATCTTCCGCCGGTCCGTTAAAGGAGGGGAGAAAGGCGATAGTATAACCGATTCGTCAACCGCTGGCGCTGATTTCCGGGCCCCTCCGTCTTCTCCGGTGAAATCCCCGGCCGCCGGAAAGCGGGAATCAGGTCTTCCCTTCCCCTCGTCGGGGGCGCCTTGACACCCGTCCGGGGGCGGCGCTATAGTCGATTCCGTCGATCCGGACTCTGATATACGAAATTTGGGGAGGCTAGGGAAATATGAAGCGCAAAGACTTCCTCAAGGGCGCCGGCGCCCTCGTCGGCGGGCTGGCCATGTCCCGCGATCTCAAGGCCGCGGACTTCAACCGCATGCTCCGGGACGCGGCCGGGCGGGGCGACGAGTTCTACTGGGACGTCATCCGTGACCAGTTCCTGCTCGACCCCGAGTGGACGTATCTGAATTTCGGCGGGCTGGGCTCTTCCCCTCTGCCCATCCTCAACAGCCTGTCCGAATGGCTGAGGGTCGAGGAACGCGCGCCTTCGGCGGGAGCCGACGCCAAGGAATGGGCCGCCGCCAAGGCCAAGCTGGCCTCCGTGCTCGGCCCCTCCTGCAAGCCGGAAAACCTGGGGCTCATCGGCGGCGCGACCGAGGGCGTCAACGCCATCGTCAACGGCCTGGCTCTCAAGAAGGGCGACGAGGTCATCACCTCGACCCATGAGCACGTCGCCGTCAACTCCGCCCTTCTCAACCGGATGCAGCGGGACGGCATCGTCATCAAACTGTTCGAGCCGGACCGGGTCCGCGGCCTCGGCAACGTCGACCGCATCGCCGCCCTGATCACGCCCCGCACCCGCCTGATCATGTTCAGCCACGTCACCTGCACGACCGGCCAGCTTTTCCCGGCCAAGGAGGTTGCCAAGCTGGCCCATGACAGGGGCATCTGGTTCGCCATGGACGGCGCCCAGGCGCCCGTCTGCGTGCCCTTCGATATCGTCGACCTCGGCGTCGATTTCTATACCTGCAGCACCCACAAATGGCTGATGGGACCGAAGCGGACGGGATTCATCTACGTCCGCACCGGGATGATCGACGCCATCCGGCCGATGACGGTCGGCGGCGGGTCGTCCCAGGTCGTCGACATCTTCAAACGGGAGTTCGTTCTCCATCCCAATGCCGCGCGCTTCGAGTCCGGGACCCAGAACGACGCCCTCTTCTACGCCATGGGCAAAGCCTGCGAATTCGTCCAGTCGATCGGATTGCAGAGAATCTGGCAAAGGGCCCACGGCCTGACCGAGGCCTTCGTCGCCGGCTTGAGAGCCATTCCGGGCGTCGAGCTCCTCTCGCCCGAGGAGGAGGCCTACCGGACCTGCATGGTCGGCTTTCGGATGAAATCGCGCACCATGAATCAGATCAACGACCAGCTGACCAAGGACAAGATCCGGGCCCGGCCCGTCGGCGAGGGCGGTCTGAACAGCATCCGGATCAGCTTTTTCCTCTGCAACAAGTCCTCGGATGTCGACTTGGCCCTGGACTCGCTCAAAAAGCTGGCCGGCTGAACCGCGGCGGCATCCCGCCCTCCGACGGGATCAGCGCCGACCTGAAAGCCCGCGGCTTCACCTTCGTCGGCTCGACCATCGTTTACGCCCACAGGCAGGCGACCGGGATGGTCAACGACCACATCACGGGGTGTTTCCGGCACCAGGAAGTCGCTTTGCTCCGATGAGCGCGAGGGAACCATTCCCGCGGCGGCTTCGTAATTAACTGGGAAGGGCGCGGTCCGTTCCCCTCACGGGCACGGCCGGGTCCAATCCCGACTGGAGACTGATCATGACTCGCAACAGACATCTTGCCATCGGGCCGGCCATACTCCTCTTGGCCGGACTCCTCTCCGCCCAAAGCCTCGACATTCCCTCCCACGGCTGGGGCTTGAGCTTCGGCAACTCCAAGAATTTTACCGGCTTGCGGTTCAATTACCGCGACCGCGGCGTCGAACGCGTGCGCGGCCTCAACTTCACCCTCTGGCAGCCATACGAATTGGATGACATCGACTCCCTGGTCCAGGGCCTATCGCTCGGCCTGATCCCCGGCGGCGGGACGCTCCACGGCGTCCAGATCGGCGTGCTGGGGGTGGCCGGCATCAAGAACGTCCGCGGCATATCGGTGGGCTTGCTGGGAGTTGGTACGGGCGGATCTCTGGTCGGCATCAACATCGGCGGGATCGGGGCGGGCGCCGGCGACAACGTCGTCGGCCTCAACATCGGAGGCTTGGGCCTCGGGGCCGGCGGAAACGTGGCTGGGATCAATATCGGCGGCCTGGGCGTCGGCGCCGGGGGCAACCTCACGGGCCTCTCGTTCGGCTTGTTGGGGCTGGGCGCCTCCGACGACGTCAAGGGCATCAATATCGCCGGCCTGGGCATGGGCGCCGGCCGGAATCTGGCCGGCTTGAACATCGCGGGCATCGGGATGGGCGCGGGGGAAAAGGTCTCGGGCCTGAACATAGCCTGCATCGCGGTCGGGGCGGGAGATGTTTTGGGCGGGATCACCGTGGCCGGGATCGCGGCGGGGGCGACCGAAATCCGCGGTTTGGCCTTCGCCGGCGCCGCCGTCGGGGGCCAAACGATCAAAGGCATCGTCGCCTCGGCGGGCTGCACCCTGGTCACGCAAGGCGGCGAGCTGCGGGGCGGTGTCGTCGCTCCCGTGAACTGGATCAAGGGCACCCAGAGGGGCGTCGCCATCGGGATCGTCAACTACGCCTGGAGCCTGCGGGGCGTCCAGATCGGCCTGGTCAACATCGTTCGCGACAATCCTTCCGGCCGCAAAGTCCTGCCGATCATCAACTGGAATTTCTGACGAGAAACGGAAGAGCCCGCTAAACCTCTTCCCAATTGGCCACTTCCGCTGTGTCTTTATTCGCCCGGGCCGCGGAGGCGTGCGGCTTGATGGTCAGCGCCGGCTCGGCCACGGCCGGATCCGGCAGGGGGAAGACCGCGGCCGTTCCGCCGTGCTTGCTCCGCAGGTCGTCGATGTCGCCGAAGTCCAGGGCCCGCATCGGGCAGGCTTCGACACAGGCCGGCGGCTCGCCCGCCTCGATCTTGTCGACGCAGAAATCGCACTTGCCGATCTTTTTCCGGACTTCGTCGAACTGGAACGCGCCGTAGGGGCAGGCGTACTCGCAGGCCCGGCAGGCGTTGCAGTTGAGATCGTCGATCAGGACGATGCCGTCGTCCCGCTTGACGATGAGCCCGGCCGTGCAGGATGGGATGCAGGGCGGGTTCTCGCAGTGGTGGCAGGCCGTGGACACGAAATAGGCGAATATATCCGGGAGCCAGATATCGCCGTCCTTCTTCCAGCCGCCCCCGGCAACCTCGATGACCCTGCGCCACAAGACGCCGGCTTCCAGATTGTTCTTGTCCTTGCAGGCTCCCTGGCAGGCCTTGCAGCCCGAGCAGAGACTCGAGTCGAAGAAAAAGCCGTACTGGCGGACAAGCGGCGCGGCGCTCATGCCTTGACCACCTGGGCCATGATGGTGTGCTGGGCGTTGGCGAAGGCCAGGGCCGTCGCCCGACCCGAGGTCAGAACGTTGATCGAGCCGTTCTCGTCCGCGCCGGACGGGCCCGGTGTCCACCACGCCCCCTGCGGCAGGGCCACGACGCCGGGCCGGATGCGGCGGGTGATCCGGCAGGCGACGAAGACCGCGCCGCGCGAGTTGAAGACCTTGACCCGGTCCCCGTCCCGGATACCGCGGGCGTCGGCGTCGGCCGGGTGGATGGCCAAGCGGTGGGGGAAGGCCTCTTTCAGCCAGTCCACGTTGGCCATCGTGGAATGGACGGCGGCCAGGGTATGCGGCCCGACCACCTGGAGCGGA
>JAQULS010000033.1 GCA_028749235.1 Acidobacteriota bacterium | reverse complement strand
GGGCCATGCGGAAGAGGAAATCCTGCCGCTCCCTTGCCGGCATCGAGCCGACATGAGCCAGGACATATCCGACCTGGAGTCCTTCCAATAGATCGAAAGACGCCTTGGACGGCAGTTGCTGCATGGGCTCGCGGACGATGCGATAGGCGGGCGGCGCATACCCGCTGTACCCGTTGACCAGGTTTTTCCAGTGGAAGGTTGAGAAGTAGACCGGCCAGGCGTCCCGCCATTCCTCGTCGTCGCGGGCGGGCATGGGATATTCCACCAGCGAAGCGGTATCCGGAAGGGCGGCCACGGCGCGGTATATCCCGGGAACCTCGCCGCCGTACGGGATCTTGGACAACGGCAGCGGCACGGCCCACGATTCGACGAGGATCAGCCCGGACAGGCCGGCGATCAGCCAAGCGCGGCCGGACCCGGGCTTCCGGCGCAGCCCATCGGCCACGGCGTACGCGGCGAATACCGCCAAGGCCAGAACGACGAGGATGGAGAAACGGTTGGCGGCCCGGAGCCCCTTGAAGCCCGGGAACCAGGCATAAAGCCATTCATAGGGCCCGGTCAGGATCTTGCGTCCGAATATTCGAATCGAAGGACCCAAGGAAAGAAGAAAAGCCAGTCCCCCGGCGATGGCATAGAAGCGCGCCGGCGCGGGAACCGCCCGGACGAGCCGGACCAGGCGGCCGCGAAGTCGCGCGTCGCAAGCCAGGCGGGCGATCGACGAAAGGATCAGCAGGACCAGAGGATCTTCGATCCGCCTGCCGGAGACCCTGAGCCCGGCCAGGATGGCGGAGAATCCCGGGCGGAACGCGAGAAAGGCGAGGAGCAGGACCAAGCCGGCATTGACCGCATCCCACAAGCCGAAGAGGAACCGGAACCGTTCGGCCCCGGGGGGCCGAGGCGGCAGGGGCAGCTCGGCCGCCCGCCGTTGGAGCTTCGTCCAGCCCCAGGCGGCCAAGATGATCGCGATCAGCCCGGGAAAGTGCTGCCATTCGACTCCGCCCAGCCGGCCGAGCCATCCGCCCCAGAACCGGTTCCAAGGTGGCACGGCCAGATAATGCTGAAGCTGCGCCGAGTAGTACTCGACTTCCCAATGGGGCCGGAGATACATCATCCTGGCCTGGATCTTGAAGAACGGGACGAGATACGGCGCCAGGCAGGCCCCGGAGATCCCCATGAACCCGGCTGCCCGGACCCAGAACCGGCCGCGCCGCCACCAGCCCGTACGGACAGCCTCGATCAGCACGAACAGGGCGGCGAAGAGGGCGAAGAAGGCGCCGTAATAGGCGCAACACAAGACCTGAAGGACGAATCCAGCGGCCATGCCGAACGTGCGGCCCCAGGTCGGCCGCTCGAAAAACGCGTGCATGAACAACAGGGTGATAGGGATCCAGGCAAAGTTGAGGATTTCCAGGTGGCTGATGTGGGCGAAACGATAGGGACAGAAGGCGAAGATCAGCCCGGCCAGGAAGGCGGCCGGCCGCGACCCCGTCAGGCGCCGGGCCAGGGCATAGGCCCCGGCGGCGCAGAGAAAGAACGAGAACAGGAAAAGCAGGTTGAAGACAAGGATCGGGTTTTCGGTCAGAAGCCGGATCGGCGCCCCGAGCAGGGTCAGGCCGAGAATCGGATCCCCGTAGGCGAGCACGCCCCGGTAGGGGTAGAAGATGTTCGCGTTCCAGAAGTCGCCGGTCCCGGCCAGGGCGCGGTAGCTCCAGGACATGGCGTAGAGCGTATAGAGCGTATCGTGGGGATCCCCCGCCACATGGCTCGAAAGATGTCCGGCCAACGGCCAGGTCATGAGGATGGACAGCACGGCAAAAGTCGCCAGGATCGCGGCATCGGCCCGGCGCCCCGAGAACCAGCCGTGTCCCATGCCGATCTACTCCAGTCCCGCCCGGCGGCGCAAGGCCTGGACTTCGTCATGGCGCAGATGTCGCCACTGGCCGAGCGGCAGGGAGAGAAGCTCGAGCCCGGCGAATTCGATCCGCTTGAGAGATCGGACGCGATGTCCGATGAGATCCATCATCCGGCGGACCTCGCGCTTCCGTCCCTCGTGGATTTCGATTTGGATTAGGCTGCCGCGGGGGCCGCGGCCGAGGACGCGGACCCGGGCCGGCGCCGTCCGCCGCCCGTCGATCCGGACGCCTTTTTCCAGCCGCTCCGCTTCCTCGGCCGATATCTCTCCCTCGACCTCGACCGCGTAAACTTTCTTGATCTCGAACCGCGGATGGGTCAGCCGGAAGGCCAGCTCGCCGTCATTGGTCAGAAGAAGGAGGCCCTCGGAGTCGAAATCCAAGCGGCCGACGGGAAAAACCGCTTTCCGAAGCTTGGGCAGTAGGGCCATCACCGTCGGCCGTCCCTCGGGATCATCCCGGGTGACCAGGTATCCCGGCGGCTTGTTCAAGGCCAGATAGATGAGAGATCGTCCGGACCGGATGAGCCTGCCGTCCACCGCGACCCGGTCCCCCTCAGCCTCGATTTTGACGCCCAGGTCTTCGACCATCCGGCCATTGACTTGGACGCGCCCCTCCTGGATCATCCGGTCGGCCTCACGGCGCGAGGCCACCCCCTGCATGGAAAGGAATTTATTCAGCCGGACAAGCATTAAAAGTGGAACTGGAGGCCGGCCCAAAGAGTGAAATCGCCAAGACTCAATTGGATATTCTGGATGCTCATGGCGACTTTCTGCCAGCGGCCCTCGGCCGTCAGGCTGAAGCGATGGCCGAGCTTCACGTCGAGTCCCGCCCCGACGTTGATGCCGCCGTCTTTTTCCGTTTCGATGTTGTGGATATCCGCCGTGTAGTATCCGTAGCCGGCGGTTATGAACGGCTTCAGCATGAAGATGGTGAAATAAATCTTGCCGTTGAGGCCGATATAGCTGTAGTTGTTCACCCTCTGGTCCCAATCGAGAAGTGCGCCGCCGCCGACCAGGATATTGTGAGCCGCTTGGAAGTAGTTCAGCTCCACGGCCACCATGAGGACCTTCAGGCCGGCCCGCAGGCCGTAAACGAACGTCGTGTCGGCGTTGAACTCGACGTTCTCCGCGCTCGGATACTGGGTGGACGTGCCGCCGAAGGCGCCGACGTAGATTCCGACCTGGGAGAAACCCGGGAGGGCCAGGGCGGCGAGCAATCCGGCCGCGACCAAGAAAGTCTTTGCATGTCTCATGGCGTCCGCTCTCCTTCCTCTTCCGGTCCGCTCCATTGTCGGTCCCGAACACGGCTTTGTCAAGGAAACGTCAGGCGGACGCGGTCAATCCGGGAGGACGGCCCGAACCGCTTCGGCCGCGACGGCCAAGGCGGCGTCGGCGTCGGCGTTCGGATCCCCGGCTATCTCGACCAGCGAGGGTCCGCCGCCGCCCTTGCCGGAGACGGCGGACGCGACGACGCCGACCAGCTTCCGCAGGTCCACCGCCAGCGACTCGGCTCGGGCCAGGATGATCTGAAGCCTCTCCGCCGAGCGGGTCGCGAACAAGGCGACAAACGGCCCGCCGCGGACAAGGCTCAAGGCCAGCGTCCGGACCGCTTCGGGACTCCGGTCGCGGAAGACGCGGACCAGGATCCGCTCCCCTTTCGAGGCGGCGGCCATGTCCGCGGCCTCCCGCTCCGCCGCCGCCGTTTCCAGGGCCCGGAACGATTTTTTCAAGGCTTTGGCTTCGCCGGACAGCTTCTCGACCTGGCCCGGCAGATCGGCCGGCGGTACGTTGAACCGTCCGACCAGGTCCCTCACGACACGCGAACGGACCTGGAATTCCGCCAAAGCCCGGCCGCCGCAGACGAAAACGAAACGGAGATTGCCCCGGATCTTCTCTCCGGCGATGATTTTGATCAGCCCGATCTCCCCCGTCCGCCTCACATGCGTTCCGCCGCAGGCCGAAAAATCGAAGCCCATCACTTCCACCACCCGGATCGTTCCCGTGACCTTGGGGGGCCGCCGCAGCGGGATTTCCGAGATGCGCTCGGCCGGAACGAAGAACGTCCGGACTTCGCGATCCTCGAAAACGACGGCGTTGGCCCGCCGCTCGACGCGCTCGAGCAAGCCGTCGCTCGCCTCCGGCAAGCCGATCTCCAGCGACGAAACATCCGGCCCGAGGTGGAACGACTTCGTCTCGCCCCGGGCCTCTTCCAAAAAGGCCTGGGACAGGATGTGCTGGCCCGTGTGCTGCTGCATGTGATCGAAACGGCGGGGCCAGTCCACCTCACCGCGCAGAACGTCGCCGCCCGCTTCCCGCTCGAGGACGTGCAGGATCACCCCGTCCTCATCGATGACCCGCGCCAGCGGAATCCCCCCCAGGGTTCCCAAGTCCCAAGGCTGGCCTCCCGATTCGGGATAGAAGCAGGTCCGATCGAGGACCACCGCGGGCGAGCCCTCGACCACCCGCCGCTCGATCACCCGGGCTTCGAACACGATCCGGGAGACGTCCTCGAAGTAGAGCCTTTCGGTGTCTGGCATATCGGTCTCCTTCCTCTCTAAAGCACCTTGCCGACGATCAGAACGCCTACCGCTCCGGCGAAAACGACGGCCACGGGCCGCCACAGGATGCGATAGACATCCTTGAGATCGGCCTTGAAATACTCGGCCGTAAAAGCCAGGCAGAGATGGGCGGGCGACAGCAGGATGCCGACGAAGCCGCTGACGTAAGCGAACATCAACAGGATCATGTCGGGCCGGCCGCGGCCGATGATCGGCGCCAGGAGGGGGAAGGCGATGGCCACGTAGGCTTGGTTGACGCCGGTCAGGAAGCCGACGATGAACGGCGCCGCGAAGAGAAGGGCGTAGGTCCCGATGCCCCCGGGCGGCACGGCCTTGACCATCGAGTCCAGGGCGCCGCTCGTTTCCAGGATGCGCTTGAAGATCATCACCGCCCCCGTCAGCAGGACGATCCGGGGCGTGACGCTGCGGCGGATGACGTCGAGCCGCGTCCGCAGCGGCATCCGGGACAGGACCTGACTGGCCAGGCACGCCACCGCGAGCGCGGGAAGCATGGCCATGCGCAGCCCGAAGACGAGCCCGATGGTCAGGGCGATCGGCCAGATCGATCCGATGACGCGCACGTAGTCGGCGGGCGTCGCCCGCCGTTTGGCCAGCCGCGGCCCGCGCGGCACTTTTCGGAAAAGCGCGGCCAACCCGGCTCCTATCGCCAGGAGGGTGAACGGAAATTGATAGAGACAAACCCGGCCGATCGGAACCTTGAGGATCAGGGCGACCAGGATGAGATTCGTGTAGAGGGGCCAGCAATACTCCCAGATATGGCGGAACCAGTAGTTGAGAAACGTCATCCAGGCCGGGGACAGGCCGTAGGGCGCGGCCGCTTCCTCGACGATCGGCGCGCCCATCATGGCCCCGGCGGTCATCGGCAGCAGGCCGATAAAGGCCGAAGGCACGGCCAGAATGAGGCGCGGATCGCGGACGATGGCCTTGAGGGCGTCGACCATGCGCCGGAAGCTGTTGTCGGCCTGGAGGAAATAGCCGAGATAGAGGACCAGGACGAGAATCCCCAGCAGAGTCAGCGTCTCGCCGTCCACGAGGGTCCGGCCCGACGTCCGGAAAAAATCGGCGGCCGGCATGCGGAAAAGCGCCGCCGTCAGGACGGCGTCGGCGAGCAGGGCCAAGCCGAGGTCGATCTTGAGGCGCAGGAGGACGAGAAGGAGAACGATGATGGCCGCGGCTTTAAGCAGGACGGGCATGGGGAAAACGTCCGGCCGCGGATTATATCACAGGCGCCCGAGGACGCGGGCCGTGGTTTTGAAATGCAGCTTGGCCACCTGGCCCAAGGCGCCCTCTCCGTGCCGCTCCAGGAAAGCGGCGGCCGCCGCCTCGACGGGAGGCCCGGCGCCTTTGTGAAGAGAGACGCCCCATTCTCTCGACAGCGCCTCCAGCCGCTTCAGGAATTCGGCCCTGGCCAGAATGGACGCGGCCGCGACGGCCGGGTCCGCCTCACCCCGCGGCCTCTGTTCGAGCGCGATCGTCCGGCCTTTGGTCATCAAGGCCTGCTGGACGAACCGCTCGTCGCCGAACTGATCGGTCACCGCCCGCCCGGCGTTGACGCGCTCCAGGATGTTCTCGATGGCCCGGGCATGCCCCCAAGCCAGGAGCTTGTTCAGATTTCGGAATCGGCCGTAGAGCTCGTTGTATTTCTCCGGACCGATCGCCACGATGGAGTGGATATAGCCCGGACGCAAGACGGCGGCGATAGCGAGCACCCGCTTGTCCGAAAGCGCCTTGCTGTCGCGCACCCCCAGCTCCGTCAGGACTCCTTCCTGTCCCTCCGGGCAGAAGAAGCCGGCGATCACGAGGGGGCCGAAATAGTCCCCTTTGCCGGACTCGTCCGTTCCCAGGTGCCCGGCGGTCGGTGGAAACAATCCGGCTTGGCTCATGAATCATGCTCCTCGCGCAGGTAGGCCTCGATCCCCGCCGCCGCCCGGCGGGCGTCGCCCATGGCCAGGATGACGGTCGCGCCGCCCCGGACGATGTCGCCTCCGGCAAAGACGCCCGGCGCGCTCGCCGCCAGCGTGTTCTCCTCCACCTCGATCGTGCCCCAGCGGCCGCGGCGAAGCTCCGGCTGGCATTCGAAGAGAAGCGGATTGGGGCTCTGGCCGACCGCCACGACGGCCAGGTCGATCTCGATCTCGAACTCCGAGCCGGGAATGGGAACGGGCCGACGGCGGCCGGAGGAATCGGGCGCCCCGAGCTCCATCCGCAGGCAGACCATCGACCGTAAGCGCCCCTTCTCATCGCCCTTGTAGCAGACGGGAGCCGTCAGGAGAAGGATCTCGACTCCCTCCTCCTCGGCGTGCTTGATCTCCTCGATCCGGGCCGGCATCTCCTGGCGCGACCGCCGATAGATGATCATGGCCGGCTCCGCGCCCAGCCGCCGGGCCGTCCGGACGGAGTCCAAGGCGACGTTGCCGCCGCCGATGACCGCCGCCCGCCGGGCCCGCGGCACGGGCGTGTCGACGGCCGGAAAGTCGCGGGCCCGCATCAGGTTGACCCTGGTCAGGTATTCGTTGGCCGAGTAAACGCCGACCAGGTTCTCGCCCGGGATCTTCATGAAGTTCGGGAGCCCCGCCCCCGTCCCGATGAAGAAAGCCCGGAATCCCTCGTCCCGCAATTGGTCGAGGGTCGCGGTCCGGCCGACGATGAAATTCAGCCGCATCTCTACGCCGAGGCCGCGGAGGCACTCCACTTCGGCCCGCAGGACCTCCTTCGGCAGCCGGAACTCGGGGATGCCGTAGGCCAGGACTCCGCCCGCCTCATGAAGAGCCTCGAAGACCGTCACCGCGTAGCCCTTCCTGGCCAGTTCGCCGGCCGCGGTCAGGCCGGCCGGTCCCGAGCCGACGACGGCGACCTTGACGGCGCCGGGATCCGGGCGGCAGCACGGTGCGGAAGCCGCGGAACGCTCGAAATCGGCCGCGAACCGTTCCAGGTGCCCGATGGCCACCGGAACGCCCGCGGCCCGCTTGAGGTTGCAGACCGACTCGCACTGCGTCTCCTGCGGACAAACCCGGCCGCAGACCGCGGGCAGGGAGTTCGTCGTCTTGAGCGTCCGCCCGGCGGCGGCGAACTCTCCCCGCTCGATCTGCTTGATGAAGGTTGGAATGTCGATGGCCACGGGACAGCCGGAGATGCAGCCGGGCGCGGCGCAATCGAGGCAGCGCCGGGCCTCGCTCCGGGCCGCCTCGGGGCTCAACCCCAGGTTGACTTCGGCAAAGTCGCGCCCCCGGGTGAAGGCGTCCCGCTGCGGCATCGGCTGGCGCGGAATGCGGATCCGGTCCTTGGGCGTCATGGAGCGGCGCAGCTCCCGGCGCCAATCCCGGTCGTATTCGACCCGAATCCGGTCCCGGTCGGAGGGGTCGCAGGGCTTCTTTTCGTCGGTCATGCTCGGACCCTAGGGCAGGCTTTCCTTTTCGAAGCGGCAGAGCGAGCGGACCTCATCGTCGAGATAGGCCGCCCGCCGGCGGAAGAGCTCCGGCCAATCGACCTGATGGCCGTCGAAGTCGGGACCGTCCACGCAGGCGAAGCGGGTATTTCCTCCGATCGAGCAGCGGCAGGCGCCGCACATCCCGGTCCCGTCCACCATGATGGGATTGAGGCTGACGATGGTCCGCAGGCCGAGCGGCCGGGTCGCCTCGGAAACCGCGGCCAGGAGATACGCGCAGCCCGAAACCAGAACTCGTCCGAGCGAAGCTTCCTTGGCCGCGACATTGGAGACCGCATGGGACGCGAACTCCTGGAACGGCGCTCCCGGGTCTCTCGACGCGACCACGATCCGGTCGCACAGATTCCGGTAGCGGTCCTCCCAATAGAGAAGATGCCCGGCCTTGACGTCGGCCAGAAGGACCAGCCGGTTGCCCGCCTGGCGCAGAGCCCGGGCGGCGGGATAGAGGGCCGCGATCCCGTAGCATCCGGCGACGAGCAGGACGGTGCCGAAGCCGGCGATCTCGCTCGGTTTCCCCAGCGGCCCGGCGCAGACGTGGAGCCGGTCGCCGGCCCGCAAGCGGGCCAGCTTCTGGGTGGACGTCCCGACGATCAGGAAGACGGCCGTGACGGATCCCTCGACCGCGTCCCAATCGGCGATCGAGAGAGGCACGCGCTCGCCGTCCGGGCCGATCATGACCATGATGAACTGGCCCGGCCGGCAGGCCCGGGCCGTTTCGGGCGCCCGGACGCGGAGCAGGTGAAGGTTGGGAACGAGCCTCCGCCTTTCCAGGATTTCGTACATTCAGCGTCTCCGGACCGCCCGCAGGCTTTTCAGAACGGCGCCGGCCCGCAGGCCGTGGACGTCGTCGGGATCACGGCTCCCTTCTTCGGCCGCGGAACACTCACCCGCCTCCGGGACCGAAGCGAATCCGGTTCGCGAAACCGCGGTCGCGGACAGGAAGACGGGCTTCTCGTCCGGCCAGGCCCGCGAAGCGCCGGCGAAGGACGGCCTTTCTTTTTCGATTCCGGCCAGGATCTCACCGGCCGCTGACGCCGACGGGCCTCCGCTTCCGATCGCCCGGGCCAAATCGACGGCCATCCTCCAAAGCGGTCTGGCTTCGCCCGGCGCGGGAACGGCCGCCCGCATCCGCTGGATCCGGCCTTCGCGGTTGACCCAGGTTCCATCCTGTTCGGCGAAGAGCGTCCGCGGCAGGACGACGTCCGCGGCTTCCAGCGCCCCGCTTTCGTAGGCGGCCGCGACGACGATGAAAGCTCCCTCGCGGCAAGGCGGCGGCGGGCCGTCCCCGGCCAGCAGGAGGCTTCCCGCGGCGGGAAGAGGCGCCCCTTCGCAGCCGTTTTTTCCGCCGCCTCCGAAGAGCGCCTGCGCGCCCCTGGCGTTTGCTTCCCAAGCGACCGGAATGAGGACGGCTCCCGTCAGGCGGGCCAAATTCCATAGCGCGGCCGCGTTACGCCGACCCTGCGTTCCGGCCGCGAAGCGGGGCCCGAAGATAAAAGCCGCGGGCTTGCGCTTTTCCAGGATCACGGCCGCCCGGCTAGCCTTTTCCTTGAAAACGGCGCGCTCCGCCCGCGAGCTTTCCTCCGGTTTCATCCGGGCCGCTGGGCCGAGCTCGGCCCGGCCCGGATGGCCCGGCCCGGCCGCCGTCCGGGCCAAACCCGCCAGAATCTCGAGGAGGAATTCGGCGGCCGATTCAAGGCCGGCCCGGACCCGGACCTTGGCGCAGCGGTCCAGGCAGGACTCGCCGGGCCCGAAGACGATCAAACGGGCGCCTTGCTGGACGGCCTGATGAACCTCCAGGCCGAGGATCGGCGCCGTGACGGGCAGATCCTCGTCGAAGACCAGGATCGTTTTCATCGCCGCCAGGCCGGCGTTGGGGACATCGGGCCAGCCCTCCCCCGCCTCAACGCCGGCCGCCTTGCGGATGACCTCGAGCGGCGAAGGCGGTTCGGCTATGGAGAAGCGGCCCGAGGCGAAGCCTTCCCGGCCAAGCTCGTGCAAGGCCCAAAGATCCTCGCAGGAATCCTGGGCCGAGCCGACCGCCTCGAACGGACCGTCGGATGATCGCAGCCCCGCCGCGGCCGCCGTCAGCGCATCCGGCCAAGAAACGGGGACCAAGGTCCCGTCCCGTCGCGCCAGCGGACCGGTGAGCCGCGAGGGATGGCCGAGGATGTCGGCGACCAGAAACCGCCCTTTGACGCAGGCCTGGCCCCGATTGGCCGGGCCCGGGGCGGGGCGCGTCCCCAGAAGGCGTCCTCGATCGAACTCGGCTTGGAGGAGACAGCCCTCGCCGCAGAGCGCGCAGAGAAGAGGCTTGCGCTCGTCCGGCCGGACGTGGCGGGCGGCCCGCTCGAGAAGAGCGCCGGTGGGGCAGACGTCCACGCAGGCGCCGCAGAAAAGGCAGCCCGATTCGAGAAGGGTGAGGTCCAGGGCGGTGCCGACCGTCGTCCGCCCGCCCCGACCGACGAAGGTCAGGACGGAAGCCCCCCGCAAGTCCCGGCAAACCCGGACGCAAAGTCCGCAGAGGATGCAGAGGCCGCCGTCGCGGTCGATCAGGGGGTCGTCCCGGCGCGGTTCGGCGCTGCGCGGCGCTTCCGGAAAGACGATCCTCTCCAGTCCCACGGCCGCCGCCGTGTCCTGCAGACGGCAGCGGCCATCCTTGGGGCACAAGACGCAGCCCGTCGGCTCGACGGTTTTCCGGATGCCTTCCTTCGGCTCCCGGCACGCGTTCCGGTCGGCGCAAACCAGGCAGGCCGAGGGATGTTCGGCCAGGATCATCTCCAGGACGCCCCGGCGAAGCTCCCGCAAGGCCGGCGTATCCGTCGCCACATGCATCCCGTCCTCCAGAACGGTCGCACAGGCCGGGACGGGATCCCGTCGGCCTGAGATCTCGACCAGGCACATCCGGCAGGACGCCGCCGGCTCCAGGCGCGGATGGTCGCACAGCGTCGGGATGTCCAGGCCGAGCCGCCGGGCTGCTTCCAGGATGGTCGTCTTCCCGGGCGCTTCGAAAACACGGCCGTCGATGACCGCTTTCATGGCCGGCGTCTCCCCCGCCGCGGACCGGGAGAACCGTCCGCGGCCCGTCCGATGCGGACGGCCTTGACGTCCGGGGGGCATGCGTCGGCGCAGGCCCCGCACTTGACGCAGCGCTCGCCGGAGACGGCGTGCGGCGAACGGGGACGGCCGGTTATCGCGCCGGCCGGACAGGCTTTGCGGCAGAGCCCGCAGCCCGTGCAGAGGCCGGGATCGATGGCATAGGAGAGCAGGTCGCGGCAAACGCCCGCCGGACAAGACCGGTCCTCGATATGGGCCTTGTATTCCGCGCAGAAGTAGCGCAGGGTCGAGAGGACCGGATTGACCGCGGTCCGGCCCAGGCCGCAGAGCGAGGCCGCCTGGACGGTCCGGGCCAACGATTCGAGACGGTCCAGATCGGCCGGCTCGGCCAGCCCCGCGACGATGCGGTCGAGCATATCGCGGAGCCGCCGCGTCCCGATCCGGCAGGGCGCGCACTTGCCGCACGATTCCTCGGCCGCGAAGCCCACGAAGTAGCGGGCCACATCGACCATGCAGGCGCGGTCGTCCAGGACGATCAGACCGCCGGATCCCATGATCGAGCCGGCCCGGGCCAGGTCCTCGTAATCCACTTTCACGTCCAGGCTCGCCGCCGGCAGACAGCCGCCCGATGGGCCGCCGGTTTGGACGGCCTTGAGGGTATGTCCGGGCAGGGCTCCGCCGCCGATATCCTCGATGATGTCCCGCAGGGAAACCCCCATCGGAACCTCGACCAGGCCCGTCCGGCGGACGCGGCCGACCAGGGAGAAGATCTTAGTCCCCCGGCTCCGCTTGGCTCCGACCGAAGCGAACCAGTCGGGACCCCGGTCGATGATCGGGGCGATGTTGGCCCAGGTCTCGACGTTGTTGATGACCGTGGGGCGGCCGCCCAGTCCCGACTCGGACGGATAGGGCGGCCGCGGGCGCGGATGCGGCCGGCGGCCTTCGATCGAGGCGATGAGGGCCGTTTCCTCGCCCGAAACGAAGGCGCCCGCGCCTTGGGCGACCCGGACGTCGAAGTGGAATTCCGATCCGAGGATGTTCTCTCCGAGCAGGCCGCAATCCCGCGCTTGGTCCACGGCCCGGCGGATGTTGGCCACGGCCAAGGGGTACTCCGCCCGAACGTAAAGGCATCCCTCGGAGGCGCCGACGGCGTAGGCCCCGATGATCATCCCTTCGAGGATGGCATGCGGATTGCCCTCCAGGAGGCCGCGGTCCATGTACGCGCCCGGGTCGCCTTCGTCGGCGTTGCCGACGACGTGTTTGGGATGCCCCGCGGCGTTCCGGACGATCCGCCATTTGAACCCGGTCGGGAACCCCGCGCCGCCCCTTCCGCGCAAGCCCGAAGCCTCGACCGCCTCGATGACGGCGGAGGCGGTCATTTCGAAGAGGGCTTTGGCCAGGGCTCCGTATCCCCCCCGGAGGACATAATCCTCGATCCGCTCGGGATCCAGCCCAAGGTGGGCTTCGGTCAGCCGTCGATGCTGCTTGCGGTAGAACGGCAGGTCGGCCAGGCGGCGGACCGGACGGGCGCCCGGCTTGCGCTTATACCCGAGCCGTTCCACGAAACGGCCCCGCGTACCGGCCGCGGCCACGATCTCGGCCGCGTCGGAAGGCTTGAGCCGGCCGTAGAAATAGCCCTCGGGCTGGACGACGAGGCTCGGTTCCGCCTCGCAGTATCCGTGACAGCCGGTGATAAGGAGCCCGATCCGGCCGATAAAACCCTGGCCGTCTATCTCCGATCGGAGCGCTTCGATGAGGGGCATCGCCCCCGAGGCCCGGCCGCACGTGCCTGCCGTCACCACGATGGTCCGCTCGAAAGCGGGCGCCTCTTCGCGTAGGCGCGTCCGCCAATCCGCCAGGTGGCCGGGATGGGCGAGCCGCATCAAGCCTTCCGCTCACCCGCTTGGAGTTCGAGCACGAGGTCTCGCGCCCGGGCGGGCGTCACCCTGGCTTCTATGCGTCCGTCCACCCGCAGGACCGGACCGATGGCGCAGCAGCCGAGACAATTGACCGTCTTCAAATCGAATTCGCCTCCGGGCGTCGTCTGGCCGGGGTTTATGGCCAAGGCCCGGCCGATTTCCCGGGCCACGGATTCTCCGCCCCGGACATGGCAGGCCGTGCCCAGGCAAACCTCGATGACGTGCCGGGCCGGCGGACGGAGAGAAAAGCGCGGGTAAAAGGACAGCACGCCGTAGATCTCGCCCGGACTCAGCCGCAGATGGCGGGCGAGGGAGGGCAGGACCGCGGCCGGGACGTGTCCGAAACGATCCTGGACGGTCTGCAGGATGCCGATCAAGTCCCCCGGCCGCCCCCCCGTGCCGCGAAGGATGTCGCGAATATCGAAAGGATCGTTCATAGAATCCCGCCGATTATATAGCAGATTCGGAACCGTCCGGCAATCGGACCTCAGCGCCGGAAAACCTCCGCGCCGCCGCAGATCGTACGCAGGACCCGGATGCTCCCGATCGCCCCAGGTTTCACGGCGAAGGGATCCTTGTCCAAAACGACCATGTCGGCCAGGCGGCCGGCCTTGAGCACGCCTTTGCGGCCTTCGGCGAATTCGGCATAAGCGCCGCCCAGGGTGTAAGCCCGGACCGCCTCTTCCGGACGGATCTTCTGTTCGGGCACCCATCCCCCGGCCCGACTGCCGTCGATTGGAGCCCGGGTCACGGCGGCGGCAAGGCCCTGGATAGGGTCCATCGGGGCCACCGGCCAGTCGGAGCCGAAAGCCAGGGGGATGCCGCGGTCCAGAAAGGTCCGGAAGGCATAGGTCGTGCGGGCCCGCGCGGGACCGATCCGGCCTTCCGCCCAACGGCCGTCGTCGACGGCGTGGTAGGGCTGGACCGAGGCGATCACGCCGAGCCGGGCGAAGCGGTCGAAGTCGGCCGGCCGGACGTGCTGGGCATGCTCGATCCGGAAGCGCCGGTCGCGGGCCGGCCCCTTCGCGGCCGCTTCTTCAAAGTGGGACAGGATGGCGTCGATGGCCCGGTCGCCGATGGCGTGGACGGCAACCTGAAGGTGGCCCGCGTCCGCCGCCGTTATCCGCCGGGCCATGATCCCTTCGGGGAACATCTCGCCGTGAAAGAGGCCGCGGTTTCCCGGCTCGTCGCTGTAAGACTCGAAGAAGGCGGCCGTGCCCGAGCCCAGCGATCCATCGGCGAAGCCCTTCACTCCGGCGAAACGCAGGACGTCGTCGCCGAAGCCGGTCCATAAGCCCATCCGCAAGACCTCGTCGATCCGGCTGATCGGCATATAAAAGGAGATGCGGACCGTCAGCCGCCCGGCCCGGCGATACTCCCGGTAAAGGTCGAGCCCGGCCTCGCCCGAAACGTCGTGGACGGACGTCACCCCCCGCTCGGCCGCGCAGCGCAGCGCGGCGTCCAAGGCGCGTCGCCGCTCAGCCGTCGACGGAGCCGGGACGATCCGGGCCACGAGATCCATGGCCGCGTCCTTGAGGATGCCGGTCGGCTCCCCCGTCGCCGGATCGCGGACGATCTCGCCGCCCGGCGGCGACAGGGTCGTTCGGTCGATCCGGGCTCGGGCCAGGGCCAGGCTGTTGCAGAGGACCATGTGTTCGTCCAGCCGGTTGACGCAGACCGGGTGGTCGGGAGTCGCGGCATCGATCCACTCCCGGCGCGGCAGCTCCACGGGCCGGAAGAGCTGATGGTCCCAATCTCCGTTCAGGATCCATTCTCCCTTGGGCCTGGCCGCGGCCGCGGCGGCGAGGCGGGCCGCGAACTCCGCCCGCGTCGCGGCGTCGCGCAGATGCACGGAGAGCAGGGCCAGCCCGCCGTTTAAAAGATGGACGTGGCTGTCGATGAATCCCGGCAGGACGAAACCGCCTTCGAGGTCGACCCGCCGGGTTCGCGATCCGGCCAAGGCGAGGATGGCGCTCTCCGTCCCGGCCGCGATGATCTCATCGCCCCGCACGGCGACGGCATCCACCCGGGGTCGGACCGGGTCCAGGGTGAGGAAGGAAGCGTTCCGATAAACCGCGTCCGCCTTCATGGCCTCTCCTTCCCCGTCATTGTATCTTCGATCTCCCAAGGGATGCAAAAACCTTGGAGATAGTATTACCCGGGCGGGCCGGTTCCGCCGTACAATAGGCCCATGAATTCTTCCGGGCTTCGCGTCTCCTCCCCCGGCCGTGTCTGCCTTCTCGGCGAACATCAGGATTACTTCGGGCTGGCCATCATCGCCGCCGCCATCGATCTGCGCATCTCGATCGCCGGGACGCCGCGCGCCGACGACCGGATCGTTATCGACATGCCCGACATGGGGGAACGGGAGGAGCTGACGACGGCGGCGGAGATGCCCTACGACAAGCCGCGCGATTATCTGAAGAGCGCCGTCAACATCCACCGCCGGGCCGGCTTGCCGATGCGGGGCTGGGACTGCCGCATCACCAGCACCATCCCGATCAATGCCGGGACCTCCAGCTCTTCGGCCATGGTCGTGGCCTGGAACAAGTTCCTTCTCGAAGCGGCGGGCGATCCCCGGGCCGCGGACCCGCGGGCCTTGGCCGAGCTGGGCTTCGAGACCGAGGTGGCCGAATTCAAGGAGCCCGGCGGCCGGATGGACCACTATGCCTCCGCCTTCGGCGGCGTCGTCTGGATCCGGTTCGACGAGCCGATGCTCTTCGACCGGCTCCGGAATCCCCTGGGCACGTTCGTCCTGGCCGATTCGATGCAGAAGAAGGACACCACCGGAACGCTGGGCTTCATCAAGAGCCGCGTTCTGGCCGGAGCCGCCCGGGTGGCCGAGCGGATTCCCGGGTTCAACTTGAAGAGCCCTCTTACGGACGAGAGCAGGGCTGTCTTGGACGGCCTGCCGGACGACGAGCGGAGACTCCTGCTCGGCACTCTGCTCACCCGCGACCTGACCCGGAAGGGCGCGGATCTCTTCCAGGCCCCGGCCTTCGACCACCGCTGCTTTGGAGAAATGCTGACCGCCCAGCACGCCGTTCTGAGGGACCACCTGCGCATCTCGACGGACAAGATCGAGGTCATGATTAAGGCCGCCCTTGACGCCGGGGCTTTGGGTGCTAAAATAAACGGCTCCGGCGGCGGCGGGTGCATGTTCGCTTACGCTCCCGTCCGCCCCGACCGCGTCGCCGCGGCCGTGGCCGAGGCCGGAGGCCGGCCTTTCATCGTCCGCGTCGACGAGGGAGCGCGGCGGGAATCCTGAAACCGGAGCCCTTGATGATCGATGCCACACAGATTCGCAAGAACATGATCCTGAAGATGGAGGACGGCCAGCTCTGGCGCGTCGTCGAGATGCAGCTCATCACCCCCGGCCGTTGGAAGGCCATGGTCCAGACGAAGTTGCGCAGCCTGAAGGACAACTCGGTCAAGGACCACCGCTTCCGCTCCGTCGACAGGGTCGAGCAGATCCACCTCGACGATACCGAGATGGAATTCCTCTACCAGAGCGGCGACGAGTACGTCTTCATGAACCGCCAGAGCTACGACCAGGTCCAGCTGACGGCCGAGGCCATCGGCGACGCGGTCCGCTATCTCGTCCCCAACGTCATCTTCACCATTGAAATGTACGAAGGCCGTCCGATCAGCGTCATACCCCCCACCTTTATGGAGATGACGGTGGCCCAGACGGACCTGTCGATGAAAGGGGCCACCGCGGCCGCCTCCTACAAGCCGGCCACGATGGAGAACGGCCTGGTCGTCAACGTTCCGCCCTTCGTCAACGAAGGCGACAAGATCCGCATCGACACGCGCGAGGACAAGTACCTCGAGCGGATCAAGTGACGGCGGTCAGAACGCCGTCTTGAACGTGGCCGCGTTCCCGGCCGCGTCGCGGATCCATATCGTCAGGCTGCCGTCCGAAGCGGCCGGCAGCGGCGCCTTCAGCGAGAAGCGCTCGGTCCGGCCGTCGCAGATGCCGTCTTCGGGGAAGACGATCCGCCAGTCATCCGGACGCAATAGGTAGCGGACTTCCCGGACGGCCGAGAACCGGTCCTCGGCCTGGAAGCTCACGTTCAACAAGCCGCCGCTTTTCTGGACCTGAAGATTCTTGATTTCCGGCGCGGCGTTGTCGACCAGGAAGGCGGCGCTTGTCTTCTCGCCCGCGCGGACCATCTCGGCCGGGTTGGACGGCGCGTCCGAGGCAACGACCTTGAGGGTATACGTCCCGTCGGGTATCTGGGTGGTGGCGAAGGTATAGAGGCAGTCCGTCCAGCGCTCCTCGAGCAGGCGCCAGTTCGTTTCCCCGTCGGCCCGGATCCAGACCGCGTAGGACAGCGCGTCGCCGTTCTCGTCCTCGGCTTCCCAGACCGCGGTTTGGTAGCCCCGCCGCTCGACTTTCTTGGCCATGGCGAATTTCATCTCGTCGCGCTGGCCCGAAGGCGGATCGAGGTTTCGCCGCTCCTGGCCCCAAATGACCTCGTCCTGATCGATGGGTTTGAGGTAGACCTCGTTGGGGGTCAGAAGCTCCAGCTTGCCGATGACGGGCGCGACATTGGCCTGGAGATAGGCCGTCTGAAGCATGGACAGCGAAGGCGCGGCGCGTCCCGATCCGATCTTGAGCAGGGCCCGCATTTGAAGATAGCGGCCGCGGGGGCTCAGGACGGGCTCCCCTTCCGCTTTGCCGTAGGGCGGCGACCAATCCGACCAGGATGCGCCCGGCTCGGCGGTGTTGCCGCTTCGGGTCAGGACCTGGACCACCGCGCCCTGGGGAACGGAAGCTTCCCATTGGATGCGCCCCCAGGAAGCCGGGAGTCGGGCGTCGAAAACCGGGCCTATGTACTCGCCCTCCGACCGCGGCTCGGCCGACAGGACGGAAATTCCGGGCGGATTGTTGGCGATCAGGTGAATTTTCCCCTCCGCGGCCGTCAGGCCGAAGATCTGTTCGGAATCCTTCTGCAGCAGGAGCGAAAGCTTATCTTCGCCGTCCAACGCGTACAGCCGCCCCTTGGGCCCCGTCCCGATCAGGAGCCGGCGGGGGGATTCGTTCCACTGCAAGGCGTAGACCATTTCGTCGGCCGCCGCGAAGAGGCGGCTGACGGATCCGTCGGGCGCGATCTTAAACACGGCGCCCGGCTCTCCCGCCGCCGGCGCGGAGCCGGCGGCACGGGGAGCCGCCGCGGCCGGAGCCGCGGCCGTCGCCCCCGAGGCGGCCGACACCGAAATGACGACATCCGTTTGCCCGGACGGAACGGCGACGGCGGGCTCGTCCTTGCGCGTCTTGAGCGAACCGCCCGCTCCCACCAGGATGACGCCCCGCGCGTCGGCGGCCAAGGCCCGCACTTCCTCGAACGGCGTTTCGTAGAGGACTTGGCCGCGGCCGCCGGCCCCGATCCGATAGACGACCCCCGGCCCGCCGCTTCCGGCGAGGAGGGCGCCGGCCGAGTCGCGGCCCAAGCAAAGGATGTGGTTTTCGGCCGACTTGAAGATCATCCGTCCGCCCTGCCCCTGCGGCGAGATCTCGTAGATGCCGCCCGCCTCCCCGACCGCGGCCAGGAGATTCCCCGAGGCTTCGAAGGCCAAGTCCCAGATGTATCTCTCGGCCGGGTTGAAGAACTCCGTCCCTTTGTCCTTCTCGACGATCTTGTAGATCTTGCCCTGCGGTGAAGTGGCGGCGTAGAGAATGCCTTTGCCGTCCATGGCCAGGGCGGTGACGTCCATCTCGGCGGCCTGGAAATAAATCTCGACTCGCCCGTCCTTGCCCCTCCGGAAAACGCGGCCGCCGTGGCCCGTGCCGATGTAGGCGGTGCCGTCCGGGCCGGTCAGATAGGACAGATAGAACTCCTCGGCCGGCCCCTCGGCCTTGTCCTCCCGCGGCGCCAGAGTCACGACGCCTTCGGCCGAAAGCGACACGCCGATCGATTTGCCGCGCAGCCAATCGGCATATGTGCGAAGGAACCAGTTCTGGGGGGCGACGGCGAAAGCCGCGGCCAGGGCCGCGGCCGCCGCCATCGATGCGATCAGCGTCTTCTTCATCATCCTTCTCCTTGCCCGCGGCCGCGGCGCCGCGGGGACGTCACTTCCGGACCTGGATCGGTACGACGGCCGAACCCGAAAAGACGAAGGGGACGGGTATCTGGTACTCGGTCAAGGTCGAAAGGGTCAGCTCCGTCGGACTCGAAGTTCCGGAGCGAGGCGACAGGAACATGGCCTTCATCCCGGGCGGCAGGTTGGGCATCTCCTCGCCCCGCAGGAAAAGGCCGGGCTTCCCGGTCACCACCTTAAAGTAGATGCGGTTGCTCTTGCGGATCGCTCCCAGCAGTCGGATGAGCTGGGGGAGGCTTCGCGGCGTCAGGCCCTGGGCCCGGTACTGGCCCGATTCCACCTGGACCATGGAGGCTGCGTCGCCGATGATCAGCCGCAGCTCGGAGCCGGCCGGCAGCCGGGGCATCTGGAACGGGACTTCCTCCATCCTCGTCTCCCCGCGGTAGCCGCGGTAGTAGACGCGGATGGTGATCATCTCGCCCGGCGAGGCTTCGTACTTGTCCAGCCAGACCCTCTCCAGCCGGGCCGTCCGCTGGCCCTCGGTCGTCCGGATGTTGAGATCGATGCGATGAATCCCCACCTCGGCCCACTCGTTGTTGGTCAGGTAGTAGGTTACGGCCGTGACCAGGCCGCTCAGATTGGTGACGGCCGTGCCCAGGTTGGCCGAAGCCATGTCCTCCAAGTGGACGCTTCGGCCGTCATCGAGAAAGATATCGCCCTGAAGATCCAGGGTCAGATCGCCCAGCGCCCGCTCCTCCGCGCCCAATAGGGAAGACAGGCACATGTTGAGAAGGAGGGGCGTGAGGAGCTTGTCGACGACGATGCCCAGCTTGAACTCCCTGAGCTTCGCTCCATCCCCCGTCAGATTGACGTTGACCGGGACCATCTTGGGCGCCCGGCCGAGAAGGCCGCGGGCCCCGGCCGTCCGGTCCTGGACGAAGCTTCCGACCGGAGCGCCCGTGACGGCCATCTTGGTGGGCGTATCCAGGGCGGGGATGACGGTGATGACCTTGGCCTTGGCCATGCCATAGCCGACGCCGCCGAGGTTATAGAGGGGATGGCCGAAGGCCAGGATCTTGTCACCGTCCACGTAGGTCACCGTGCCGACGGCGGAGACGTCCAGGTCGCCGGTCACGAGCTGAAGAGCCACGGCATCGCCCTCGGCGAGCGTCATGTCGGCCGCCAGGAGCTTATCAACCGCCTGGCCGCCGCCGAGCTGGGCCCGGAAGCCCAGAGGTTCGAACAGCGACCGGACTCGGTCGACCTGGCCCGGAGCGAAGCCGCCTAGAACGAGCGGCACCTGGAGAGGCGCCCAGCCTCCCGCAGTGCCGGCCGCCGCGGGCCCCAGGCGCGATCCGGGAACGGCCAACAGATCCTCCAAGCCCATCCGCGCGGCCAAAGGCAGGCTGGGCGCGCCCCCGGGAGAAGCCGGCTTCGCCTCCGGCGCGGGAATGGCCAGCATTTCGCCGATCGGAGTGATGCCGGCGATCGGCTCCTTGGAAAAGGCGAAGCCGTAAGCCACGGCGCCGATGATCTTGCCGTCGATGTAGACGGGGCTTCCGCTCATGCCGGAGATGATCCCGCCTCCGGCCAGGGCCGGGTGCCCGGAGAGGCGGGCGATGATGATGTCGCGCTTGGGATTCGTATTATGCAGAAGCCCCAGGATTTCGACATCGAATTCTTCGATCGACGTCCCCGTGAAGACGGTCCGGCCCTTTCCTTTCATCCCGGGCTTGACCTGGTCCAGAGGCATGATCGGAGTCGATGCGGCGGCCGCCAAGGCCATGACAAGAAGCCCGGCGACGATCGCCGCGGCGCGGCAACGGAATGTCCCCGGCATCTCCATGAAGTCCTCCTGGCGGCCTGGGCCCGCCCCGTCCGTCCGTCCGATTGACCCGACGGCGGCCGCGGTCATAGAATGAGTCGGCGAACGATATGAAAATCCTGCTGACCGGAGGAACCGGGTTTATCGGAAGCCGCCTGGCCGCCGTCTTGGCGGCCGCGGGACACGAGGTCCATGCGCTCGTCCGCGATCCCGGGAGCCTCAAACTCCTGCAAGGGATCCCGGTCCGGCTCGTCCCGGGCGGCCTTCCCGATGTACCGGCCCTCCCGCCCGGTCTGGACCGGGTCTTTCATATCGCGGGCCTGACGAAATCCTTGAATGCCGAGGATTATTTTAACGTAAACCGCTCCGGTACGGCAAGCCTGCTCGAGGCCTTGGCCGGACGGAAGGAGCGCCCGCGGTTCGTCTATCTCTCCAGCCTCTCCGCCGCCGGGCCTTCGATCGCCGGCCGCCCCCGCCGGGAGGATGATCCGCCCGCTCCGATCTCCCCCTATGGCAAGAGCAAGCTCGCCGGCGAAGAGGAGGTCCGGGCCCGGGCGGCCCGGATCCCTTCGGTCATCCTCCGGGTCGGCGTCGTCTACGGCCCCGGCGACGCCGAGTTCGCCCGCTTTTTCAAGTTCATCCGGCGCGGCTGGCTCCCCTGCTTCGGCCCGAGCCGGCAGCCGCTCTCGGTCTGCTACGTTCGTGACCTCGTCCGGGCCCTGATCCTGGCGGGAGACGCGGAAGTGGATTCCGGAGAGGTCTTTCACGTCGGCAACCCGGCCGCTTCGAACTTCGAGGAGATCGGCCGCCTGGCCGCCCGCCGGCTCGGCCGCCGCGTCCGGGCCGTCCGGATCCCGCTGGCCGCCGTCCGCGCCGCGGCCCGCATTTCGGAAGCCTCGGCCCGGCGGACCGGCCGGGCGAGCATCGTCAACCGCCAAAAGCTCTCCGAACTCGAACAGCCCGGCTGGGAGTCGGATGTCGGCAAGGCCCGCGCACGTCTCGGCTTCGAAACGGCCTATTCCCTGGAAGAGGGCCTGGACGAGACACTGGGCTGGTACTTGGATCAGGGCTGGATCTGATCGTCGGGAACGGCCATGGCGGTCCGGGTGGAATACGTGGCCCGGAAACGGGCCGTGCTCTTCCGGCACCAGCCCTCGGCCGGGGAGATCGCGTAGTACGTCACCTTGCCTTTAAGGACATGAACGCCGCGCGGGGCCTTGGCTCCCACGGCGAAGGGAATCTCCAAGGGCTTCTTGAAGCTCAAGGCCTGGCGGCCGCCCACCGCGGCGACTTCGGCGTTGAGGTCGGTGGCGGTGAAAAACGGTTTGGGAAAGACCAGCGCCTCGTTGGGCTCGAATTCGATGGTGAAGGCGGGGTGGGGACTGATCAGGATATCCCTGCGGACCACGACCTTGAGCAGGACCTTGCCCTCCTGCCCCCGGACGAGCCGCAGCGGGCTGATGCCGGCCTCGACCCGGATCAGCCCTCCCGGAGTCTGACCGAAAAGCGCGACGGCGGCAATGAAAAAAACCGAAATGAACGGCCGGAAGCGCATCATTTTTCCTAGTTTAGGCTCCGCCCGCTGCCCCGTCAAGCCGCGCCCCCTTCAAACGGCGGCTTTACATTTGTTTTTTCCCTTCATTATAATGGACCGCATCTGACTCCGAGGTGCCCATGAACAGACGCACGATCATCACCGGGACCGGCCATTACGTCCCTCCCCGCATCGTCACCAACTTCGACCTGGAAAAGCTGATGTCGACCTCGGACGAATGGATCCAGCAACGGACGGGCATCAAAACCCGCCATCATGTCGAGCCGGGCGTCGGCAGCTCGGACCTCGGTGTCGAGGCGGCCGCCCGGGCCATCGCCGCCGCCGGAATCGACAAATCCAGCATCGATTTTCTGATCGCGGCCACGGTCTCGCCCGATTACACGTTCCCCGGGATCGGCGTCCAGATCGGGGCCAAGCTGGGGATTCCCGGCATCGGCGCCTTGGACGTCAGGAACCAGTGCACCGGATTCATCTATGGGCTGTCCATCGCCGACCAATACATCCGGACCGGCATGTACAAACGGATCCTGCTGGTCGCGTCCGAAGTCCAGTCGACCAACCTCAACTACTCGGACGACGGCCGGGACACGGCCGTCCTCTTCGGCGACGGCGCCGCCGCCGTCATCTGCGAGCCGCATGAAGCCGAGGACGGCCGGGGCCTTCTGTCGACCCATCTCTGGGCCGACGGCCGCTTCGTCGAAACGCTCTGGCAGCCCTACCCCACGGTCAAGGACAAGCCCTACGTCAACCAGGCCGTGATCGACAACAAACTGGCCTTCCCCCGGATGGACGGAAAGAAGGTTTTCGTGAACGCCTCCGAGCGCATGCCGGAAGCCGTCATGACGGGACTGACAGCCAACGGACTGACGGTCGCGGACATCGACCTTCTCATCCCCCATCAAGCCAACGACCGGATCTCCCAGATGGTGGCTAAGAAGCTTCAAATCCCGCTCGAAAAGGTCGTCCGCAACATCGACCGCTACGGCAACACCACGGCCGCCTCGATTCCCCTGGCCCTGGACGAATGCGTCCTGGAGGGGCGGGTCAAGCCCGGCGATCTCGTGGTCCTGGCCTCGTTCGGTTCGGGCTTCACCTGGGCTTCGGCCGTCCTCCGCTGGTGAAACGAGGCGCGGCGGGAAGCTTGCCCGCTGGCACGATAATTGCTGATTTGTGAAGAGTGGGAATTGACTTGGTCTTCCGCCGCGCGGGACGGCTCGCGGCCTCAGCCCTTCTCCCCCTGAAAATTGCATTTCTCTTCGCACCTATGCTAGGATGCCAACGATATTCGTAAAGCATCCTGATAAATTTCTTTACAACGAGGAGGAGGTCATGAGGAAAAAGCTCGTCCTGCTGCTTATGCTGTGCGGGATCGGAATCCTGGCCGGATCCGGGTGGCTGCTCTCCCAGTCAAACGGCGAGGACTCCAAATTCATCAAAATCGTCGACTCGTACCTGGATGAATACTGGAAATTCTATCCCACGGCGGGCACCATCGCCGGCTTCGGCAAGTACGGGGACAAGCTGGAGGACTTCAGCGAAGGCGCGATCGAGAAGCGCGGCCTGGCGCTGGACGCCTTCAACAAGGACTTGGTCACCAAGATCGCGGCCGACAAGCTGAGTTCCGAGACCAAGATCGACCGCGAGATCCTGCTCGATGCCATCGACTACGAGCTCTTCCGTCTGGAGAACCTCGTCCCCCAGCAGTACAATCCGCTTTTTTACAATGAAATTCTCATGAACAGCCTGCGCGGGCTTCTGGGCAAGGATGTCACCGACGCCAAGCTGGCCGCGGCCGCGGGCCGGGCCAAGGCCCTGCCGGCGTTCATCAAGCAGGCCAAGGGGAACCTTCAGACTCCGCCCAAGGAATACACCGACGCGGCCATCAAGCAGATGCCCGCCATCCTCGCCTATTACAAAACCGAGCTGCCCAGGGCCCTGGAATCCGCCAACGGCGAAAGCAAGGCCAAGCTCCAGGCCGAGCTGGGCAAGGCCGTCGCCGCGGTCGAGGAATGGAACGCGTTCCTGTCCGGCGAACTGCTGGCCAAATCGACCGGCAACTTCCGGCTCGGCCCCGAAGGCCACGCCAAGCTCCTCCGGCTGACCGGCCAGAACAACATGCAGATGCAGGAGCTGATCGACCAAACCAAGGCCGATATCAACAACATCAAGGTCGAGATGGCCCGGATCTCTGTTGCCTTCTACCCGGTCATGTACCCGGCCATCGATCTGTCCAAGATCAGCGCCGGCAGCATCGAGGCCAACCAGAACTACGTCATCAAAGGCGTTCTAGATAAAATTAAGGATGCTCATATGAGCCGGGCCGAGTGGATCGACAAGATCAAGGCCTCGGCCGCCGACATCAAGGCCTTCGTGGCCAGGACCAATTTGCTCGACGTCCCGGATTCCGATTTATCCGTCGAGTCGCTGGATCCGTTCCTGCAGGGCCTGACCTGGCTGAAGCTCTCCGGTCCCGCTCCCTATGAGACTTCCGGCGCCTACGGCGTCCAGGTTCAGCCCATCCCGGCCGACTGGACGGACGAGAAGGCCGGATCGTTTCTCCAGGAGTATAACAACTACTACCTGCCCTTCTGGACGATTGAGCGGATTTACCCCGGCTCCTTCTTCCCGGCCGCCCTGACCCGCAAGAACGCCAACATCCTGCGCAAGCTCTACCCCAGCCGGCCTCTCATCGCCGGCTGGCCGCTCTATGTCGAGGATATGTTCATTTATGCCGGCTACGGCGATTACGATTTGTTCCTACGGCTGAACCAGCTCAAGCTCATGCTCAAAGCGGTCGTCGACTTCCAGATGGAGCTCAACATCCATCAGGCCCAAACGACCAAGGAGGCTGCCATCGCCTATATGACCCGCACAGCCTTCATGACCCAGGCCGAAGCCGAACGCAAGTGGGACATGATCGTCCTCAACCCCGGCGCCGCGATCTACCCGTACATGGGCTACCAGGAGATCCTGAGCCTCGAAAAGCAGGCCAAGGCAGTGCAGGGCCAGGCCTTCTCCAGGAAGGACTTCGCGGCCAAGCTTCTGAGCTACGGCCCGATTCCCCTGCGGACGCTCAGCTCCAAGCTGACCCAGTAAGGGCGCGCAACATTGACTCCCTCCCCGCTCTCATCCCCTCCCGGGGATGAGGGCGGGGATTTTTTTTGCCGGTTCCCCGACTCCCATGCCCACCTCGATATGGAGGATTTCGACGCCGACCGGGAGGACGTCCTCAAGCGGGCGGCGGCCGCCGGCGTCGAAGCGGTTCTCGTCCCCATCGACATAGCTTCCGAACGCAGCCGCCGGATCGCCTTAGGCTTGGCCGCCGCGCATGGGGAGATCCGCACCGCGGCCGGGCTCCACCCCCATCAGGCCAAGGCTTGGACGCCGGCCATGGCCGACGCGCTTTCCGGCCTGGCCGGCGACGGCTCGATCGTCGCCGTCGGCGAGATCGGCCTCGACTATCATTATGACTTGTCCCCCCGCGACGACCAGCGGCGAGCCTTCGCCGCCCAGCTCGCCTTGGCCGAATCGCTCGGCCTCCCCGTCCTCATCCACAGCCGCCTGGCCGGAGCCGATATCCGGGCGGCCATCGACGCCGAGAAGTTCAGCCGCGGCGGCATCCTCCATTGCTTCACCGAGGACGGACCTTTCGCTTCGGCGATGCTCGACCGCGGCTTCCTGATCTCATTTTCCGGCATCCTGACTTTTCCCAGCGCCGAACGTCTTCGCCGCGTCGCCGCCGGCGTCCCTCTTGACCGCCTTCTCATCGAGACCGACGCCCCCTACCTCGCGCCCGTGCCTTATCGCGGGCGCGTCAAGCGCAACGAACCGGCTTTTGCCGCGGCGACGCTCCGGTTCCTGGCCGGCCTGCGCGGGCTCGACCCGGCCGACCTGGCCGCCGTCCTCCGCCGGAATTACGACGGTTTTCTGACCGCGCGATCGGCCGGCTCCGGAACCGCGCCCGCCGCCGTTTGACCACTCCGCGGGGTGCATGCTAAGATGAGCCACCCGGAATGGACAAACCGCCCGTCGCCGCCATCCTCAGCGATCTCTATCGCCCCATCCTCCCCGATCTCAAACGGGTCGAGGACGAACTGACGCGAATCGCCCCGAAGGGCAACCCCCTGCTGGAGGAGATCGGGGATTACCTCTTCCAGCTCGGCGGCAAGCGCATCCGGCCGGCCCTCCTCTTGCTGGCCAACCGCCTCTTCGGCCGCCCGGACGCCGAAGCCGCCGTTTTCTGGGCGACCATGATCGAGACCATCCATACCGCCAGCCTCGTCCACGACGACCTCGTCGACAATTCCAACCAGCGCCGCGGCCAAGCGACGGTTCACGTCCGCTGGGGAGCCAACATCACCGTCCTTTTGGGCGACTTTCTCTACCTGCAATCCATCCGGCTGTCGCTCCGCACGCGGCATAACGCCCTGATCGACATCCTGGCCGATGTGACCGCCCTTATGGTCGAGGGCGAGCTTATCGAGGCCTCCTGGCGCGGCAAGCCGGAGATCCCCGAACCGGTCTATTGGGACATCCTGGACAAGAAGACCGCCGCCCTCTTCGCCGGCGCCTGCCGCATCGGGGCCGAGATCGGCGGAGCCTCGCCCGACCAGGCCGCCGGGATCGAGGCCTTCGGCCGTCGTCTCGGCCTTTGTTTCCAGATCGTCGACGATTGGCTTGATTACTCGGGCGACGCGGCCAAGCTGGGCAAGCCCGTCCTCTCCGACCTGAAGGAAGGCCGCTTCACCCTGCCCCTGCTCCGATGCTTCGACCGCCTCGACGGGACGGGGAAGCGCCGGCTGCTGGAAGCCGTCGACGGGTTGGTTTCCGCCGACCGGACCTCGTCCGAAGAGGCCGGACGCGGCATTCTGGCCGCCGTCCGGGAAACGGGCGCCCTCGAGGCGACGCTGGAGGAAGCCCGCCGGAGCGCCGCGGCGGCCGGCTCGCTTCTGGAGTCCATGCCGGAGAACGAGGCCCATGGCGCTCTCCGCGGCCTCATCGGCCTGACCATCAACCGGGACAAGTGACATGCTCGAAGTCGAGATCAAGGTCCGGATCGACGATCCCAAGGCCGTCCGGGCCAAGCTTCTGGCCATGGGCGCCGTCTTGCGCCGGGAGCGCCATCGCGAGAACAACGTCCTGCTGGATTATCCCGACGGCCGCCTGAAAGCCGGCGGGAGCGCCTTGCGGCTGCGCTTATCCGGACGGCGGGCCAGCCTGACCTTCAAGGGCCCGGCCCAACCATCGCGCCGCTTTAAAGTTCGTGAGGAGTTCGAGACCGAAGTGCGGGATCTGCCGCAAATCCGTAAAATCCTGCGGGCTTTGGGATTGCGGCCGATTTTCCGCTATGCCAAGGTCCGAACGGACCTGCGTCTGAACAAGGTCGGCCTCAGCCTGGATGAAACGCCGCTGGGATTTTTTCTCGAGCTGGAGGGGGAACGCCCGGCCATCGCCCGTTTGGCGGAAAAGCTGGGCCTTCCGTCGCGGGACTGGATCACGAAAAGCTACGTCCGGATGCTGATCGAAGCCGGTTTCCCGGAAGGGACGACTCACTCGTCGTTGTGATCTTCGCCGTCTCCCTCGGGGAGTTCCTCGAACTCGGTCTCTTCTTCCTCGGTGGCCGCCTCGGCGCCCTCCTCGGATTCATCGTCGGCGCCGCCGGCCGCGTCGAGGTCATCGGGCTCGTCGTCGGGCGCGAAAACCTGTTCGTCGGCCTCCAGCAGGTCTTCGGATCGGACCTGCAAAATGTCGAAGTCGACCAAGCCCGCGCGGACTTCGGCCTGGGCGATGCGGATGGGATTCCGGGATTTCGTCCGGATCTTGACCTTGGCGCCTTTTAAAAGCTGTTTGGCGCGTTTGGACGCCACGATGACGAATCGGAACTTACTGTCGAGCTTGCCGTACGTCTGCAAAGGCGCGATCTC
>JAQULS010000159.1 GCA_028749235.1 Acidobacteriota bacterium | reverse complement strand
TGACCGCCTGGTCCCGCAGCACTTGGGCCGCGGCCGGGGTCAGGGTGAAGTTGGCCCGGTCGGCCAGGAAGGAGATCGTCCAGTCGCGGGTGTACTGGGCGACCAGGTCCTTGATCTTGCTTTCCTGGTTGGCGTCCGTGCCGGTAAAGGCGAAGCGTCCCGGGCTTTCCTTGACGCCGGACTGGAAGGTGATGTTGTTCTTCTTGAACAGCTCGCTGAAGCGCGTGATTTCCTGGTCGGTTTCGGCCGTCAGGGCGTCGTTGGTCTGGACCTGGAGGAGCAGGTGGATGCCGCCCTTGAGGTCCAATCCCAGCTTGATCTTCTTGCTGATCGGGGTGAACAGAAAGACGCACAGGCCGATGACGGCCACGACGGCAAGCAATTTCCAGCGGAGGCCTTTCTTCATCGCATATCTCTTTTCAGGTCTAAACCTTATGGAATGGCGGGAAGGGGCGGAGCTCCTCCCTCGTATGTCCTAGGGAAGATCGTCACTCGGCCTTTTCGGGCGCGCCCGATTGAGGTCCCAGGATGACGCCTACGGAGCCCTTGGTGATCTCGACCTTGACGTTGGCGGCGATCTTGATTTCCAGGCGGTCGGCCTGCACGCCCATGATGGTGCCGTAGATGCCGGCCGTGGTGATGATCCGGTCGCCCGCCTTGAGCGCGCCGACCTGCTCCTGGTGCTTTTTCTGCTTCTTGCGCTGGGGCAGGATGATCAAGACGTAGAAGATGGCGAAGACCAGAACGAAGGGAATCAGGGCGCCGAACATGCTCGACTGCGGCGCGGCGCCGCTTGCGGCCGTCGGAGAGGCTTGACCGGCGATGTTCAGGAATCCGGTTAGAATCATCGTGTTTCGTCCTTTCTCATGGATTCGATCAGATTCAACTTAAAGCGTTGAAAGGAATGGGATTCGATACTTTGCCGCATTTTGGCAAAGAAGTCAAGATAAAAGTGGAGATTGTGAATGGTCAGGAGGGCGGCGGCCGTCATTTCGGAACGTTCGAAAAGATGTCGCAGGTAGGCCCGCGAATAGGTCCGGCACGTCGGGCAGGCGCAGGCTTCGTCCAGCGGCCGCGGGTCGTCGGCGTACTTGCGGTTCTTGATGACCACGATGCCGCCGGAGGTGAACAGCGAGCCGTTGCGGGCGTTGCGGGTCGGCAGGACGCAGTCGAAAAGATCCACTCCGCGCTCGACCGCCTCCAGGATGTCGGCGAGATAGCCCATGCCCATCAGGTAGCGCGGCCGGTCGCGGGGCAGAACGGCGTCGCTCCATTCGAGGACCTCGCGCATCTGGCTTTTGGCTTCGCCGATGCCCAGCCCGCCGACGGCGTAGCCGGCGAAGCCCAGGCCGGCGATCTCCTCCGAGCTCCGGCGCCGGAGCTCATGATCGACGCCGCCCTGGGTGATGCCCCAGAGCTGGGCGCCCGTCTCGGCGCCGGCGGCCCGGTCGCGGGCCCGCCGGGCCCAGCGGGTTGTGGTCTCGACGGCTCCGCGGACCATTTCGGGAGAAGAGGCGAAGGGGACGAAATGGTCCAGGGCCATGATGATGTCCGCCCCCAGCTTGAGCTGGAGGTCGACCACGTCCTCGGGCGTCAGGAAGAGCTTGCTCCCGTCCAGGTGCGAGGCGAAGGCGACGCCGTCGGCCTTGACCTTGGCCAGGGGCGCCAGGCTGTAGATCTGGAACCCGCCGCTGTCGGTCAGGATCGGCTTGGGCCAGGAGATGAAGGCGTGCAGGCCGCCCAGGGCCCGGACGGCGTCGGCCCCCGGGCGGAGCATCAGGTGGTAGGAGTTGCAGAGAAGAAGCTGGGCGCCCAGGGCTTCGACCTTGTCATGGGTCAGCCCCTTGACGGTTCCCTGGCTGGCCACGGGGGCGAAGGCCGGCGTCCGGATGATTCCATGCGGAGTCGAAATCAGGCCGGCCCGGGCCGAGGAGAGCGGGTCTTGGGCTTCGATCCGGAAGGAGGAGGGGCTCATGTTCATGTTGGAATCCCGATCATTTAAACATACCGGCCGGGGCAATTCAACGGTCCGAACGACACGGCGGCGGCGCAACAGGCGGCGCAACCGCCTTGATGTCGCCGTCGTTTTAAGATATTCTAACGCTTCATAAAACAGGACCGGATATGAGCGAAAAACACGAAATGAACGTTGAGGGCGGGAAAAAGAAAAAGCGCGACAAGAGCATCGTCCGCGAATATTTCGAGCTCATCGTCGAGACGGCGGTCTTCGTCTTTTTCGTCATGACCTTCGTCGTCCAGGCTTTCCAGATCCCGACCGGATCGATGGAGCCGACGCTTCTCGTGGGCGATTTCCTGCTGGTCAACAAGCTCGTCTACAGCAACACCGACAATCCCATCGACAAGATCCTCCTGCCCCGGCGGCCGGTGCACCGCCAGGATATCGTCGTCTTCAAGTATCCCAACGAACTGAACAAGGACTTCGTCAAGCGGGTCATCGGCCTGCCGGGAGAGACGATCGAGATCAGGGCCAAACAGGTTTCGATCAACGGCAAGGTCTTGGACGAGCCGTACAAGGTCCATAACGACAGCCAGATCATCGGCAAGAACGATTACTATCAGTACGCCGACTCGATCCGCGACAACTACGGGCCGGTCACCGTTCCCGAAGGGCATATCTTCGTCATGGGGGACAACCGGGACAACAGCGCCGATTCGAGGTACTGGGGATTCCTGCCGATGAGCTACCTCAAGGGGCGGCCCTGGGTGATCTACTTCTCCTACCAGGCCGAACGGGACGCCTATTTAAAGACCGGCCTGGGCGAACGTCTGAAAAAGATCATCAGCTTCCTGCCCAAGGCCCGCTGGCGCCGGATGTTCAAGATCATTCACTGACCCGGGTCGGCCGCAGTTCCATATCGTCGTAGGATGTGATGGTGAAGACCGGGTTGGCCTCGGTGAAGCTGCGGGGGAAGAGGCGGCTGCGCACGATGCCGTCCATGTCGCGCCCGACGGGAAGCCGTAAATAATACAACAGGGTCGGCAAAACGTCGACGATCTTGATCGCGTCGAGGGCGCTGCCCTTGGCGATATCCCCGCCGAAGAAAAAGACCGCTCCGTCCGGGGCCTGTTCATGGTACGCCGAAACATCCGGGTTGCCCAAAGCCCATTCCACGATCCGTTTCCAGTAAGGCAGGGGCTCCACGCCATGGGTGGAAACGACGGCCAGGAGCTCATCCTCCTTTAAAGCGGCCATGGCCCGGCCCAGGATGCGGTCGTAGAGCTGGTAGGCCTTGCGGATGACCGGCCCGTATCGCAGAATGTCCTCCTGGCGGATTTCGCCGAAAGCCTCCGGGACGCTGTATTTGTAGAACAGACTTTGGACGGGGCTCAATCCTTCCAGGAACATGACGGTCAAGCGGGGCTGGAGGGCTGTTTTTTCCCGAAAACAGCGGTCGGCCGCCTCGTCGTCGGCCCGCAAGACCCGGCGGGCGGGGTCGAACAGCCGGGATGTTTCGGATTCGAAGTCCCGGAAGATGACCTGGAAGGGGGAGTCCGGCTTGGGAGCCGCTTTCTCCTCGGATGCGGCGCCCGCCGGGCGCGCCGCGGCGGACGCGTCCAGGACTTCGAGTCCCGCGTCCACCGTTATCCGCCAGAGATCCTTGGCCAGACCCGGGGCGGGATTGGGCCCGATGGACAGGATCCCGAGCTTGGTCATCTGGCGGAACAAAATGAACCGCGGCACGACCTCGAGCCGGCGGGCAAGGCCGGGCAGGGAATAGCGGACGTCCGAGATCTGGCGATGATGGCCGGGGGTCTTCCCGGTCAGAAGGCTTCGGCGGAGGACGAACGGGTCGTTGGGCGTGAATCCCTCGATCCGTCCCCAGGCGCCGTTCTCCATCAAGGCCGCGAAGTTCGGCAGAAGGCCCTCGGCGGCCAGCGGTTGGATGAAGTCGAAGCTCAAGCCGTCAATGCCGATCAAGGTGACCCGCCGCTCGGTTTCGGTCGGGCTGTAAAAGCCCGTCCGGCGGGCCTGGCGCGTGACGTCGATCGTCATTCGCTCATAGATGGTCAGGCCGAGCACGGCAGCCAGCAGGGCGAAATAGCCGATCCAGATCGCTCGGTGGGGTTTGTGGTGCCGGTATTCGAAATAGGCCACCAAGCCCGCGACCGCCGCCGTGAACAGGGCGATGATCTGGACGCGAAGATGGGCTTGGGCGGCGGGGGAAAAGAAGGCCGCGAAGTAGGCGGTGTTTTCGCGGATGATGATGAGAGCCACCAGTGTCTGGAGAGAAGTGGCCAGCATCAGAAAGGACGGGCTGATGAATCCGCCGGTCTTGCGTCCGCCGGTCAGGAAACGGAAGGCCAGGGCGATCAGGGTGGTCAAGGCGGCGGCCAGGATGCCGTACGTGACGGCCATCCAGCCGGACAGGACGACAAGAATCCGGGGCGTCACGGTCAGGTTGACGTTGAGATCGACGACCAGGACGGCCAGCAGGACGGCGAAAAAGAGAGCGCTCAGGAGGGCGTTGGCCAGGGTGCGCAGGAAAGTCATGACAGAATCACGTTAGCATGAACAGGCGAATCCCCACAAGTCCGGCTCCGTTCATGCTAAAATAGGCCGACATGGAAACGCTCGAAGGGACGATCGAATCCGTCCTCTTCTTCAATCCCGACAACGGCTACTCGGTCTTTCGCTTCGCCGTCGAAGGCCGCGACAAGATCGTCATCGTCGGCACCTTCCCCCCGCTGGCCCCGGGCGAGAGGATCAAAGTCGAAGGAGCCTGGGAAACGAATCCCAAGTTCGGCCCCCAGCTTAAAGTGGCCTGCTTCCAGCCCGTCCTCCCGGCCGGGCTCAAGGGCATCGAGAAGTATCTTTCCTGCGGGCTGATCAAGGGCATCGGGCCGGCCCTGGCCAAGCGGATCGTCGCCGCGTTCGGCGCCGACACGCTCGACGTCCTGGAAAAGAAGCCCGAGCGCATGACCGAGGTCAGCGGCATCGGCGCCGCCAAGCTGGCGGACATCAAGGCCTCCTGGTCCTCCCACCGGGACATCCGCGACCTGATCATCTTTCTGCAGGAACACGACGTCTCGACCAGCCTGGCCAACAAGATCTACCGCCAGTACGGCCCCCGCTCGTATGAAGTCCTGCGGACGAATCCCTACCAGCTCTGCCTCGACATCTGGGGGATCGGATTCAAGACGGCCGATTCGATTGCCCTCAAGCTGGGGACCGATCCCGCTTCGCCCGAGCGGATCAAAGCCTACCTGCTCTATCTCATGGAAAAGGATAACGAGCAGGGCCATGTCTATTCCCAGCGGAGCATGCTGCTCGCCACCGCCGCCCGGGATCTGGGCGTCGCCGCGGCGGCCGCGGAGGCCGCTCTGGACGCCCTGGTTATGAAGCGGGCCGTGATCACCGAGGGGGTGGAAGGCGACACGGCCGTCTACCGGCCGTTTTTCTACGAAGCCCAGGAAGAGGTCGTGCGGGCCCTGGAACGGCTGTCGCGGGCGCCCTTCGAGGCCCCTTCCATCGACGTCGACAAGGTCGTGGCCGAGGTCGAGCGCGAGCTGCGGGTGGAATTCTCGCCCCTCCAGAAGCAGGCCATCGCCGACAGTGTCGGCAAGAAGATCGTGGTCATCACCGGCGGGCCCGGCACCGGCAAAACGACCTTGATCAAGGCGGTGACGGCCGTCTTCGCCAAATGGGGCAAGCAGGTTCTCCTGGGGGCGCCGACCGGCCGGGCCGCCAAGCGCCTTTCGGAGGCCACCGGGCTCGAGGCCAAGACCATCCACCGCCTTCTCGAGTTCAATCCCAAGCTGGGCTCGTTCCGCCGCGACGCCCGCCACCCGCTGGCCGGCGAGGCGGTGATCATCGACGAGTTTTCCATGGTCGATCTGGCCCTGATGCATTCCCTGATCAAGGCCGTCCCGCCGTCCATGCGGATGATCCTGGTGGGGGACAAGGATCAGCTCCCGGCCCTCGGCCCCGGGCAGATCCTGCGCGACCTGATCGAGGCCCGGCCGGAAATCGTCGTCCGCCTGGACCGCATCTTCCGCCAGGAGGCCGACAGCCTGATCGTCCAGAACGCCCACCGGGTCAACCAGGGCGAGAAGCTCCTCTACCCGCCGCGCGGCGAGAAGAACGCGGACTTCTACTTCATCCGCCAGGAGGAGGAGGCCAAGGTCTTCTCGACCATCATGAAGCTGGTCGGTTGGAGCATACCGCAGAGATTCGGCCTGCGCCCGCTGTCGAACCAGATCCAGGTCATCAGTCCCATGTACAAGGGCTTCGTCGGCATCGAGCGCTTGAACACCGAGATGCAAAGCCGGCTGAACGGGCGGAGCGAAGGCTTGCGGATCGGCCTGCGGGAGCTGCGGGTCCGGGACAAGGTCATGCAGGTCCGGAATGATTACGAGAAGGACGTCTTCAACGGCGACATCGGCCATATCGTTCACGTTGACAAATCGTCCTTTCGGGTCATCGTCCAGTACGACGGCCGTCCCGTCGTCTACGAGCGGGACGAGCTGGACGATATCACCCTGGCCTACGCCGTGTCGGTCCACAAGTCCCAGGGCTCGGAATACCAGGCCGTGGTCATGCCCCTGCTGACCCAGCATTTCATCATGCTCCAGCGGAACCTTTTCTACACCGCCCTGACCCGGGCCAAGAAATTGAGCGTCATCATCGGCTCCTATAAGGCCCTCTACATCGCCATCAAGAACGACAAGCCGGTCCATAGAAACAGCCGTCTCAAGGAGAAGCTCCTCGAGGCGGCGGCCCGCCCGTCCGGGTTTGACTTGACCTGATCGAACCCCTATCATGGGAGCAACCGAGGAGGAGCTCATGCGAAAATTTTCCTGCCGGGCCGCGGCCGGTGCGCTGCTCGTCCTGGCCCTTTTAGCCGCGGCGGCCGACACCGTCACGGTCAAGGTCCAGAGCTCGGCCATCCGCCAGAACCCCCAGTTCTTCGCGCCCGTCGTGGCCGCCGTCCGGGCCGGCGACAAGCTGGTCAAGCTGGCCGAGGCCGGCGGCTGGCTCCAGGTCAAATCGGCCGCCGGGGCTTCGGGCTGGATCCATGCGGGAGCCGTGGCGACGTCCCGCCTCAACCTCGCGTCTTCCGGCACGGGCCTGAAGACGCAAGCTTCGGCCTCGGAAGTCGCGCTGGCCGGCAAGGGCTTCAACAAGCAGGTCGAGGACAGCTACAAGTCCAAGAATCCCAAGCTCGACTTCGCCGCCGTCGACC
>JAQULS010000158.1 GCA_028749235.1 Acidobacteriota bacterium | reverse complement strand
TAAGAGCCTACACGTCCGGTTATGACGCCTTTGCGGTGAAGCTCGACTCTGGAGGGAATCTGACCTGGAACACGTTCCTGGGCGGAAGCGGCAGCGATGTCGGTTATGGTATTGCTGTGGACGGGAGCAGCAATGCTTATGTGGGGGGATACAGTGACGCCACCTGGGGCACCTCGCCGATAAGAGCCTACACGTCCGGTTATGACGCCTTTGCGGTGAAGCTCGACTCTGGAGGGAATCTGACCTGGAACACATTCTTGGGTGGAAACGGCGTGGATGCCGGTAATGGTATTGCCGTGGACGGGAGCAGCAATGTGTACGTGGGGGGATACAGTAGCGCCACCTGGGGCTCGCCGATAAGAGCCTATACATCATCCAGTTATGACGCCTTCGTGTCGAAGATGCCGGAGACGCCGACGGGGATTGGATTGGCGTCCTTTACGGCGGCAGCCAGACACAATGCGATCGATCTGACCTGGCAGACGGCGATGGAACCGGACAACGCCGGCTTTCATCTGTGGCGTGCGGAGGGGGCTGATCAACCCTACGAACGCATCACGCCTGTGCTGATCCCGGCCCGGGGCGATGCCGTCAGCGGGGCGGTCTATGCCTACCAAGATAACGACGTTGTTCTCGGCCAAAGCTATCTCTACCGGCTGGAAGATATTGACATGAACGGCGAGAGCACGTTCCACGGACCGGTGTCTGCGGTAGTGGGAATGATCGAGATTCTACAGCCTGCGGACGGGATGCGGCCGGTCGGCGCGCTGCCGGTCTGCTTCTCGTGGGACGGGGGGCCGTTCACGCAATTCCGAGTCGAGATCTCGGGCGCTGCGGATTTTTCGAAGGCCGGCTTGGCCCTGCCCGCGGACTGGACCGCGGAGTCATTCTATCAACCTGGGAAGCCCGATTGGATCAAGGTCCGGGCGCTGGCGGGCGAAAGCGGGATCATTTACTGGCGGGTGCGGGGCCGCACGGCCGCAGGTGCCGAAACGACCTCGGCCATCCGCTGGCTTTTAATCAGATAAGATCGAGATCGGGGGGCGGGTCCGGATATTGGACGATTGGCGTCCTTCGTTTGCGTTTTTACACCCTGGGTTGTCAGAAATGTTCAATGTTCAGACCTACAGTGGGTTGAATAGAGCGGGCCGGGCCACTATACTGAACCCGGCCATGAAGATCGTATCGGTTGTGGGCGCGCGGCCCCAGTTCATCAAGGCGGCGCCCGTCTGCCGGGCGATACGCGCCTCCGGAAGCCACACCGAAATCCTCGTTCATACGGGCCAGCACTACGACGCGGCCATGTCCGACGTCTTCTTCGAGGAGCTGGGGATTCCCGCGCCGGACCATCATTTGGGCGTGGGCTCCGGGCCGCACGGTGCCCAGACCGGGGCGATGCTGGCGGCCATCGAGCGCGTCCTGCTCGACGAGCGGCCCGATCTCGTTCTCGTCTACGGCGACACCAATTCGACTTTGGCCGGGGCCCTGGCCGCCGTCAAGCTGGGGATTCCGGCGGCCCACGTCGAAGCGGGGTTGCGGTCGTTCAATCGGTGCATGCCCGAAGAGATCAACAGGGTCGTGGCCGACCATGTCTCGTCGCTGCTGTTCTGCCCGGCGCGGGGCGCGGCCGACAATCTGGCCCGCGAAGGCATCACCCGCGGCGTCCATGTCGTTGGCGACGTCATGGCCGATGCCTTGGCCGAGGCGTCGGAGCGCGCGGCCGGCCGCTCCGCCGTCCTGTCCCGTCTGGGGCTGCGGCCGGGAGCATTCCTGCTGGCCACGATCCATCGGGCCGAGAACACCGACGACGCGTCCCGCCTGGGCGCGGTCATCGAGGCCTTCGGGCGCATTCCCGAGCCCATCGTCTTTCCGGTCCATCCGCGAACCCGGCGGGCGCTGGCCGGGCTGGGGAATCCGCAGGAGCGGCTCCCGAACGTGAAGGCCGTCGAGCCCGTCGGCTATCTGGATATGATCGGACTGGAGAAGTCCGCCCGGATCATCCTGACCGACTCCGGAGGCATTCAGAAAGAGGCATACTGGCTGGGCGTGCCGTGTTTGACTCTGCGCGGCGAGACCGAGTGGGTGGAAACGGTCGAGGCGGGATGGAACAAGGTCGTCGGAACGGACCCCGAATCGATCGTCCGCGCCGTCCGGGAATTTCGGCCGCCCGCTGTCCGCCCGGAGCTTTACGGCGGCCCGGGCGCCTCGGCTCGCATAGCTGCTCTTTTGGGGTCAGGTCTGAATATTTAAGATATCTAATACATCAGGCCAATTTTCGGCATTATCGACAATTTTCGGTCCGAGAAATCTTTAATATTCAGACCTGACCCCGCCTTCCCCCGTTTTTTGTTATAATACGCGCCCATTTGGAGCCCTTCGCTCCCCAAGGAGTCGCCATGAGCCAACCGATCGCCCCGCACGGCGGGATGCTGAAGCCCCTTCTCGTGACCGGCGCCGAACGCGCCGAACTGGCCGCCCGGGCCCGCTCCCTCCCGGAAGTCCGCCTGTCCTCGCGCGAGACGTCCGATCTCATTATGCTCGCCTCCGGCGCCTTCAGCCCCCTCGATGGGTTCATGACCCGCCGCGATTACGACGGTGTCGTCGAGGAGATGCGCCTGGCGGACGGCACTCTCTGGCCCATGCCGATCACTTGCGCCGCCCCCTCCGATCAGGCCGCCGCCCTCCGCATCGGCGGCGAAGTCGCCCTGGTCGACGACGAGAGCGACGAGCTTATGGGTGTGCTCCGCGTCGACGAAAAGTACGCCTATGACAAGCGCCGCGAAGCCCGCCTCGTCTTCCGGACCGAGGACGAAAAGCATCCCGGCGTCGCCAAGCTCTACGCCCAGCCTGACACGCTCCTGGGCGGCCCCGTCCGCGTCCTGAGCGAAGGCCCCTATCCCGCCCTCTACGGCGAGGCTTACGCCCGCCCGGCCGAAACGCGGGCCCTTTTCGCGGCCAAAGGCTGGTCGACCGTGGCCGCCTTCCAGACGCGCAACCCCATCCACCGTTCGCACGAGTACTGCACCAAGATCGCCCTGGAGATCTGCGACGGCGTCCTGATCCATCCCCTTGTCGGCAAGCTCAAGGCCGACGACATCCCGGCCGAAGTCCGGATGAAGTGCTACCAAGTCCTGCTCGACGGCTATTACCCGAAGGAGCGCGTGGCCCTCAAGGTCTACCCGATGGAAATGCGCTATGGCGGCCCGCGCGAGGCGGTCCTCCACGCTCTCTTCCGCCAGAACTACGGCTGCACGCACATCATCATCGGCCGCGACCACGCCGGCGTAGGCTCGTACTACGGACCGTTCGATGCTCAAAAAATCTTCGAGGGCATCCCGGCCGGGGCCCTTCTCATCAAGACCCTCAACATCGACTGGACGTTCTGGTGCTTCAAGTGCGGCGGGATGGCCTCGACCAAGACCTGCCCGCACCCGCCGGCCGACCGGCTGATGATCAGCGGCACCAAGCTCCGCGAGATGCTGGCGGCGGGCGAGTTGCCGCCGGCCGAATTCAGCCGCCCCGAAGTGTTGAAGATCCTGATGGAGTATTACAAGTCGATTGCCTGAGCACGCGGCTTCCAATGGGGTCAGGTCTGAAGATTCAAGATATCTAATATATCAGACCAAAATTCGGCATTTTTGACAAATTTCGGTCCGAGAAATCTTTAATCTTTAGACCTGACCCCCATTAATTGCCCCCCAGCAGGTCCCCGGTCCGACCGATGTTGCCCAGCCCGACCGAAAAGTTGAACTTCAGCTCCGGCGTATCGCGGTAATAGTACATCCGGACCGTGGCTTTGAAGTCCAGGCACTGATAGTGGTAGACGACGTCCCAGGCGGTGAACAGCAGCTTGTTTTCGATGAAATTGTACGCCGCTTCACCCTTGGCCTCGAGATTCCAACGCGGGATTTTGAACCCGCCGTACACGCTCAGCTGGTGCCGGTCCCATAGCGACGAGTAGGTGAGCGACATATAAGAGCTCTCCGCGCCCGTCGTCCCGGTCGTTCCCGCATCGGCAGCCCCCTTGAGCCAGGCGTTGATGCTCTTGAACCAGCTGACGCTCAAGTACCAATTGTCCGTAGGCCGCCCGATGGTGGCTCCCATTCGCAAGCTCGACAACATCTTGTAGTACGGATTGTAGGCCGCCGACACGTCCAGGCTGTAGTTGCCCGAGGGGAAAAAGCGCAGGTAGCTCGAGATTTCGCTGAAGCTCGGCGACTTCCCGGCGACCAGGTAATAGCTGAGCGGCCCGGTTTCCGGCGCCAGGTAGAACGTCTCGCTTATGCCCCACGTCAGCACCTCGCGGGACGGCCCGCTGCTTTGGGCGCCGCTCGTCCCGCCGGCTCCCGCGCCCGCCCCGCCGCCCGGCGCCGGGTCCTTGACGTAGACGTGGTTGGTGAGCCCGTAGGAAAGCTGGTGGTAGAGGAAGTATCCCGAAGCCGTGACGATCCGGGACCGATCGGCCAGCGGGCTGTCGTAGCGGTAGGCCACGTTCGGCTCGATCAGGTGCTTGATGCGCCGCCCGCTCTTGAGCTCGTAGATCTTGTAGAAGACGGGGCCGATGATTTCGCCCGCGAAGCCGTAGGTCAGGGCCAGCATCGGGTCGTCGACGACGGACCGGGTGCCCGACTCAGCGTCGGTCTGGTAGGTCTGCCAGTAATAGTTCGCGTTCCCGGCCAAGGAAAAATTCGCGCTCAGCCACGGCAGGGCGGACCAGGGCAGGCTGATGACCGGGGAAAAAGAGGCCGTCTGCAGGCGCAACTCGTTGCCGGCGTCGTAATCCGCCTGCCAGCCGTATTGCCAGCGGCTGAATCCGCCCCCGAACGACAGGTAGAGCGGCCCGATCAGCTTGAGCTTGTACGAGCTCAGGCTGATCTGCGGCAGGTAGCGGGTGATGATGGATTGGCCGCCGTTGTATTCCGGAAAATAGGTCTCGAACTGCGAGGCGCGCATGCTCAAGCTGAACTTGGACCAGCTTTTACTGAGGTAGACCTGGGAGCGCCGGTTGGAGACCGTGGCGCTTTGGAAGTTGTTATCGAACTCGCGCAGGAAATCGAAGCTGCTCTGGTAGTCGACGGCCGCGGCCAGGGTAAAGCCGCCGGGCAGGGTCTGGTTGTGGTTCCAGCGGATGATATAGGCGTTCGTGTCGCCCGTGGATGAGGAGGTCGACGCCGCGTCCGCGGACTTGAACTTGAAGTAGAACAGGCTCAATTTTCCGGCCGTCCCGCCGCCGAACAGGTACCGCCATTCCGAGCCGGCGCCCAAGCCGCGCTTGGAGTATGCGTCGAGCTGAAGGGTCAGGTCCTGGTTGCGGGCGATGGCCCAGTAGAAGGCTTGCGAGTAGAAGACGCCCTTGGTCCCGGAGTAGCCGATCTCGGGCATCAGGAAGCCGGTCGTGCGGCTATCTTCCAGCGGGTAGCGCATGTAGGGCCAGTAGAAGACGGGGATCTTCTTGATCGAGAACACGGCGCCCCACATGGCGATGTAGTCTTCCTGCTTGAGATCGGCCTTGGCGCAGGAGAACTTCCAGCGCGGGGTCGGCTGGGTGCAGGTGGTGAAGGACATCTTTTTCATGTGGTCGATGCCGGACTTGCGCTCAAAGTCTTCGGCCTGGAGGGACAGGGTCGGCTGGATGAGAGCGGAGACCTTGCTCATGCGGCCCTCGACCGTGTCCAGGTTGATCTCCAGCCGGTCGGCGTGGATGACCTGGTCGGGCTGGGGCGCGTCCGAGGGCGAAGAGACCGTCGCGGGGGTCACGGGCTTGGCGGCCGGGGTGGGCGGAGCGACCGCGGGAGGGGCGGCCTTCGTGGCGGCTGCTGCGGCCGCGAATCCCGCATCCGTCTGTTTATAGACGTGCAGAACGACCGAGCCGACGGCGAGCACGTCCTTGGTCTTCGTGTTGATCTCGAGATGATCGGCCCACAGCGCCCTGTTTTTATAGTGGACTTCGGCTAGGCCGTCGGCGTAGAGCCAGTCGCCCTTCTCCTGCCAGTGCAGGGCGTAGAAGCGGACTTCGCCGCGGATGTTGAGGATGGATTCGGGCTTCTGCCCGGGCGAAGCGATGGAGGCGGGGGCGGAAGCGGGGGGGTTGGCTTGAGCCTGAACCGCAGCGGAGGCTTCGGGACGGGCGGACGGCGCCGCAAGGGAGGCCGCGGCCAGAAAGGCCGGGGCAAGCGTCAAAAGAACCCGTTGCAGCGTCATATCTCTCATTATAACCATAAAAAGGGAAATAGGAGGAGGGGGCGGGGGTCAGGGCGGGGGTCAGGTCTAAAGATTTAAGATTTCCGACAATGTCCGTTGTCTTGTGGCGACAACGAATGGAGTCGAATCTTGAATCTTAAGACCTGACCCCCACTCGTGGTATGATCCCATCAAGGGAGTGCGCCATGACCGAACCATCGAAGCCGTCGGATCCCGCGGCCAAGCCGTACTTTGTTCACCCCAGCTCCTATATCGACGACGGAGTCGTGATCGGGGAAGGGACGAAAATCTGGCATTTTTCGCATGTCCAGTCGGGCGCCCGGATCGGGCGCTCCTGCGTCCTGGGCCAAAATGTCAATATCGGCAACAACGTCGTTGTCGGCGACTTCGTCAAGATCCAGAACAACGTCTCGGTCTACGAGGGGGTCGTGCTCGAGGACTACGCCTTCTGCGGCCCCTCCATGGTCTTTACCAACGTCCCCGTGCCGCGCGGCAAATATCCCCAGGTCGGCGCCCGCTTCTACCGGCCGACGATCGTCCATACGGGCGCTTCGCTCGGGGCGAACTGCACCGTCGTCTGCGGCCACACCATCGGGCGCTTCGCCTTCGTCGGGGCGGGAGCCGTCGTGACCAGGGACGTTCCCGATTACGCCCTCGTCGTCGGCAACCCGGCCCGCCTCGCCGGCTGGATGAGCGAGGCGGGGGAGAAGCTCGTTTTCGACGCCGACGGGCTGGCGTCCTGCCCGCGATCGGGCAAGCGCTACCGTTTGGCCGCCGGTATGGTCGCGGAAGCGGAGTAAGAGCCGTCGTTGCGAGCGAGCCATGCGAGCGTGGCAATCTCATGAATGGGGCGACAGTATACGTAATCACCCAATTCCGTTTCCCTCTCGTATAATTGGAATCCGATTTATCCCGATCAACCGATCATCTGAAAAAGGGAATTACGTATACTGTACCAGTCGTGTCCCATTATAAGTTGATCAGTTTAAGTTGGATACAGGCATCTGGTTGCGATTCGTGATGAGTGGTTTCCGTAAGCAGTTGATTCAACGGGATTTTCTCGAAGGCCATGACGCTGGTGAC
>JAQULS010000157.1 GCA_028749235.1 Acidobacteriota bacterium | reverse complement strand
CCCCCGATCATCGTCGTCGACAAGTATCGTCTCGTCCTTCGATCGCCCGGGAGGGCGGCCGCGAAGCCGTCCGGTGCGATCACGGTCACGAACAAGGGGAGCGCGGACCTGCCGCTTTGGAAGATCGATCCCAAATCGCTTCCGGACTGGCTGTCGGTGAGAGTGGAAGGAAACGGCAAACGGCAGGCGTTCGTCAATGCCGTTTCGCCGGCGGGATTGAAAAAGGGAACTTATCACGCCCTTGTCCGGGCCGATAACGTCGAGCCGGTTTCCGGCCAGCCGATGTCCGCCCTTTATTACGACGTTGATCTGGAAGTCTTAAGATAGGGGGTCAAGTCTTAAGATTCAAGATTCGACTCCCTTTGTTGACGAAATGACTACCAATGTTGTCAGAAATCTTAAATCTTAAGACCTGACCCCCATCAGGACGGGCAGAATGATCCTTGACGGACGGCTCTTCGACCGGTAGACGGTCTGCCGGGCCGCGACATAGTCGGAAGCGGCGGCCTTGAAAATGTTGTCGACGTAGGTTTGGGGGTTGCGGTCGTACAGGGGGAACCATGTGCTCTGTACCTGGACCATGATCCGATGGCCCTTCAGGAACGTGTGATCCGCCCACCGCAAGTCGACCGTGACATCCTCCACTTCGTCCGGGATGACGGGTTCGGGCTTTTCGAAACCGTGGCGGAAGCGGGCCCGCAGAATATCCGAGGCAATCATAAGCTGATAGCCCCCCAGGCGCGGCTCGTCGGGCCAGACTTCGGGGTAGACGTCGATCAGCTTGACGATCCAATCGCAGTCGCTGCCCGTTGTAGAAACGCAGAGCCGGGCCAGGACGGCTCCCGAGACGGTCAGGTCTTCGGTTAGGACCTCGGTCTCCCAGCTCAAGACGTCGGGCCTGTTGTGTACGAACCGTTGGTCCATGGTCAGCCAGATGCCCCAGTCCGATCCCGCGGCGTGATAAGTCGCCTGGACGGGCCGCGGCCGGTAGGGGACCGGCTTCGCGGGATCGGAGACGTAGGTGTCGCGGGCGGCCTCGCCCTCTCCGGCCGGCGGCTCGAACGAAAGGCGTCCGCCCTCGCGCAGGTAGAGGGAGCGGTCGGCGTAATCCCGGCGGGGCGGCCAGGTCTCATGGCTCGTCCAGACGTTGGCCCCCGTGCGAAAGGTCGTGACTTCCGGTAAATCCGCCGTTTCCCGGCCCTTGAGATACTTGGCGAAGAACGGCGCTTGGATCTTTTCCCGATAATGCGCGCCCGTCTCGCTTCCGAACGTGATCCGGCCGAGCTTGTCTCCCGGGCCGGCCGTCCAGCCGCCGTGGTTCCAGGGACCGACGACGAGATGGCTGAGGCCGGCCTTGTCGTTTTTCTCGTAGGCCAGATAGGTCGACATCGGTCCGTAGAAGTCCTCCTGGTCCCACCAGCCCGCGACGTTCAGCGTCGGCACCTTCGGCTCCCGGACCAGCCGGTCGAGGGCTTTTCCCCGCCAGAAGGCGTCCCAGTTGGGATGGGCGATGAAGTTGTTCCAGGTCGGGATGCGGCCCTGGAAATGGACGGCATTGACGTTGGCCAGCGGGCCAAGATCGAGGTACCAGTCGTAGGTGTCATAGCGGTCGAACCGGAACAGGGGATCGCCATTCGGCCATTCCATACGGACGGAATATTCGAAGCCATAGGTCAGGCGGAAGGCCCCATTGTGGAAGAAATCGTCGCCCATCCACATGTCCCCGGCCGGAGCCTGGGGCGAAACGGCTTTCAGGGCAGGATGCGGCTCGAGGGCGGCCATGACCGTCGTCCAGCCGTCGTAGGAGACGCCGAAGACGCCGACCCGGCCGTTGTGGCCGGGTACGTTCTTGATCAGCCAGTCGATCGTGTCGTAGGTGTCGGTGGTCTCATCCGTCGCTTTCGGATCGGACCGGTCGGTCCGCAGAGGCCGGATCATCACGAATTCGCCCTCGGACTTGTTGCGGCCGCGGATGTCCTGGAAGACGAAGATGTATCCGTCGCGTGCGAGTTCGCGATAGCGCTGGTTGATCGAGGCGGAGGTCCGTCCGCTTGCGCTGTAGGGCGTCCGGTCCATGAGAAACGGCCAGGGGCCTGAGGCGTTCCCGGGAGCCCAAATCGCGGTGTACAGCTTGACGCCGTCGCGCATCGGGATCATGGCCTCGGTCAGGACGAAGGGCGTGTCCGGGACGGCCTGACTGACGGGCGCCGGCGCGGGGCTCGGGACGACCCGGGCCGAGCCGGTCGACAGGGCCGCGAGACCAAGGGCGGAAGCCGCCGCGAAGACGACGGAAGCGAATGGGATACGGCGAGATCGCATGGGTTTTCTCCTTTCAACCTTTGCCCGCGGTGCCGATCGCGAGGAGCGACGGGTGGATTCCAACCGGGTTTCCCGCGCCCATGACCATTCGGCGGGAGGGATTCGGCTTTTCGACGAATCCGAGCGACCGGACCAACTCGACGGCCCGGGCATTTGTATCCAGGATCCCGGCTTGAATGGCAATATCCCCGGATCCCAAAGCGAAGCCCCGCAGGAGGGCCTCGTCGCCGCCGTCCGGCTCCGCGGACCACCACGGCCCGGCCCAGGCGAAGCCGTTGCGTCGGCGGCCGAAGATATACCCTTTGATCCGTTTGCCATCGGTGCGGATCCAGGCCAGCTCCGGATATTGGGCCAGGCGGCGCCGCAGGAAGAACGATCGGTCCGCGCCGAAGGCCAGGCGGTCGATGGTCAGAACCATGGGAAGATCGGCCGGCTCCAAGGGCCGGACCCCCGTCTCCCGGGAAGCGGGGATGAGGCCCCGACAGCGCAGCGAAAGGGCGATCGTTCGGAATCCCCGCGTCTCATAGAAGGACGCGGCCTTGGGCACGGCGTCGAGCGAGACGGATCGGCACCCAAGCGCGAGCAGATGGCGCAAGGCGCGGTCGAACAGGATCGGGCCAAGGCCGAGCCCTCGCGCCGTGCGGGTGACAATCATCTCGCCGAGGAAGGCCTTTTCGCCGTAGCGGGTCGCGATGCAAACGGCCGCGGGCTCCCCTCGAGATTCGAGAATGAAGCACCCGCCCGGATCATAGGCCAGGAAGGACTCGAAGTCATCGATTGTCTCGGAGGTCCAGCTCTCGGCGGCGGCCCATGCGCCGGCCAGGACCAGGTCGGACTCTTTCATGATCCGGATCGAAACGCGTTCAGGCACGGCGTCACCATAGGCTAGAGCAGGACAGTAGTCAAGGGTGGGGGGTCAGGTCTGAATATTCAAGATTCGGCGCCATTTGTTGACGAAATGACTACCTGTGTTGTCAGAAATCTTGAATATTCAGACCTGACCCCTATCTAATCCCATGGCGAATTGGGCGTGCCGTGCGTCGAGGCCAACGGCCTCTGGCCGAAGGGCGATAATCTCCCGGCGTGAATGGCGGCCAGCCGGTCGTGCGTCTTGCGGGCCGCCTGGACGAGCTCCGGGTAAGGCCGGTTCATGACGTCCACGAACCCGATGTTGTAGTTCTCGCCGTCCCTCCGGCCCAGGACGGGCTCGTCCGTCCATTGGAACCAATGGGCGCCGACGAAGCAGGGGAGGGCGGCCGCCTGCTCCATGTAGTAGCGGTATCCCTTAGCCCGTTCGGTCTGGTCGGCGGTTTGGACGAGTCCCGCTCCGAGCCCGTCGGCCGGGACGCCGAAATGAAACTCCCCGATGAGAAGGGGACGACCGGTGACTTCGTAAAATCGCTTCAGGGCGGCGGTCGGCTCGTATTCGTAGACGTTGAGGCTGCAGACGTCGAACATCCGGCCCAGCTTCAGGATCGGCTCGGCCGGGATGCCTCCGAAGCGGATGCCGAGGTTGAGATGGTAGGGATCGGCCTTCCGGACCGCCCGGCCCATCAGATCCAGGTACGCCTCGAACATGCCGTGGACGAACCGCACCCGGCGTTCGGGCGTGTCCCCCTGGGCCAGATAGGCGCGCAGCGCCGTCTTGGTGGCCGTCTCGGGGCCCTGCAGGAACATCTCGACCACTTCGCCCTCGCGCCCGGGCCAGGGCGGCTCGTTGCCCAGGAAGTAGCCCAGAAGCCAGGGATCGTCCTGGAGCGGAGAGAATTGTTTGGCGGCCGCTTCTTCGACGGCCCGGACATAGTCCGGGGAATAGACGTCCGGCATGCCCAGGTAGAGCGGCTCCGTGCGTGGCAGCCCGAGCGTCGTAACGTAGGCTTTACGGTACTCTTCCGACGTCGGGCGGAAGCCGGACCAGTTGCCGATCGTGTTCAGGCCCCAGGCCTTCATCCGGCGGGCGAGAAGAGACTGGCCATCGGGGCCGCTCTCGCCCCGGATGCCGTTGGCTCCCGTGGAGAGAAAGAGATGCCCCTCCGGGTCCACGAACCACCAGCGCCTGTCGATCCGCGTCACCCGGAAGTAGCCCGTGGCTTCCACTTTGGTTCCCAGGAATCCGCCGAACCGCCCCACCTTGGGGGCTTTGTTTTCAGCCAAAGCCAGCGCTTCGGCGGCACCCTCCCGCTCGAGCTGCTCGCGGCTGCGGACCTTGCGCGGCCAATCGCCCGCCGCCCACTGGCTGAATTCGTCCAGGACGGGCCGTCCCTCCAGGAATTCCGACCCGGCATCCTCCTTGGCGAGGGCCAGGGAGCGGATTTCGAGGCTCGGCGCGTTCAGCGGGTAGTCCATCGCGACGCTCAGCGCCCGGACGTTTTTCAGGTCACCGAACGGCCCCCAAACTCCCATCCAGTAGGCATCGGTGCGGCGGTTGTTGGCCGAAGCCAGGTCCATGCCTTGCCGGTCCCGCCCCCTAAAGAAGCGCAGGGGGACGGAGGCGCGCATCCAGACGCCTTGGCCGAGGGGATGAATCATCAGCCGGCGCTTGCCCTCGGCCGTGTGGATCCAGAGGGAGAACCGTTGGGGCGAGGACGCTTTCATCTCCAGGACCAGGTATTCGTAACCGGTCCAATCGGCGGGCAGGTCGGAACCAAGCTCCTCGAGCCGCCAGGCTTTTTCGGAATTCCTCTCCGTGAAAACGGCCTTGAGGGGATCGTTCAAGGCCGGCTCCATCCGCCCGGCCAGAAGGAGGAGGACGACGCCGACGATCGCGCGTTGAATTCTCATGGGGCCTCCGCAGGGAGACTACCCCATTTCCGGCCGGGGCGGCAAGAGCAGGGGGCCGGCTACTTCTTCAGCAGCTCCTTGACCGCGGCTTCGATCTGCTGGTCGCGGCCGGCGGACATGACGTCCGGGTCGTTCTTGACCAGGATGTCGGGCTCCATTTGGTTGTTCTCGCAGAGCTTGCCGTCGGGCGTCCGCCAGCCGCCCTGCGGAATTCCGAACCGGATGGTCGAGTCGATCTGGTTTTCCCACCAGACGAACGTGCCCGTGCCCGGCACGGGCATGCCCAGCGTCTTGCCGACGCCCTTGATCTTGTATTCCACCGGGAACAGGTGCGCGTCCGAGTAGTTGCATTCGCCCATCAGGACGATGGACGGCTTGACCCACTTGCCGTAGGGCTCTTGGCCGACGAGCTGGCCGCGGGGCAGGATGTCGAAGACGACCTTGCCGTTCAGGAAGTCGGTCAGTTGGTCGTGCAGACTGCCGCCGCCGTTGAAGCGGGTGTCGACGATCAGGGCCTCCTTGTCGGCGCTCAAGCCCAGGACCTCCTCGATGACCGTCCGGTAGCTGGAGTCGTTCATGCTCTGGACGTGGACGTAGCCGAGGCGGCCGCCGGACAGCTTGTCCACCTCGGCCCGGCGGGCCCTGACCCAGCGCCGGTAGAGGAGGCCGTTCTCTTCGCCGATGGAGACGGGCTTGATGATCTCCTCCCAGCGCGTTTTGGCCGCGGGGTCGTAGACGGAGAGCAGGGTCGGCTTGCCGGCCTTGCGGTTGAGGAGCTTGTAATGATCGAATGTACCGTCCAGGGTCTGGCCGTCGATCTTCTCGATGACGTGGCCGGCCCGGATCTTGAGCGAGGCCTTGTCCAGCGGGCCGCCGCCGATGATCTCGGCCACCTTCAGGCCCGGGCCCTCGAAGGCGTAGTCGGGGAACAAGCCGAGCGCGGCCGTGGCGTCCGCCCCCGCGATGCGCGGCCCGGAGTAATAGCAGCCCGTGTGCGAGACGTTCATCTCGCCCAGCATCTCGCTGACCATCTCGGCGTAGTCGTAGTTGTTGGCGATGTCAGGCAGGAACTTCTTGTAGACGCCGTAGTAATAGTCCCAATCGGCGCCGTAGAGATCCTCGACCAGAAGCTTCTGCTTCATCTCCCGCCACATGTGATCGAACATGTAGGCCTTCTCGGCGGTCTGGTCGAGGACCATCTCGCCGCCGAGTGCCACCGGCTCGGACTTGCCGCTCTCGGGATCGATCTTCATGATCCGGCCGTCGACGAAGACGAAAAGGCTCTTGCCGTCGGCCGATATCTCCATCCCCGTCTGGTTTGCGCCCAGCTTGGCGAAGAGCTTGGTGTCGCGCGTCCGCAGCTCGGTCATCCACAGGTCATAGCCTTTCTCGAAGCGGGCCAGGTAATAGAGCTTCTCCCCGTTTTTGCCCAGGGCGAAGTCGGCGATGTCGGCGGAATGGATGGTCAGGCGGGCCTTGCGGCGGTCGATGCCGTCGAGCTCGAAGACGAGGTCCTTCTTGGGCTCGTCCTTCTTGACCGCGGCGTCCTTGGCGTCCTTCGGCTTGTCCTTGTCCGCCTTGGCCTTCTCCTCCTTGGCCTTGTCGTCCTGCTCCTTCCAGAGGGCGTAGTCGTCCTTGGACAGACGGTACTTGTCGTAGGCGTCCCGGGTGAAGAACATGCCGTAGATGTCGTATTGGACGGCGGATTGGTCCGTGTTGACCGCGCCTTCCCGGTCGCAGCCGTAGACCATCATCGTCCCGTCCATCCCCCAGCGGGGAGAGATGTTGTCAAAACCGCTCTTGGTCAGGTTGATCACTTCGCCCTTGCCGTCGCTCGAGACCAGCCCGACCTGGGGCGTGAACAGCCGGACGTAACCGAACTGGACCAGGAACCATTTGCCGTCGGGGCTCCACTTGTAGTACTGGTCACCGTCGGAATAGGAATAGTTATGCCTGGCCGGCAGGATGGTCCGGGCCTCTTTGGAGGCCAGGTTGACGACTTTCAGAACGACCCGGTTCTCCAGATAGGCTAGCTCCTTGCCGTCGGGCGAGAATTCCGGCTGGAATTCCTCGGCCGCGGTGGCCACGACCGGCGCCTCTTTAAGAACGGTCGAGGCGTAGAAGTACGGCTCCTCTTTCCGCACGATCGAGGCCGTGTAGATGTTCCAGTTGTTGTCCCGCTCGGCGGCGTAGACGAGCGTCCGTCCGTCGGGGCTGAA
>JAQULS010000156.1 GCA_028749235.1 Acidobacteriota bacterium | reverse complement strand
AGGTCTTGGGTTCCTCGCTCAGGACGGCCCGGGCCGCGCCGGTCGCGCCGTCCACCTCGATGATGCGGTAGATCTGGTGGCCGCGCTGGTTGTATTCGAAGGTGAAGGCCCGCGAGTCCTTGCGCCAGACGGGCGGGGTCAGCTCGTAGGGATTCGGGAAGAGGGCGCCGTCAACCCTGATCTGGCGGCGCTCCTCGAGGAGGAAAAGCACGGGCTGGTCGAGATCGAGGACATCGCCGGGTTTGGCATATTCGATCTCGGAGTATTTCGGCTGCCGCTGGTCGGCGGGCGAGCTTTCGATGTAAGAGACGAATCGATGGTAGCCGGGCTTGACCTTGACGGCGGCGATCTTCTTCGAATCGGGCGACCAGGCCAGCGAGCGGTAGGTGTAGTAGTCCCCCTCGCTGCCTTCCAGACTCATGGCGAATTCCAGCTTCGCCGCCTTGTCCTTGGCCCGGACGAAGACGTTGTAGTTGCGGATGAAGGCTTCCCACTTGCCGTCGGGCGAGGCCTTGAACCCGGCCGAGGCGGCTTCGGCGGGCGGGCCGCCCTGGCCCATGCCGTCGTTGCCGGGACGGCGCGGCTCGACCGGCCCGTCCTTGGCCAAGGTCCCGGCCGCCGGATCGTATGTCCAGCGGAACCCGCCGGCCTCGAACTTGACGCCCTTCTCGTCGTCGGTGAAATTGATCCTCGTGAAGGGCAGCTTCTGGGGATCGACCTTATCCTTGAGTTCGACGGCCAACGCGGCGGCCAGCTTGCCGTGGTCGAAGGCGGGCCCCTTGGAGGCCTTGTCCGCGTCGACCAGGACGAACTCGAATCCGCCGATGACCGACTTGCGATACCAGAAGCGGTGGGTCTTGCCGATCCAGGACGGCCGCTCCGGCAGGTCGACGGGCAGGCTCTGCCATTTCTCGCGCAGCGAGGCGGCCCGCTCGTAGTCGGCCCGCGTGCCCTGGGCCGAAAGGAGCAGAGGCCAGAAAAGTGCGGCGACAAGAACGACGGCGATAAGTCGAACACGGTGATGGCGCATGAGAGCCTCCTGAAGGGAGGGACATACCACAGGACCGCCGTCAATCTCAAATCCGGCGCATGGCGCGGGCGGGTTCGCATTGAAAATCCGCCGGAAATGGGATAAAAGAGGAGGTCCGATCCGATCCCGTCAGGAGGCCCGCATGTCGCGCACCCGCAAAGCCATCATCGCCGTCTTTATCCTCGTCCCCATCCTCGGCTTCGCCCAGACCGGCTCCCCCAAGGTCGACTGGGACACGGTCGCCCGCATCCGCGAGGAAGGCCTGCAGCGCTCGCAGGTCATGGACGTCGTCGGCTACATGACCGACGTCATCGGGGCGCGGCTGACCCTCTCCGAGGGCATGAAAAAAGGCCACGCCTGGGCCAAGGAGAAGTTCGCCCAGATCGGGCTGGAGAACATCGTCCTGGAGCCGTTCAAGGACTACGGCGTCTCCTGGGACAACGAATACACCTCGATCCATATGATCGAGCCGGACTACCAGATGATGGTCGGCTTTCCGCTGGCCCACACGCCCGGGACGAACGGCAAGCTGACGCTGCCCGTGGTCATCGTGGACGCGCAGAGCAAGACCGAGCTGGACAAGCTCAAAGGCAAGCTCAAGGGAACGGCCGTCCTGCTTACGCCTCCCGCGGCTTTCGATCCCTACGGCGTATTCGCCACGGTCAATCGCTACACGGACGAGGAACTCAAGCGGATCGAAGAGACCGTCCTGCCGACGGTCCGGGCCGGCTCGCCCATCGCGCCCAACCCGGACATCCTGAAGCCCGAGGAGAAGCTGGCTTTCCTCAAGGCCGAGGGTGTGCGCGTCGCCCTGCAGTGCCCGGGCGGCCGCCCCGGCGCCGCGATCGGCTTCGCCCGCCCGGGAACGAGAAACGACCAGTGGTCCTACGAAGCCACCATGGCTTCGCTTCCCATTCTGTCCGTCACGCCCGAGCATTATAACCGGATGTACCGAATCCTTAAGCGCGACGTGCCCGTCAAGGTCGAGGTCGAGGTCCGCAACCGCATCGGCAAGGAGCGGGAGATGGCCCAGAATCTCATCGGCGAAATTCCCGGCTCCGACCTCAAGGACGAGATCGTCATCATCGGGGCCCACTTCGACACCTGGCACGCCAGCCCAAGCCCCAGCGACGACGGCGCGGCCTGCGCCGTGGCCCTGGAGGCCGCCCGCATTCTCAAGGCGATCGGGGCCAAGCCGCGCCGCACGATCCGGGTGGCCTGGTGGGGCGGCGAGGAGCAGGGCTTGTTCGGCTCGGACGGATACGTGAAAGCGCATTTCGGCGATCCCCGCGATCCCAAGATCGGCAAGAAGCCCGCATACGACAAGCTCTCGGCCTACTTCAACATGGACTACGGGGCTGGGGCGTTCCGCGGCATCTACCTGCAGGGCAACGAGCGGGCCAGGCGGATGCTCACCGCCTGGATGGAGCCGTTCCGCGACATGGGCTGCTGGGCCGTCTCGAACCAGAGCGTCGGCTCGACCGACCACGTCTCGTTCGACCGGGCCGGCCTGCCCGGCTTCCAGTTCATCCAGGACCGCATCCCGGGGACGGGGGGTCACACCAACCTCGACTTCCTGGACACGATCCAGCCGCAAGACCTGATCAAGAACGCGGTCATCATGGCCGCCTACGCTTGGCACGCGGCCACGGCGGACGAGATGGTGCCCCGCAAAGAATTGAAATAGGGTCAACCTTTTCGACCCCGGCGCAGTATTAGGAAGTGACGGGCTTCCGAGGGAAGCGCTTGTTCATTGACACGACTCCCCCGCAGCAAGTAGGATTCCAAGGAGAGGCCATCATGAAAAAAGCACTCACCATCACCCTGGTGCTTGTCCTCGCCTCCTTCGCCTCGGCCCAGAACTGGTTCCAAGGCTCGCTGGACCAGGCCGTGGCCAAGGCCAAGACCGAGAACAAGCTGGTCATCATCGACTTCTTCAGCGCCGGCTGAGGGGGCTGCCGACTGCTCGGTGAGCAGTTTTACCAAAACCTCAAGTTCCACGCCTTCCAGGACAAGAATTTCGTCCTCTTCCGCGCCGACACCGACACCGAGGCCGGAAACGCCATTTTCAAGAAGTACGACATCCGGGCCACCCCGACGACCATCATCCTCGGGCCCGATGGAGCCGAGATTGATTGGTTCGTCGGATACGGCCCGCCGCCCGAGAATTTCCAGGCCAAGCTTGAGAAAACCCTCAAGGGCGAGGACACTTACAAAGCCATCAACGAGTCCTATGCCAAAAATCCCAACGACGCGGCCCTGACCTTCAAGCTGGCCCGCAAGTGGGGAGACCGGTTCAACGAGTCCAAATCGAGCGAGCTTTATAAAAAAGTCATCGCCCTGGATCCCGAAGGCAAGTCCGGCAACTATACCAACGAGTACACCAAGGTGACCGTTCCCTACACGGTCTTCGCCGAGTACACCTTGGCCACGACCCGCGGAGCCAAGCCGGACGTGGCGCCGCTCAAGGCCTTCATGGCCAAGTATCCGACGAGTCCTTTGATTAAAAGCGCCTACCAGAACCTGGCCTATTTCTATGGCGGACAAGCCGGGAAAGACGAGGCGGCCGCGTTCTTCGCCGAGTACGGCGCCAAGTATCCGGAGGATCCCTACGTCCTCCAGTCTTGGCTGAGCCGGATCAACAAGGACAAGGCGCCCATGGACAAGGGCTTGGAGCTGGCCGAGAAGATCGAGCTCCTGACCCAACGGAATCCCGATCCCTCCGTCCAACAGACGCTGGGCGATTTCTACCTGGCCAAGGGCGACAAGGCCAAGGCGGCGGAAGTCTACGGCAAGGAATACGCGGACAACCAAGTCGAGAACCTGGCCTATAACCTGATCAGCTACGCCGGCTTCTGGGCCGGTAAAAATGAGAACCTGGACAACGCCGTGGCCATGGCGGAAACGGCCCTCAAGCTGGCTCCCGACAACAGCTACTTCATCCAGCAGGTCGCCGGGCTTTACGTCAAGACGGGCAAGGAGGACAAGGCCCTGGCCTTGTTCGGGCCGGCCTGGATCAAGGCCAAGATGGCCGATGCTTCCTCGCTCAACAGTTACGCCTCGTTCTGGGGACGGCAGGGCAAGAACCTCGACAGCGCCCTGGCCGCGGCCAAGAAGGCCGTCGAGCTCAAGCCCAAGCAGTACTACCAATGGGGCACCCTGGGCGACGTCCTCGGCAAGATGAAATTGACCGATGAAGCGGCCAAGGCTTACGAAAAGGCGATCGAGCTGGCCCCCGACCAGGTCAAGGAGATGTACCGGAAATCCCTCGAGCGCCTGAAAAAATAGGGGTACAGTTACTTTTTTGCCCTGTTAGGAGGGTGTCGGCTCGATGCCCTCCTAACAGGGAGATGAATTTTCGTCATTCTCCGGTACGACGGGACCAAAAGCGGTTATATATATCTTCCCCCCATTCCGCTGCCGCACCTCGTCGGCATCCGCAATAAGACCCAATATCGAAGATCGTATCCACGCGTGAGCGGTCAGAGCGAAAGCTCGGTTTCCGCGGCTGTATCCATTCATGGTTACAGGGGAAAAAGGTAACTGTCCCCCTTGATTGACACCCGCCCGGGGGCTGGGCTATAGTCGCGGGGTTCAAATTCCAACGGAGGCATACATGAAAAAAGCCCTGGCGCTTGCGCTTCTCCTCCTGTTGGCCTCGACCGCTTTCGCCCAGATCCCCGATTGGTGGTTCCACGGATCCCTGAACGAAGCGTTCGCCAAGGCCAAGACGGAGAACAAGCTGGTTCTCCTCGACTTCAACTCCTTCACCTGACCGGGCTGCAAACTGCTCGGTGAGCAGTTCTACGACAACCCCCAGTACAAGGACTATCTGTCCAAGACTTTCGTCCTCTTCCGGGTTTACACCCAGGAGCCGGATGGCCGCAAGGTCTTCGAAAAGTACGGCGTCCGGGCCACCCCCACGATCATGTTTTTCGACGGCAACGGCGAAGCCGTGGACTGGATCCTCGGCTACGACCCGCCGGCCACGGCCTTTAAGGCCCAGCTCGACAAGATTCTCAAGGGCGAAGACACGTTCAAGAGCCTGACCGCCGTCTATGCCAAGAACCCCAAGGCCATCGAGACGGTTTTCAAGCTGGCCCGCAAATATGACGACCGCTACGACCAGGCCAAGTCGGCCGAATTCTACAAGAAGGTCCTGGCCCTCGACCCCACGGGCAAGAAGGGCACAACCGACTATCAGACCGGCCAGGAAGGCGTCGTCGAAAAGGTGTCCTTCACCCAGTACGCCGAGTTCAGCCTCGGCATCGCCGCGCTGAGCAGCCGGCCCGCCGACCCCGCCCCGATGCAGGCCTTCCTCAAGAAGTACCCCGACGGCGAGATGGTCAAGACCGGCTACATGCGCCTGGGAGCGGTCCATTTCCTGCGCACGGCTCCCAAAGACCAGGCGGCGGCGTTCTTCGCCGAGTTCGCCAACCGGTTCCCCAAGGACACGACGGCTCTCTCCATGTGGGTCCAGCGGATCCTGACGGACAAGGAGCCCGTGGACAAGGGCATCGAGCTGGCGGCGAAAGCCATCGCCCTCAACAAGCTCGAGATGGAAGCCAAAGGCAAATCGGGCAGCCAGGTCACCACGGCCATGGGCGGCTCGTCTCTCGAGCTCAACCTGGCCCGGTTGTATGCGCTCAAGGGCGACAAAGAGAAAGCCGGTGCGGTGATCGACGAGGCCCTCAAGGCCGCCGGCGAAAACCCCCGCATGATCTCAAGCTTCGCCCAAGCCTACCTGGACATCGGCGCCGAGGATAAGGCTATGGCCATCTACGGCCCGGCCTTCCTGCAGAAGTCCCTCGCGGCGGCCGCCGCCATCACCCCTTACGCTTCGTTCTGGGCCCGCCAGGATAAGAACCTGGACAGCGCCCTGGAAGCGGCCAAAAAGGCGGTCGAGATGAACCCCGCGGCCTTCGCCGGATGGACGACCTTGGCCCAGGTCTACATCAAGATGAAAAACGCGCCGGAAGCGCTCAAGGCCGCCGACAAAGCCCTGGAAGTCGCGCCCGCGGCGCAGAAGACGATCGCGCAGAGGATGGTGGATCAGATCAGGACCCAGGCCGCCGCGATCAAGTAATCGCCCAGCTCAACCGAGGGGACGGGATTTTCCCGTCCCCTTTTTTTTACTTCCTCAGGTAGGCCAAGGCCTGCAGCGCGGCGACGCAGCCTTCCCCCGCCGCGGCCACGACCTGAAGGCCGCCGCAGGTGTTGTCGCCCGCGGCATAGACTCCCGCGAGGTTGGTGCGGCCGAAGCGGTCGACGGCCAGGCATTGCTTGTGGTCCATGGCCAGGCCGGCCTTGACGAAAAGCGGGCCGGTGGGGATTTCACGAAAGAGGAAAACGGCCGCGACCGGAAGCGCTTCCTCCTCCCCGGCCGAACCCGCAAGGATGACTTTCTCCACGCCCTTCTCGCCGACGATCTCCTTGATCTTCCGCCCGGCATGGAGAATAACCCCCTTTTTCTCGGCCTTGATGAAGGCCTCCTCCAGAGCCGCCGGATCCTTGATCGGGCCGGTAATCCAGTGGACGTTGGCGCCCATCTGGTTGAGGGCCATGACGTCATCGGCGGCTTCTTCGGTCGAGCCGTACGCGGCGACGTCGCGCCCCCGGTAGAGGGGCCCGTCGCAAACCGCGCAGTAGCTGACGCCGAAGCCGACCAGCCTTTCCTCGCCCGGGAGCTGGCGCTCCTTGGCCAAAGGCTTGCCGGTCGCCAGGATGACGGTCTTGGCCTCGATGAAGGAGTCGGACGTCGAGACGAGCTTGAGATCGCCGTTCAGGGATAAAGCGATCGTATCGCCCTTGACGAATGCGGCCCCGAAATGGACGGCGTGGGCCCGGAACTTGGCCAGAAGCTCCCGGCTGTCGATGGACAGGTAGCCGGGAAAGTTCTCCAGCTCCCAGCCGACGGACATGCGCGAAGCCGCCCGCTCGCTCTCCAGGACGATCGTTTTCTTCCCGGCTCGGGCGGCATAGATGGCCGCCGTCAGGCCGGCCGGGCCGGCACCCACGATCAGGATGTCCGCTTGATGGCTCTGCATGGGGGCTCCTTCCTCTCGCATGATTCCCTTCCATTATACCCGATATACCCGATCCGGCCCCCCATCCCGCCCCCGAAAGCCTTGACACTTCCGCGCGGCGCGGACTATAGTCGCCTCAGGAGGAAGGGGAGATCGATACCCGGACCTTCGCGCGAGAGGAAACCGGTTTCGCCCCCGGAACGCTCTTCGCCGGCCGCTATCGGATCATCGAAGAAGCCGGCCGGGGCGGCATGGGGGTTGTAGA
>JAQULS010000032.1 GCA_028749235.1 Acidobacteriota bacterium | reverse complement strand
GCCGGCAGCCGTTTCGGGTGAATCGTGCTGACGCAGGCTTCGGCCGGAATGCTTTCCTCGGTCCCGTCCGGGCACCGGACACGGACGGCCGAGACGCGGCGCCGGGCCCCGCCTTCGATTCCGACCGCCCGGCAGCCCGTTCGGATGCGGACTCCGACCTCGCGGGCCCGCGCTTCGAGAGCCTCGGCCAGGGCGCCGCCGCCGCCCGCGAAGGTATGGGCGGACAGAAAGTAGGCGCCGACGCCCAGCAGATGGGTCAGGAACGGGACCTCACGGGCCGGGACTCCGAGGAGCATTTCGGAATAGACGTCCAGGAACACGATCAAATCGGGCGTCGCGCCGCGGGCGGCGAGAAAATCATACAGCGTCGCGGCGACCAGCTTGTGATCGGCGCCCAGGAAGAACTCCTCCAGTTTCAGGAAATCGAAATCCCGGAAAGCCGTCCTCAGCTCCGCGAAATAGGCTTCCAAAACCGGTCCGTTCCCGGGAAAAGCGTCGTTCAGGAGGGTTTGAACCCGCAACGGTCCGACCGGCACCCGGATCGTCCGGTCCAGGAGCCCCAGGAAGCTGTCGAACCCGTCTTCATTGAGGGGCACGGGCGTCACGAGATCGCGCAACCCGAGATGCGAGAAGATGCGGTCCAAGGCGCCGCCCGGATAGAACCCGCCGATATAATGGAATCCGTTGTTGACCTCGAACCCCTGGCAGGCGCAGTTGCGAAGGAGCGGCGCGGGCCGGTCGGCCTGCTCGACGACGGTCACCTTCCGCCCCTCGAGCGCCATGAAGATGGCGGACGCCAAGCCGCTGAAGCCGGCTCCGATCACGACGACATCTGGCATGGTTCGGTCTTCAATCCCCGAGGCCCGTCGATCCGTCGGCGAGTCCGGCCGAACATATTCGCATCAAGTGTAAATCCCGCCGTTAATGGAAAAGACTTGCCCGGTGATATATTCGGCCTCATCGGAACAGAGAAAGCTGACCAAGGCGGCCACTTCTTCCGGACGGCCCAGCCGCCCCAAGGGTATGCGCGGCAGAATGAGATCCATGGGCAAGTGGCCGACCATGTCGGTCTCGATGAATCCCGGGGCGACGGCGTTCACCAGGACGTGGCGGCGGGCCACTTCCAAGGCCAGGGCCTTGGTGGCGCCGATGAGGCCGGCCTTGGCCGCGGCATAATTCACCTGGCCGGGCACGCCGCTCAATCCGGACGTCGATGAGATCGTGACGATCCGGCCCCTCCGGCGGTGGATCATCGTCTGGACGACGGGCCGGGTGACGTTGAAGAACCCGCGCAGGGAGGTGTCGATGACCTCGCCCCAGTCCTGATCCGACATCAGGCCGAAGATCGTGTCGCGGGACAAGCCGGCGTTGTTGACCAGGATGTCCGGCGCGTGTTCCGCGAGGAGGGGGCCTAAAACTCCGGCCACCTGCTCCGCGTTCGCGACGTCGAATTCCAGAAGCCGACAGGCTCGGCCCATGGCGCGGATCTTGTCGGCCACGGCTTCGGCGCAGTCTTTCCGCCGGCGGTAGTTCAGCCAGATATCGCATCCATCCGAAGCCAACCGGGCAGCAATCGCGGCTCCGATTCCCCGACTGCCGCCCGTTACGAGGGCGAGCTTTCCCCCGGCCAAATTGCGCGTCTGCGACATGATTTTTAGGCGCTCATGATACTTTCCCATATGGGGGAAGTCAATAGGAAGGGGGCGTCGGCCGGGGGAAAATATCCCGCCGGCGAGAAAAAAGCCGAAGTTGACTTGCATAAAAAGCAGATGCTATAGTCGCTCAGGCCGCGAACCTTCGGGCCTCGAATGATGGACAATGAAAACTCCTCCGGGAAGTGGCGCATCGGCTGGCCCGCCGGCTTGGCCGCCGCCCTCATCCTGGCGGCTCTGTTCGCCGTCGTACCGACCCGCCTGACCGTCGAGAGCGACGTGGTCGCCGGGCTTCCGGCCGGCGACCCGGTGATATCCGACACCCGCTACGCCCTCCGCCAGCACGGGCTTCTGGATACCGTCCTGCTGGATCTCAGCCTCCCCGGCGACGCCGCCGGCCCGGGCCCCCTGGTCGCCGCGGCCGAGCGCGTGTCCGCGTCCCTGCGGGCGACGGGCCTTTTCATCTCGGTCGGCGGGGCGGAATACGGCGAGAGCATCGCCGGCCTGATGCCCCTTCTGACCGCCCGCCTGCCCCTCCTCTTCGACCGGCAAGACCTCCAGAGCCGGATCGCGGACAGCCTGCGGCCGGAGAAGATCCGGGAGGCGCTTCAGGCCGACGCCTCCCTCCTGCGATCGCTGGAGGGAATCGGGCAGGCCGGGCTCACAGCCCGCGATCCGTTCGGGTGGCGGGGGCTCATTCTGTCCCGGCTGGGGATCATCCTGCCCCATATGAACGCCCGGATCGTCAAGGGCCAGGTCGTCAGCGCCGACGAGCGCCATATCCTGCTGCCGCTCCAGCCCGTCCGGCCGGGAACCGATACCGTCAATGCCGCCCGGATCCAGGCGGCGATCCTGAAGGCCGGCGAGGCCTTATCCCGGGAAACGCCCGAAAACGGGCGCGACGTCCAAATCGTCTCCGCCGGAGCGTTCCGATCGACGCTGGACAACGAGCGATACTCCCGTACGGACGCCCGGCGGGCAACTCTGATATCGGTGCTGGGCATCGCCCTCCTCCTCCTCCTCGCGTTCCCACGGCCCTGGCTGGGACTGCTCTGCCTGATCCCCGCCATAGCCGGGGCCGGGCTTTCCTTGTTCACGCTTTCCCTTTTCGGTCGCTCTCTTTCGATCCTCTCCCTCGGCTTCGGCGGCGCCCTCGTCGGCATCGCCATCGACGGCGGCATCGCCTTCTTCGCTTTTCTGGACCGGGCGGAAAAGCCTACCACGGGCTGGGAAGCCTCGCTCTCGGTCCTGGTCGTCAGCCTGGCGGCGATGCTGACGACGGTGGGCTCTTTCCTGGCCCTGCTCCTGGCCGATTTCCCGATCCTCCGACAGCTGGGCATCTTCTCGGCCCTGGGCTGCCTGTACGCGTTCCTTTTCGTCCATCTCGTCTTTCCCCTTGTCTTCAAGAAGGTCCCCCCGGCCGTCCGCAAGAAAAAGCGGGCGGCCCGGCTGACCGGACTGACGACCCGCCTCGCGCTAGGCGGAGGCCGGACCGCGGCAATCGTCTTTTTCATCATCGGCCTGGTCCTGGCCCTTTTCGCCTGGCCGCGCTTCGAGGGCGATCTGCGGACCCTGAACACGGTTTCGCCGGAAACGCTTCGGGCCGAACAAACGGTGCAGTCCGTCTGGGGGAACGTGCTGGGCAACGTCTACGTCCTGCTCGAAGGGGACACGCCGGAAGCCCTGCAGGCCCGCTCCGACGGACTCGCCGCCTTCCTTCGGAGCCAGGAAACGGCGGGACGCATCGGTTCCGGCTTCACACCCTCGATGATCCTGCCGGGGCCGGAGGCGGCCGCCGCCAACCTCGCGGCCTGGAAGGATTTCTGGACGCCGGAACAAATCGCTTCGGTCCGGGCCGCCATGGGCGACGCCCAAGCCGGTCTCGGATTTTCGGCCAAGGCCTTCGAGCCGTTTTGGCGATCGATCGAATCCCCGGCGGCGGAATCCATGCCCGTCCCCCCGGAGCGATACGGTCTGCTCGGCATCGTCCGTTCCCGGGACGGATCGAAATGGCTGACCCTCAATCCCGTCGCGCCGGGGCCCGGCTTCGACCGGGAGGACTTCGCCCGCCGGGTCAGGGAACTGCCGGGCGCCCGGATCCTCGACTATCAGCTTTTCGCCGACCGGCTGGCGGGCCTGCTGATCGCCGGATTCGGCCGCATGCTCCTCATCTGCACCGGAGGCCTGGCCGTCGTCCTCTTCCTCTTCTTCCTTGAAGCCACGCTCCCGCTGATCATCCTGGGGCATACGGTCTTCTCCCTGGTTTGCACCCTGGGCACGCTGAAGCTCCTCGGCCAGCCCATCAATATCCCCAGCCTGGCCCTGGCCGTCATCATCCCCGGTATGGGCAGCGATTACGCGCTGTTTTTCGCCCGCGGCTACCAGCGCTTCGGGGACGAGCACCAGGATTCCGTCGGGATCTTTCGCAACGCCGTGTTCCTGACGGCCGCCTCGACCATGATCGGCTTCGGCGGCCTGGCGGCGGGCCGTCACGTGCTCCTGCGCAGCATCGGCCTGACCGGACTGCTGGCGACCGCCTATTCCGCCCTGGCCGCGTTCATCCTTCTGCCCCCCATCCTGCGCCGGCTCTACCGGCCGCGGCCCTGGCCGCGGATCCCGGCCGCAGGCCTTTCCCCCGGCGCGGCCGGGGCCGCGGTCCGGCGGCGGTACCGTCACTTGGAGGCTTATCCCAGGCTATTCGCCCGCCTCAAGCTGCGGCTCGATCCGATGTTCGCCGAGCTGTCCGACATTGTCCCCGGACGCGGGCTCGTCCTGGACGTGGGCTGCGGGTACGGCGTTCCCGGAGCCTGGCTCCTGGCCCGCTCGCCCGGCCTCCGGGTGGCGGGATTGGAGCCGAATCCGAAACGGGCGGCCGCGGCCCGCTACGTTTTCGGCGACCGCGGCACGGTCGAGGCCGGAGCGGCGCCGAGCCTTCCCGGCGGATCGGAAGCGGCCGATACGGCGCTCCTTCTCGACGTGGTTCAGGAGCTTTCCGATGAGGATTTCGAGGCGACCCTACGGGCCTTGGCCGGGCGTTTGAAGCCGGGCGGCTGTCTGGTGATCCGGACCACGATCCCGGGAACCGCCCGGATGTCCTGGCCGGTCCGCCTGGAAGCCTGGAAGAACAAGGTTCGGCGCCGGCCCATCCGCTTGCGGACGCCGGATGAACTGACTGCGGCCGTATCCGCCGCGGGATTCTCCGTCGAACGCTTGGACCCGAGCGCCCTCGGCCCGCGGGTGGTCCGGCTTATCGCCGTCCGTTGACGGCGGCTCGTTTCGTCCGCTGAAAATCCGGTCTTCACTCCCTGGAATCGCGTCCGTCTTCTTCGTCCGGGACGGCGAGATGCCGGGCATGGAAACGGGCTATGAGCCGATACCCGAAGGCCCGGAGAAACCGCAGGCCGTCCTTCCCGGATAGGAAGAGGCCCAGGAAAAAGACCACGGTGGAAACGCCGTAGGCGATGGGCCCGCCGATCGTCACCAGAGCGGGCTGACTCCTGCGGACGGCCAATATTCCCAAGAAACCGATCAGCGGCCAGGCCAGAAGATAGCTAAAGGCGAGGACGCCCAGGCCGACTCTAAAACGGGGCGTGAGCTTCGGGGTTTGGAAGCCCGGCGCCGCGGCCTCGGCCACGGCACGCCGGCAGAAGCGCGAATCGGCCAGCCGTCTTTTCCAAGCGGGTTGCGTCCGGTGGGGCATCGCTTCAGCTCCGGCTCGGCGGAAGGGCGCCCTCTTCCCGGCGGGCCGCCACCTCCCAAAGCATGCCGAGCCCCGAAATCCCGCGCAGGCCGAAGGAACGGATGTCCTGGATCCGGAATCCCGTCCGGCGCAGAATCCGAGTCAAGGCGCGCCGGCCGTAGGCTCGCAGCCAGACGCCTTGCCGCACGGTGTTTCCGACTTGGGCGGGCAATCGAATCGGAGAGCGGCGGGCGAGAGTGAAATAGAGGAGACCGCCCGGCTTGAGCTGCGTCGCCAGATGGGCGAACAACCCGGGCAGGTCCCGGAAATATTCCAGACTTGAGAACGCGCACACGGCGTCGAATTCGGTCCCGTACGACAGGCGCGCCGCGTCGCCCTGGACGGTTCGGATCCGCGTCAAGCCCGCCGCCCGAGCTTTGGCCTCCAGAAGGGCCAGCATGCCGCCCGACAAGTCGACGGCCACGACGCTTTCGACCCGGCCGGCCAGGAGCAGGGTGAAGCGCCCCGTGCCGGCCCCGATCTCGAGCACGGAATCCGCGGCCGAGAGCAGGCCGTCGATCCTTCTCCGGACGGCCTCCAACTCGTTGCGCCGCAGGCGCGACGCGCCGCCTTTTTCCTGTTCCCGGTCGTAGGACCCGGCCAGGCCGTCATAGAAGAGGCGGACCGAATCCCCGTCTTCATCGGCTTCGAGGCGGACGGGCTCCATGACCGGTTTCCGGATCACTTCGGAAAGCGGCGCCGGCCGCAAGCCGCGATCCGCGACGGCCCGCAGGACGCCGTCGATCTCAGCCAGCCACGGGCCGGCGTCACCGGCCGCCTTCGCCGGCAGGCCTTCGTGCAGGAGCAGGATGTCGCCGGCGGAAAGCCTCCTGGTCAAACGCTTCCTCAAGCCGGCCAGCCGCCGGTTCCCGTAATCCGCGGGATGCCTCCGGAAGCAAACGCAAGCCAGCCCGGTCCGGCCCAGGATGCCGCGCAGCCGGGGGTTCGTGATCCCGACGGGAGGACGGAACGCGAGCGATCGGACGCCGAAGGACCGCAGGACGTCCTGGCTTCGCAGGATCTCCCGTCTCACCCTGGCCCGGCCGCGCAGCATGAGGAAGACATCATGGTGATAGGAGTGGTTTCCGATTTCATGGCCGGCAGTCAGGATCGCCCGGACGAGATCGGGATGCCGTTCGGCCTTCTCCCCGATCAGGAAGAACGCCGCCCGGATGTTCCGCCCGGCCAGGAAGTCCAAGAGGCGGGGCGTCGTGACGGGGTCGGGCCCGTCATCGAACGTCAGGGCCACCAAGGGCCGCGTCCGGTCGCCCCGGCTGATGACCTGGAGATAGAATCCCAGCCAGGGGACAAACGGCGCGGCGAAACAGGCCAAGAGGAACAGGACGAGGGGCGCGAGCGCCAGCCGGGGAGCGACGGCCCAAAGAACGGCCGCCGTCAATACGACGGTCGCCGCCAAGACGTAGAACAGCGACAAGGAACAGCCCATATGGGAAGGCCCGTCCGAAGGCCTCCCCTTGCTCCCGGGCCGATTCAGCGGGTGGGGGTCCAATGCCGTTCGTTCTCCTCGATGGCGTCCATGACTCGATCCAGGATATCCTCCGGGGAGGCTCCAGGCGCCCAAACCAAGGGCGGCTTGAACGCCACGGAAAGCGATTCTCCGATCCTCCGGATGCGCAGGCCTTTCTTGCCGAAGACGCGGTCGAAGCCGCGGGCGACCACGGGAACGACGACGGCGCCGCTCTGCCGGATGAGATGCGCCGTTCCCTTGCGGCCCGGCGCGTGCGGGCGGGTCGTGCCCTGGGGAAACGTGATGACCCAGCGATCGCGCAAGGCGGCCAGGATTTTTTGGGTGTCGCCCGGGTCGCGTTCGCGCCTGGTCTCGAGCTCGCCGGCCCGCCAAGTCCGCTTGACCAGAACCGCCCCGGCCAGGCCCAGGAGGCGGGCCAGAGGGCCGTTGGACATCGTCTCCACCGAGGCCACGAAGGCCGCGTCGATGAACGGGCTCGCCAAATAGCTCGGGGCGCCGAGGCGGTTGATCTTGGACCCTTTCACGGCGCAAAAGACGTGGAGGAAAGCGATCACCTCGGCGAAATAGGTCGTGTGGTTGCTGACGAAGAGAACGTTCCGCGGCGGAAGCCCGACGAGGTTCTCGGCGCCCGATATCTCAAGCCGGTTGAAGAGGGCCAGGCCGGGATAGGTGATCAGGCCGATCGTAGTGATCATGGCGGAGCGCAACACCGGACTTGACCGCCACCCGTCGCTGGAGCTATTCATAGGGAAGCCGAAAAAGGGCTTTTATTCTATCGGATTCGGCTTCGAGTTTCAAAGCCGCCCGCCGTGGGGGCGGGACGGATCGGCCGACGAACGCCCATTCGCGAACGGAGAACGACATGGCCGCACGGCCCAACATCTTGATGATCGTGGTGGATTGCCTCCGGTCCGACCGGATTTTCGGTCCGGACCGGACGAGCCGGACGCCCCGCATCGACGACTTCGCCGCGAAAGCCCGGGCCTTTCCCCGTATGTTCGTCGAGAACCCGATCACTTCGCCTTCCTTCGCCTCGATTCTCACCGGATGCTACAGCCTGACGCACGGGGTCACCAGCCTGCTCGGGGTTCAGATGGACGAGGGGCTGGCGACCTTGCCCGGGATCCTGGAGGAACACGGCTATCACACCTACGCCGAAGTCACGGGACCTCTGCTGCCGATGCTGGGCATCGGGCGCGGATTCGGCGAGTACGCGCACCGGAGCCAGAATTGGACCGGCGATACCCGCTGGGGCCGCCGTCTCCTCGAGCGGTTCCGCAAAGGCGGCTTCACCGCGCCCTGGTTCGTGCTCGTCCACCTCTGGGAGATCCATGAGCCCCGCCACGTCCCGCCCGCGTTCCGCTCGCGAGCGTTCGGCGCCACGGCCTACGACCGGGCCTGGAGCGCGCTGGATGGATTCGTCGGCGATCTGATCGGGGCGGCCGGATCCGACGCCCTCGTCATCCTGACCGGCGATCACGGCGAGCGCGTCGGCGAGACGGTCCCTCCCGGCACCCTCCTGCCCTATTTCATGGACAAGCTGGGAATCGCGCGCCTCGACCGCGAGGAAGACAGCCGCGTCCAGGAAGACCTGGTGCTCTACAAGAAGCGGGGCCGCCAGCTGCACGATGTTTCGCGGCGGCTCGACGCGTACGCCAAGCGGGAGGAAAGCCCGATCGAGCCCCGCAACCGGATCCAGATCTGCCTGACGCTGATCCGGATCGCCTTGACCCGGCTGCGGACGCAGCGATTCCACCCGACGCCGGCGGGGCTGCGGGAGATGTGGCGGCTCAAGAAGGAGGATTTCCGGATCGGCTTGGCCGTCGGCCAGGGCGACAGCCGCGCCGCCCAGCGGCAAATCCTCCGCGTCACCCTGTCCCAGTTCCACCTCCAACACGGCTATCACATCTACGACTACCTGGCCCAGGTCCCGTTCCTGATCGCCGGACCGCCCCTGAAGGGGTCTCCGCGCCGGCAGCGGAGCGCCGTCCGCAACATCGACATCCTGCCGACGTTCTGCGACCTTCTGGAATTGGGGCCGCCTCCCGGCGCGCCGCACGGCCGCAGCTTCGCCCCTCTCTTGAACTCGGATGCCGTCGAGGAGCGGCCTCTGTACATGGAAGCCCGGGGCGGAGCCCAGGCCACGCGCGACTTCTATATTCGGGGCCTGCGCTCCGGCGCTTGGAAAATCGCTTATGCTCCGTTCGACGCCGAAGCGCCGCTTGAGCTCTACGACCTGGCGGCCGATGCCCGGGAGGAAGCCAACCGGGCGCCCGAGCGGACGGAGATCGCCGCCGCCCTGAGAGCCGAGGCGGAAAAGCTGGCCGGGGAAATGTCCGGCGCCGAGGCGGGCGCCGCATGGACGGCCGCGGAGCAAGCCGTCCTGGTCGAAAAGCTCCGTTCGCTCGGCTATATGTGAGGGCCGAGCTTCCCGGTCCGATCCCGCCGCTTCTCCAGGGCCCGCATCACCAGGGTCAGCGCCTCCAGGCAGGGGGTGGGAGTCCGGCTGGCATGTCCCGCGTCGATGATCGGCTGGAAGACATACTCGACGGGAAGACCGGCTTCGAGGTCCACGGAAGAGGAAGGCTTGTGGTTATCCGCCTTCATCAGATAGTCCAGGCAATCGGAAAAGAAGCTCTCGCCGAAGACGAAGCCGCGGCTGGCCGCGACGGAGATGCTCTCCTGGAGGATGCGCTCGCATAAGGTCCGCGTTTCGGAAAGCGCCAAGGCCTCCTTCATCGTCATCCCGGTCGGTCCACACACGGGCATCAGGGCCGCCGAGAGGATGGCCTTGATCCATTCATGGCGCTTGATATCGGGAACGGCCGCGGCGGCCAAACCGGCCTCCGTAAAGACCGCGGCCAGCCGCTCCGCCGCCGGGGCTCCGGCCGGCGTCAAAGCGCCGATGTAGTTCGGCGGGTTGAAAAACATCATCCGCACGACGCCCGGCTCGAGCAGCGCGCCGGCGAAATGGACGACGGCCCGCAGAACGCGGTCGGCGCCGAACCGCTCCGCCACGGCGTCCTCGTTGTCCAAGCCGTTCTGCATGACCAGGATCACGGTCTCGGGACCGAACAATCCGGCCAGATCATCCAACAGGCCGGGCAGGCTGAAGGACTTCACGCACAGGAAGACGGCGTTCGGACGGAACGCCGGCAAGCCGGCCTTGGAAACATCCGCGGCGGCCAGGCGGCGGGTAAAATGATCGGCCTTGCCCTCGACCCGGACGCCCCGTTCGCGGACCGTTTCGATGCGGTCCGACCGGGAGTCGGAAAGGAGGATGGAACGGCCCGAACGGGCCAGATAGGCGGCGGCCAGGGAGCCGACCGGACCGGCGCCGATGACGGCGATGCGCTCGAAATCAATGCCCATGGTTCTCCGTTAGGTTTCCATTTTCGAGCATCCTGCCCATTCCATGTCCCGCGGCTTTCCGGATCCGAACCCGACGGGCTTCCGGATCCTGAACCGGAAGGAAATGCGTTTCCCCCGGGCGGTGGATTTTAGTGGATCGCGGCCCTGCCGTCAATATGCGGGAAGAGAAGGGACGGGCGAAATCCCGGGCCTTATAACGCGACCCGGATCCGGGCGTCGACGACCAGGGCGCCCCGCCCGGCTTCGAAAACCAGCACCGGATTCAGATCGGCCTCCCGGATTTCCGGCACGGCCGTTCCCAGCTCGGACAACCGGACCAGGATCCGGTCCAGAGCCGCCAAGTCCGCCGGCGGCAACCCCCGGCTCCCGTCCAGAACGGGGAACCCGCGGATCGACCTGATCATGTCCGCCGCTTCCTCAGCCGTGAGCGGCCCCAGCCGGGACCGTATGTCCGACAACGCCTCGACCCATACGCCCCCCAGGCCGAAGACGAGCGTCGGAGGCAGGCCGGGATTGGCCTTCAAACCGCAGATGACCTCGCGTCCGCCGACGGCCTGGCTCTGGACGTAAAGCCGCGCCTCCGGGTCGTCTTTCACGGCCGCCGTCAGCCGGTCGAAGGCGACCCGAAGCTCGTCGGACGTTTTCAGCCCGAGGATGACGGCGCCGGCCTCCGTTTTATGGACGATCGCCGGCGAGTCCGCCTTCAGGACCAGCGGAAAGCCGGCCCGGGCCGCGGCCGCTTCCAGGCCGTCCCGGCCGGCTATGGGAATGGGCGGAGCGGCCGGGATGCCGAAAAGATCGAGAAGCTTCGCGGCCTCGAAAGCCGAGAGATACGCGTCTCCCTTGCGGCGGCGGCCGAGGATTTCCGCGATACCGGACGGACGGACGGCGGCCGGGGCGGCCGGCGCTCCGGCCCGGGCCGCCAGGGCGGGATAATCCGAAAGAGCGGCCAAAACCCGGGCGGCCGATTCGGCGAATTCGAAGACGGGCAGACCGCTGCCGCGAAGCGTCCGCACGGCCTCTCCCGCCGGGTCAAGGGTGATGACCTGGCTGACGACGGGCTTGGCCGATCCCGCGGCGGCTTCCGCGAGCCGCCGCGCGACGGCCGGGCTGTCGACGAAGGCCGGCGTGACGAAGACGAGGAGCAGGGAATCGACGGCCGGATCGGCCAGCAGGATGTCCATGGCCGAGCCGAACGGCTCGGGGCCGGCCGTGGCCAGGACGTCGACGGGGTTGGCCAAGGAGGCCGCGGGCGGCAGGACGCGGCCCAAGGCGGCCCGGGTTTCCGGGCCGAGATCCGCCGCGCGCAGCCCCGCGGCCATGCATTCGTCGACGGCGATGACCGCGGGCCCGCCGGTATTGGTCAGGACCGCCACCCGGCGGCCCTTGGCGCACGGCTGCTCCGAGAAGCCGATGGCCGCGGCGACCATCTCCTCCTGGGTCCGGAACCGCAGGACGCCGGCTTTTTCGAATACGGCCTCGGCGGAATCTTCGCCCTCCAGGAGGGCCCCGGTATGGGAGGCCGCGGCCTTCCATCCCTCGGGAGTCCGGCCCGCCTTCAGGGCCAAGACGGGCTTGCGGGCGGCGACGCGCGCGGCGGCCGCGAGAACCTTCGCCGGATCCTTGAGCGTCTCGACGTGCAGCATGACGGCCCGGGTCCCGGGATCGTTCCCGAAGTAGTCGAGGAATTCGGCCAAGCCCAGGTCGGCTTCATTGCCGTAGCTGGCGTACATCCGCAGTCCCAGGCCGGCCCGGTAGAGATGGAGCTTCAAGGTCTCGCCGACGCCCCCGCTCTGGGCCAGGATGGAGACGCGGCCGGGGGGCATGGGCACGAAGGTGAAATTGGCGTAGACGGGGTACGACGGCTCGGAGCATTGGATGCCCTGCGAATTCGGACCGCATAGGCGGATCCCGCCGGCCCGGGCGATCCGCAGGATGCGGTCCTCCAGCTCCCGGCCTTCCGGCCCCGCCTCCTTGAAGCCGGCGGCATGGATGATGGCGAACTTGACGCCCTTCCGGCCGCAGGCCTCGAGGACGTCGGGGACCAAGGGGCCGCGGACGGCGACGTCCGCCAGATCGACCTCGCCGGGCACGTCCAGGATCGACGGGTAGGTCCGGATCCCCTCGATCTCCGCCAGGCGCGGGTTGACCAGGTGGACGGTACCCCGATAGCCGTGGCCGGTCAGGTTGCGGAGGACCTGGCGGCCGATGCTGAGCGGCTCGCCGGATACGCCGATGAGGGCGATTGATCGCGGTCCGAACAAACGCTCCAGCACGCCGCGTCTCCGGGCCCGAAGTTCAGGCCCCCTCCAAACGTTCGATGAAGGCCTCGACGGCGGTCCGGGTCCTCTCCTCGGCGAAGCATCCCAGGTCGTTGACGTCGCCATGGATCGTCAGGACGGGGAGGCCGGTCGCCTTCTCCAGCCGGCCCGGAAGCCCGTACCGGTTGTTGGAGTTGAAGGGGCAGGTCTTGGCGTCATGGAAGAGGAAGCCGTGGAGGCCGAACCGCGAGGCCATGTCCCGCAGATAGGACAGCTTGAAGTCGTCGTCGCGGGCGATGAAAAGCCCGGCCGCGTTCCGGGCCATGGCCAGGAAGGGATCGGGCTCCTCGCCGCCCTCGAAGACCCAGCTATGGGCGTAGGTCGAGGCCGCGATCGAGGTGCGCAGGCCGATGAAGAAATCGGCCAGGGAGCGGAGCCTCCCCCATATGGGCATGCCTTCCCAATAGAAGCGGAACCGTTCGCCCTCCACCGCCCCCTCGCCGCGGGCGATCCGGCCCTCGAGCTCCCGCAGCAGGGCGTCGTAATAGACGGACACGTCCGGCCGGCCGCGCAGGACGACGGCCGGCGCCATCTGGTTCACGGCGTCGAAAAAGCTCATCGGCGCCGGCACGGCCCGGTTGGCTTCCAGCACCCTCCGCCACGCCTCGCTCCCACGCCGGGACGTCGCCAGGACCGACTTCAAAAGATCAAGGTCGAAGCGGCGTCCGGCGATGGCTTCGAGCGGAGCGACCAGGCCGCGGAGCTGCCCGGCCAGTCCGGCCAGCCATTCCGGCGTGACGACGGAAACGTGGCGCGGCGCGGCGACGCCGAGGACCGGGACGCCGAGCTCCCGGCCGTACCAAGCGAACCAGTCCTGGATGTCGCGGCACTGGACATTGTTGTAGACGAGCACGTCCGGACGGGGGACGGCCGCGATGCCCGGATACGCCTGGGCCAGCGGCGTCTCCCGGCGCAGGAACGCCCCGATGTCGCTCGTCAGGTAGGAGCAGACGTCGGGCGAGAATCCGGCCGCGAGGGCGGCGGGGATGGTCTGGGCGGCTTTCCGGACCGCGCCCAGCATGGCGGCATGGTTCTCGGGATAGTAGACGGCGAAACCGAGGCTGACCAGCAACTCGGCCGGCCCGACGCTGGAGCACCAGGCGATCCGCGGGCTCCTCTCGCGCGAGGCCCGGTCCAGCTCGCGGAAATACCCGGCCAGAAGCTCGCGCAGACGGCCGGTCGATTCAAGCGCTTTCACCACTCTCTGCCTCGATTCTCGGGCCCGCTCGGAAGTGATCCTTTCTTATCAAATCCCCCCCGGCGAGTCAACGGGCTGATCCGCCCCGCGGGCCGGGTCAGGATCGCCGGTGGGCCAGCATCACGGACGCCTGGGCCGTCGGCATGACGATCATCTCGGCGATCGAGACGTGCGGCGGCCGCGTGGCGCAGAAGACCACGGCCTCGGCTACGTCGTCGGGCGTGAGGGCGGAAATTCCCTTATAGACGCCGGCCGCCCGGGCCTCATCCCCGTGGAAGCGGACTTGGCTGAACTCGGTCTCGACCATGCCCGGATCCACCGAGCTGACCCGGACGGGAGTCGCGACCAGGTCCATGCGCAGGCCGCGCGAAAGGGCCTGGACCGCGAACTTGGTGGCGCAGTAGACGTTACCGTTGGGATAGACTTCGTGGCCGGCGATGGATCCGATGTTGATGACGTGGCCGCGGCCGCGGGCGACCATGCCCGGGACGACGGCGCGGCTGACGTAGAGCAGCCCCTTGACGTTGGTGTCGATCATTTCCTCCCAATCCGAGACCAGCCCCTCGTGGAGCTTGTCCAGGCCGCGGCTCAACCCCGCGTTGTTGACCAGCACGTCGACGGCGGCCCACTCGGGAGGCAGGCCGGCGACGGCCGCCTCAACGGCGGTCCGGTCGCGGACATCGAGAGGGAAGGCGTGAACGGGGACGCCGCATTCGCTTGTGATCTCGGCGGCCAGCGATTCCAGCCGTCCGGCCCGGCGGCCGCAAACCAGAAGGCGGGAGCCCTCGCGGGCGAAGGCCTTGGCGCAGGAACGGCCGATGCCGGAACTGGCCCCGGTGATGAAAACGATCCGGTCGCGAAGTGTCGTCATGACGGCCTCCTCGATGAATGGAAAGGGTTTTACCATACGTCGAATCCGGCTCGGGCACAAGTTGATTCCCGCCCGGCCTTGGACTATTCTGGGGGCGATTCCGTTTTCAGGGAGGGTCGCATGCGTTCACGAACCTGCCTTCGGGCTTTCAGCCTCGGCCTTCTGTTCCTCGCTTCGGGCTTCGCCCCCCTCCGCGCCCAGGTCGGGCTGGCGGACGCCGCCGAACGGGCCAAGTGGGAGGATTTCCTGCGCACGGCCCGGATCGGAGAGTCGGTCCAGATGGGCGGCGCCAACGCCGTGACGAATCCCTGGAAGCTCACCCTGACCAAGGACGGCGTCACCCGGTTCGGGCTGTGGAAGGACATCGACACGGGAGAGGACACCCCGGACCGCTTCCGGTTCGAAATCGCCGCCTACCGGATGGACGTCCTGCTCGGCCTGGACCTGGTCCCGCCCTCGGTCGAACGGAGATTCCAAGGCCGGCCCGGATCGGTCCAGCTGTGGATGGACGGCACGGAAAGCCTCAAGGCCCGGACGGCGAAAGGGACCGAAGTCCGCGAAGCCAATCGCGAGGCCTGGAACCTGAAAGCCTACGTCCAGAGGGCTTTCGACAGCCTGATCGCCAACGAGGACCGCAACGCCAACAACATCCTGGTCGACGCCGAGGACCGCATGATGCTGATCGACCATTCCCGGTCCTTCCGGACGGCCAAGCCGTTCTCCGAGAGGCTGGTCTTCGGCGCGGGCGGGCTGATGCGAACCGTGACCGGCACGCCCTACCCGTTCTCGAAGCTGCCGCGGGCTTTCGTCGACAAGCTCCGGGCCCTGGACGCCAAGTCCGTCCGGACGGCGGCCAAGGGCTCCTTGACGGCCAAGGAAATCGAAGTCCTGCTCCGGCGGCGGGATCTCCTCCTCGAGGAGGTCGCGACTCTCGTCGGCGAGAAGGGCGAGGCCGAAGTCCTCTACTGACCCTCCGGCGTCCCGGCCGCGGGCGGGGTTGCCGTCTTGGACTTGCGGCGGAAGAACCGGCCCACGAGGATGGTCAGGAGGAAGAGAGGGCTCAAGGGACCCGCCGCAATCGAAGCGAAGCCGATATTCCTGAAGCCGGCCATGCCCATCCCCCAACTGACCTGGTCGTCGTTGACCAGATAGGTCCAGGTCGAGGACGGCCCTTTCAAGCGCTCCGCAAAAGCCTCTTCCGTCCCGCCGCTCCGGATGAAGGCGGCCGTTTCATCAGCGACCGCGCCGGCGACGCGCTCCCGCAGGCCCAGGAACTCCTCCGTGGCCTGCCGGCGAAACTCGTCGATCGGCGTCTTGCCGCCCAGCTTGACCAGGTGGATGCTGTCCCTGGTGTCCTGAACCCAGGCCAGATGGTCGGACCAGGTCCGATCGAGATGATAAAGGGCCGCCCGTCGCTCGATCCGGGCCAGGACGGCGCGGCCGAAACGGGCCGTCCCCCGCTCGTAGAGCGCGGGCTCGCTCTCCCGGAGGCGGCCGAGCGGCCAGGGCTCGCCCCCGGCGACGGGCTCTCCCGAAGAGGCCGGCGGCATTCCCTCCGCCGGTTCGCCATGAAGCAGGGCGTCCCGCCGCTCCTGGACGATCCGCCGCTGCAGCTCGATCAGCGTCGCATACCCGGCCAGCTGGCGGCGGATGTCGAAGTTCTGGCCCTCGATGACCCTCTGGGCGTGCTCGATCTCGCGGCGGATGGGATCCGTCCCGATCGGATCCCCGCTCGGCACGATCCGGTGCCGGGCCCGGAACATCTTGGTCAGACCGTAGCGCTCGAACAGGTCGTCCTCCAGGCTGATGAAGAAGCGGGTTTGGCCGGGATCGCCCTGGCGCCCGGCGCGGCCGCGCAATTGGCGGTCGATGCGCGGACTTTCATGGCGGTTGGTTCCGATGACGTACAAGCCGCCCAGGGAGACGGCCTCGGCCCTCTCTCTCTCGTCCGCGCCGCCGAGGCGGATATCCGTTCCGCGGCCGGCCATATTGGTCGAGATCGTGACCGCACCGGGCCGGCCCGCCTCGGCGATGACGGCCGCCTCTTTTTCATCGGCGCGGGCGTTGAGGACGGCGCAGGGGATACCGACTGCGCGCAAGCCCGCGGCCAGTTCCTCGGACTCCTTGACCGAGGCCGTTCCGACCAGGACCGGCCGCCGCGCGGCGTGAACCGCGGCCACTTCCTCGATCAAAGCCCGCCGCTTGGCGTCCCGGTGCGAGAAGACCGCGTCGGGCAGGTCCGCCCGGCGGCTGGGGACGTGGGGCGGCACGATGACCGTATTCAAATCGTAGAATTCGCGGAGCTCAGCCGCCGCCGACCGGGCCGTGGCGGTCATCCCGGCCAGCCGCGGATACAGCCGGAAGAAATGCTGCAGGGTGATCGAGCCGAGAATGCGGCCCTCGGTCCGGCGCTGGAGCCCCTCCTTCGCCTCGACCGCGGCCTGCAGGCCGTCCGGCCACAGCCGCTTTTCGACGACCCGCCCGGTGAACTCGTCGATGATGGCGATCCGTCCGTCCCGGACGATGTAGTCGATGTCCCGGCGCAGCAGGCTCTCGGCGTGCAGGGCGCAATAGAGGGCTTCGAGAAGGGTCTGGTTTTCCGGCGCATAGAGTCCGGCCATCCCCAGCCCCGATTCGGCCGCCGTCTGGCCGGCGTCGGTCAGGAAGACGTTGCGGTGCTCATCGTCGGTCTCGTAGTCGCGTCCGGGAACGAGCCGGCGGACGACGGCGGCCAGCCGGGCGGCGTCCCAGGTGACCCGATCCTCGGCGCCCGAGATGACGAGCGGGATGCGGGCTTCGTCCACCAGGATGGAGTCCGCCTCGTCGATGAGGGCGAAATGGAACGGCCGGTGGACCAGGCCCGCGGGATTCTCGGCCAGCCGGTCGCGGAGAAAGTCGAAGCCCGCCTCCTTGGCCGTGGCATAGGTCACGTCGCTCTCGTAGGCCGCCCGTTTGACGGCCGGAGCCTGTCCTTCCTGGACGCAGCCGACCGAAAGGCCGAGCCGGCGGAAGACCGGGCCCATCCAATCGGCATCCCGGCGGGCCAGGTAGTCGTTGAAGGTCAGGACGTGCACACCGCGGCCGGAAAGGGCGTGCGCAAACGCGGCGAAGACGGCGGCCAGGGTCTTGCCCTCTCCCGTCGGCAGTTCGGCTATCCGGCCGCGGGCCATGGCCAGTCCGGCGATCATCTGGACATCGAAGGGATCCAGCTTGAGCGCCCGGCGGGACGCTTCGCGGACAAGGGCGAAGGCTTCAACGGCGCTCTCTCCCGGAGGAAAATCCGCGGTTAAAAGGCCGTCGGGCCGCGAAGCGGCGACATCCCGCAAACGCGCCGCCCGGACTTGGAGCGCGGAGTCGGTCTCCTGCCGCAGGTCCAAGAACTTGATTCGGGCGACGGCCCGGAGATAAAGGAAGAGATCCGTTTCAACGGGATTGGCGACGATTTTATCGAGCGCATTTTTCGTCCGCTTCGGACGGCGCGGAACGACATCGGACTGGGACATGCTTGACCTCCTGTGGCCTGGGTGGAAAGACGGGAAACGGGGAGGTCAGCCGCGGGGCGGGGCGCGGGACGCGAGAGCGCGGACGGGCGAAAAGACGACGGCGGGGACGGGCCGTCCGGCCGCGAGTCCCGCCGCGATCAGCCCGCTAGCCGGCGCGAGGACGAGAAGAAGGGGCAGCAGAAGCGGCGGCGCCAGCAAGGCCAGAAAGGCCAGGCCGGCGATCATCACCCAAGGAGTGCGATCGTTCAGCCATCCGGCCGGCGCCTTTCCGTCTTTGATCATGAGTGATAAAGATAGGTTGCGCGGTTCCGAATGTCAACTTCGCGCTTCGTCCGACGGAGCTTGACACCCCGGTCCCGCTGGTCTATGAATGGATCGGCAATGCCGCTCGGAAGCGGAAAAATGGAGGAGGTTCGCATGCTTCGGAAATCCGCTCTCGCGATTCTCGCGATCGTCGTGATCCTGGCCGCCGGTCCGGCCTGCCAAGGCGGCGGGAAAAATACCGGCCTTCCCGTCGAGGATCTCATCGCCGCCGGCCAGCCGCTGGTCGTGGCGGGTCCCATGGTCAAAGGCGCGAGCCCGATCGCGCCCACCTTCACGATGTCGCTGACCAATGCCAGCAACGCCCCCATCGCGGCCGTCGGGGGAACGGTCATCTTCTTCGACGCCGAAGGCAAGGCCCTTCTGGATACCGTCGCCGACGCGGGCTACGCCGAAGTCGCGCCCATTCCGCCGGGCGGGAAGATCGAGATGCGGATCATGGCCCAAAACGAGAAGGCGGTTTCGGGCAAGTGGATCCTCAAGGACGCCCTCTACGAAAAGACCAACCCGATGGGCCGGGAATACGGCACGCTGCCCTACAAATGGTCCAATCCCGGATACGGCGACGCTTTGCAGGCCGAGAGAGCCAAATAGGAAATCAGCGCCCGCAAAGGGCGGCATAAGGGCATCGATCGCAGGCCTCCGGCCTCCGGAGGGCCGGATCGAACGGAAATCCGGGATCGGTGATCTCCGCCAAAAGGCGTCCGGTCAGCTTTTCCATGAGTGCCGCGCGGCCGGCCGCCAAGGCCGAACGTTCCTCCCGGGCCACGGTTTTCTCCGCGTCCGAAACGCCGGCGGCGGCCAAGGCCTTCTCCAGCTCCCGCATCCTCTTGCCGCCGCCGAAGGCCGGGAATTCGATGCCGGGAGAAAGACGCTGGCGCCCGAGCATGAGGAAAAGGCTCTGGATTTTATCGGGCGCATAGGCGCGGGAGCGGCTCGAGGCGCCGTCATCGGCCGCCGGCGGTAAAACCGTCCGGGACAGGATCAGATGATAGAAGGGCAGCTGGAGGCTGGCGACGTGCCTGGCCCAATTCAAGCGGTCGTCCAGGTCGAGCTTGTCGAAGACGATCCCGAGATACGTCGTCCGGCCCGTCGACTTGTAGTCGAGGACGCAGAGCTCGTCGCCGCGAAGCTCGATCCGGTCGATCGTCGCGGTCAAGCGGAACGGTTCATCGCGGACCGGGCCCTCAGGCCCCGCGCTTAACGGCAGAAGCGTCCCATCCCATTCGAAGGCGAGCTTCCGTTCGAGCCCCAGGATGCGAAGCTCCCGGCCCTCGGCTTGAAGCCCCGCCAGGATCTCCGCCTGGTAACCGGTCAGGAATTCCCGCAGGTGCGTCCGGATTTGCCGCCTCATCAGGTAAAGCCCGCCGCTCGCCTCCGGTCCAAAGGCTTTTTCGAACCGCCTCTCGACGAGGGCCTCCATCGCGGCCGGATTCAAGTCCGCGGCCCGCAGGGGACGGCCGACGAACGGCTGGAAATACTCCTCCAGGACGGAATGGACGAACGAGCCGACGTCCCTGGCTTCCGGCTCCTCGCCGAGTTCCTCCCGCTCCTTCAGCCCGAGAATATAGCGCCGGTGGAATTGGAGCGGGCAGCGCAGATACGTATCCAAGGCCGTGGCCGAAAAGGCGAAGGACCGGAGAAACGCGGCGGTCCCGGCCTCCTTGGCCACCGGCAAGAGAGGCGGCGTTTGCAGGGCGACTTGATAGCGGACCTTGCGGACGAGCCGGGCGGCCAGGGGCTCCTTGTCGCGCTTCTGAGATTCCCAGAGAAGCTTGGCCACGAACCGGCTGGGCTCGCGGTCCTTGGACCGGACGTAAAAGATGCGGACGTGGTCCGCGCCCCGCCGCAAAGCATCCAGACAGTAGCCGGCCCGCCGCTCCGCGTCCTTGTACGTCGGCAGGCCGAGCGCCCGGCGGGCGGCGTACGGAAGCAGCGAGTCGACCCGCCGCGAGGCGGGCAGGACGTCCTCGTTGAGGTCGAGGATCGAAACGTCGCGGAACGGCAGGCCCCGCGTCTCCCAGAAGCCCAGCACTTGCAGGCCGCGAAGCGGCGTCCCCTCGAACGGAACGGTCCCGGCGGCGACGACCTTGCGAAACAGGTTGAAGTAGCTGGCCCTGTCCCCGAACACGGTTGGCCCGAGAAGCGAGCGGCCGAGGGCTTCCAGCCGGTCGCGAAACGCCTCGGCGTAGGGGTGAAAGAAGACGTGGCGGCGGGCCGTGCTGTTTGCCTGGATGAAGGCCAGGGCCGCCGCCAGCTTGGCCGCGAACTCGCGGACATCGCGGACGGCCCTGAAGGGCGTGATCAGGGAGGCGTGGATCGAAGCCAGGCGATTCATGAAAGCGGCCGGATCGGGCGCGCCCTCGACGCCGCGCGTGCGCTCGGCGACGGCGGCCCGGATGCCGGTGTCCGCTTCCAACTCCTCCAGGCCCCAGAAGGCCCGCGTCCGGCGGTCGTGGAGCTCGCCCTCAACGGCGTGGACCAGGATCCGGGTCAAGTCCGCCCGGCCGTTCAAATAGATATTCTTCGTATAAGGATGAAGCAGGAAGCGGAGATAGTGGGGCGCATAGACGCGCCCTTCTTCGTCGGTCGACTGGATGAGCTCGAGCAGGCGGTCGAAGAAGCCGGCCAGGGGGGTGCGCGACAGCGGATACCCGATCGAAATGTTGTAGCCTTCGACCGGCAGGGCGGCCAGGGTCTGCTGGTGGAGCGGGAAAAGCGTTTCGGCGGCGGGCAAAACGATGACGCTCCGCTCGTCGAGACAAGACGGCTCGGCCAGCTTGTCCGCCAGCGCGGCGTTGAGAGCGAAGACCTGGCCGTGCGCGTCCGGGCTTTCGATGAATTCCAGGACGGCTCCGGCCGCTTCGGCTTCCTCTTTTTTAAGCGTTTCGGCCCGCAGCCCGGGACCGGCGAGCCCGATCCGGTCCAGGGCCTCGCCGAGGCCCGCCGCCGTCTGGAAAAGAACATCTCCGTTGGGCCATTCCGAGACCGCCTTTAAAAGGGCCGCCTCGCCGCCGGCCGACGGGAAGAAGCCGGCCAGGATGACGCGGTCGAGATCCTCGAAGAGAGCCGGGCCGATGCCCGCGGCGACGTCCCGAAGCCGCGAGCCGGGCGTCGCATAGCCGCGCCGGGCGAGGGACTCGTAGAATCGCTCGTAAAACAGCGACAGCGACTGCAGGCGCCGCCGGGCCGATTCCGGGAGCGCGTCCTCGGTCCAGCCGTCCGTCCGCGCCAGGTCCGCCGCGCTCACGGCGGCCGCGGCCATCTCCTCCAGGTCGCGGAAGAGCTTCATCCCCAGCGGAAAGAACTGGTCGGCGGTCAGGAAATGCCCGCCGCCCATGCGGCCGGGAGAATCGCGGTGGATGTCGAAGAGCAGGGCGACCGCGTCCAGGGCGTCGATCGACTTGTCGCGCCGGCCCAGGCGCTCCCGGTAAACCCGGTCCACAAAGGCGTCCAGGGAATCGATGCGTGGCGAGAGGAAAGCGGTTCCCTCCCGGCGGGCCAGCGCCTTGCGCAGGTAATATCCCGGCCGCCGCTCGGGGAAGACGACCCACAGCCGGGTGTAATCCTTGCCGTGCGGATGCAGGCGCTCCAGGACGGACGCGATCAGCCCTTCCCTCGGAGAAACGACGATCACGCTCATGCGACCGGCTCCCAGACGCCCCGGTCGATGTAGGCCAGGACGCCGTGCACGGGCAGGCCGGGAAAGACCTCCCGGACGATGGCCGTGTAGGCCAGGACCTGGTCCCTGTCGCCGAGGCCGGGCTCGCGCCCGGTCTTGAAGTCGATGACATGGACGGCGTCGGGATCGACGACGACCCGGTCCATCCGGAGCGACCGGCCGGAGGCGTCGCAAAAGGTCGTCTCGCGCAGGATGCGCCGGCCGGGACGGGCCTCGAAGAAAGCGGCCGCGGGCGGCTGGGCGAAGAACCCCGCGATGGCCTCGGCCAGGCCGGCCGAGTCCGAGTCGGGCGCTTCGCCGGCGCCGGCCCGAAAGCGGGGGTCGACGCGCGAGGCGGCGGCCGCCGTCACGGCCGGCCAATCGTCGGCTGACGCGCACTCGATCTCCGCCATGATCCGATGGGCGAATTCGCCGCGCCGCCGTCTCTCCTCGTTCAGCCCATCTCCGGAATCGGCCGAGACGTCGACCGCGCGGGAGATCCGAACGAGCGGAGCGGGCGAACCCGCGGCCGGGCGGTCGGGCCGCCGCGGCGGAGGCTCGACGGAAGACGACCGGAATTCCTCGCCCAACAGGTCGAAGGGAAACTTGTCGCGGGCGCCCTTGACGCCGACGATGAAAAGCTCGGATTCGGCCCGGGTCAGGGCGACATACAGAGTGTTCAGGCGATTGACCAGGTCCCGCCGCCGCGTCTCATCATAAACCCGCTTCAAGTCCGGGTCGGCCTCGGCCATGTCCTTATTGATCTTGAGTACGGAGACCCCGGCGGGCTCGCTCGCGGCCGGCTCGGCGCCGGCCGCTCCCTCCTCTCCGGCATCCAGGAAAAAGTCCGGCGCCTGCCAGGATTCGCCGTAGAGAAGCAGGATGACGGCCGGAAAACCGAGCCCCTTGGCCTTGTGAATGGTCATGACCTTGACGGCGTCGATCGTCTCGGGGACGTCGATCGTCCAGTCCGCCGTGCCCTCGCCGCCGCTGAACTCCAGGAATTCCCGCAGGTCGTTCCGGCCCTGACCCTCGAAGCTCTTGATGGCCTCCAGGAGGCGGACCAGGGCCGCCTCTTCGCCCGGGAACCGGGCGAAAAGATCGAAAGCCCGGTAGACGGCCGTCGCCAGATCGTAGAGCGGGTAGTAGCCGACCGCCTGGAAGAGCGGCTCAAAGAGCCTGGCCCAGAGGTCCGGACGCCGCTCGCGGAAGGCCGGATAGACGGGCGAGCGCCCCGTTCGCCGGCAATCAAAGAGAAAGCGCCTCCTCTCCTCGATCGGGAAATGGCCGCCGGCCGCCCGCTCGAACGCCTCGCCCAGCAGGACGGTGGCGAAAGCCAGGTCGTCGGGCGGCGAGTCCAGGAACTGAAGCACGGCCAGCGCCTCGCGAACGACCGGACGGCGGCGGATGTCGAGGCTGCTGAAGGGAATGAACGGGACGTCGATTTCGTTGAGCCAGGAGGAGATCTCGGCCACCGCTTCGTTCTTGTAGGTCAGGACCGCGATGTCGGAATAAGCGTAGCCGCGGCCGTGGAGACGGCGGACCAGCGCCTGGACGCGGCTTGGGGCGGGATTCTCTTCGGGCTCTGCCTCGCCGGCGGAAGCGCCGGCGGATTCGGCGGCGGCTTCATCGGGGCCGCCTCCGCTCGTCCCGGCGCCCTTTTTATCGAGCCGGACATACTCGACATAGCCCGCGTTCTCGTTATGAGGACTCGGCTTTTGATGGAACCCGGCCAGTCCGCTCAACGCGGCCGCTTCGCGGTATTCCTCCCCGACATCCCTGAACACGCCTTTGACGAACGAAACGAGGGCTTCGCCGCTGCGGTAATTCAAGGGCAGCTCTTCGATCCGGGGATCGGGCGCGGAGCCGAAGCGGTCCTCTTTCCGTTCCAGGCTCCGCATGATCCGGAAGTCGGCGTCGCGGAAGCCGAAGATGGCCTGCTTGGTGTCGCCGACGATGAACAGGCTTCCGCCCTGGCTCAAGGACTCCTCGACGAGCGGCCGCAGGTTGAGCCACTGCATGGGCGAGGTGTCCTGGAACTCGTCGATCAGGAAGTGACGGACGCGCTCGCCCAGCCGGAAGTAGATGTCGGGAATGATGCCCGCCCGGATGTATCCGGCGAGCTGGCGGTACATGTCCTCGAGAAAGACGACTCCCTGGGTGCGCTTGACGCGGTCGAGGGTCCCGGCGAGCGAGCGGTAGGCCCGAAGATAGGGAGTGAAGAAATCCCGGGCGTAGAGGGACGTATAGGCGCGGACGGCTTTCTCCAAGCCTGCCCAAGTCCTCTCGACGGCCGTGACGGCGGCCTCGCCCGCGGCCGCCTTGGCGCGCGGCGGACGCTTCACCGGGAGCGTCTTGAAGCTCGGGCCGACCAGGTCGCTCCAGCGCCGCTCCCGGATCGCGGGCAGGATGCGCGAAAAGCAATGCCCCCGAAGATTTCGCTCCAGCCCCGAGCCTTCGATCTCCCGCTCGAGCTTTTCGGCGGCGGCCGCGATCCGGGCCACGGCGGCGGCGAGCGCGGACGAGCGGTCCTCGATCACCGGGTCCGTCTCGCGCGCCGTCAGCCTGGCATAGAAATCGGTCAGCTTGGCCAGGATATCGGCCGTCGGATTCCAGGCAAAGGTCGACGTTTCGCCCTTGTAGAGCAGGAGATAGTCGAGGATGGCGTCGAAGTCCGCCGCCTCGGGCGAGCCGGAGCGCACGCTCCGCAAATGCCGGTGGAAAGCGTAGTCGATGAGTTCGCCGTGCTCCAGCACGATCTCGAAGTCGGGCGGGAAGCCGAGGTCGACGGCCGAGGCCTTGAAGACCGAGGCCATGAAGCTGTCGATCGTCTCGACCTGGAAGTCGGCGTACTCGTCCAGGATGCGGTCGATCGCCCGTCCGCAAAGCCGCGGCAGGGCGGCTGCGGACGAGGCGACGATCTCCTGCAGGTCGGCGATCCGCTTGGCATCCCCGAAATAGGCTTCTTTGAGCCAATCCAGGATGCGGGCCTTCATCTCGCCCGCGGCGTTCTTGGTGAAGGTGATGGCCAGGATCGCGCCCAGGCCGCCGGATTCCATCTCATGGCCGGCGCTCCCATCGGACGGCGCAGCCAGGGCCAGCTTCAGATAGCGCTTGGTCAGGGCATGGGTCTTCCCGGATCCGGCCGAGGCCTTCAAGAGGATGAATTCGGGGGCAACGGGACTCATTGGGATGATGATATCATGACCTCCCTAACCTTTAATAATTCAAGCGAAAATTGACTCGATATAAGGGCGGGAGATCAAAATGAATTTCATCATTAATGATCTAAAAGCTATTCATTGGGAAAGAAAAACGACATTTTGGAAACGGGATTCCTGTAACACATTAACTTTAAATGGGAATTCGCCCGGTTCCAGTGGCCGAAGCGGTTCAGGCGTCCCTTCTCCCCCGTCCGTAGGTTTTCTTTCGATTCGTCTCAAAAATCGCTTAGATCGCTTCTTATCGTTATTTTAAGGTATTAAACGCCGGTGTTAGGCCGGCCAATGGCTTCGCTTAAAATCATCTCTAATTCGGGACGAGTGACGATTGATGGTCTTAGTGCAGCAAATGCTTCTTCAAGATCTCTCCGAGGCTTTTAAAATAAAAACCGAATTTTTGGATCATTAACCGGCTCTTCAGTTGCCGGCTTAAGCACATATCATCTCTGACTATCAGATGCCCTTTTTCCCCCCAACATACCAACGTAAAAAGATGTCCATATCTTTTCATTCCAGCGACTTTATTGAAAGCCTTTTTATCATACCAGAATAAACGCCGCAAAATTCTCATCTTGTTTCTTGACAACGCTTTAAAGCTGCACTAATATCCTTGCGAAAGGAAGCAGATTTATCGTATGGTCATTGGGGAGTTAGAAAGCAATAGTTCTCATTTTCTATAGAATTCATATGGAACCTGAAATTATTGGATCGATTATTGGCGCCGTTGGTTCTATTGGTGCATCGATCATCCAAGTAGTTTTTAAACGCAAGTCTCGTAGCGGAAATGACAACCTCATTGAAACTACTCAACGTAAGAAGCCTGTATTATTAATAGTCACGATAACCATTTCTATTGTATTTATAGCAATTTTTCTATTTTTAGTTTTGAACAAGCGCGGATCGCCCGGCACAAATACGCTTTTATAGTCGTAATTGTTTTTTCTATTGACGATCTCAGCATTTCAAAAAGCCAGGTCAAGTCAAGATAGTTTCGTGATTTCGGAACCGTTTCGGCGCTCTTCAGACGGAACGGAACTACATCCGAGAGGACAAGGTCGTGGGATCGTTGGAACTGGCATTGGATCAAACCGTGAACCGAAGAGCGTTACGATGGCCCCGAAGTTGCGAACTTATCTTGATGTGACCTTTGCCGCTCTTCCGCATGTCTAACGCATCGGGTAGTGTCCAGGTCATCTTCAACTATATGGCCGAGCGAGTCGATTGCGAATAACCAAATTGGACGTTGAGCCACCGATTAAATGAAGTCTTAAATGATTATCTCCGGACAGCAGAAGCCCCAGACAAACAAGAAATATCCGGAATTGTCGATAGATTTCTAACTAATAATGACTTTCCCATATCGAAGAATCTTCTTACGATAGATTATTTGAGGGCACAGCTCGAACAAGATTATGTCTTTCAAATCGGGGCGAGTGATATCTGCTTTTTGAGCGGCCCATTTCCTTTTCTCGTCGTCGCATAATTTAAAAGCTTCGCTGTCTGGGATTTTATCGAAGCCATTCGCCTGTACCTGGCTGAAGCCGACCGTGACATGGCGAAATTCTACGTCTCGCATCTGGAGTATCGTTTCGATATCGGCGGCCACTATGTTCTGATAAGATTGGAAGCATTTCACATAAATATCGATAAGATTAGTGATTTCATCATCCGTGATAAAATTGTATTGCTTCTTTATTACTTTATCGTAAAGCAGGACCTGTTTAACGGAGTCCAAGTAAGCTAAAAGGTGTTCATTTGGTTGCGCAAGGGGCTCGGGCGGGCGATGCTCCGCCGGCGCGGCCGGGGATTCGCTCTTCTCGACCCTGGTAGATGCGCTGATCGAAGGTTCGGTCTTTCGTAATCGATCTTCTGTAACGGAATCCGGTTGAACGATATATTGCGGCTTATTCCGGTCGCGGAACGCCTCCCGAATTTCCTCAATTCTAGCCTTAATACCAACAATATTCGTCATTATTTGGTTGACGTTTTCATCAGATCCAATTATACCTCGATCACTTGTCTCGTCCCTCTCAAGGTGCGGACTCGAAATCGATGCGCATCTATCTTGTAGGCCGGCCAGCGAAGAGAGAACCTCGGCGCGAAAGTTCTGGTCCCCCCGCTCACTTCGATCGCGTACTCCCTCCTGATCGGCCAAGCGGTCCTCGATATTCTTTAAGCGACGCCCCATTCGGGACTCAGCTGATTTCGATCGAATAATCAGCCAGATCAGAAGTCCTATTCCCAAGACTCTTGCAATGACGTCGAGAAGTATCATACTCACATGAGATCTCCTAAGACCTTCTGATGTTCTGTCGCATCTATTTGGCTCATTAATTTTTCGATTAGATCCAGTTTCAAGGCCGCATTCAGATCATCGTATCGGAATGCAAAGACCTCATTGGTCCGATTCATGAGGATGGCCACCCATGAACCAGCATTTCCCAAGATCGGAATATTCCTTTTGGAATAGTCGATACCGATCTTGTAGGTCAATGGAAGTTCCATCTGATCGCCGGAGACTCTAAGATCGCCGCAACGGAACTTCTTCGCCAGGCAGTTTCTTCCCGTACGATTCTTCTCTCCCTTGTCGAAAATGATCACTCCGTTCCGGTCCCCAATTCTGCTTCCAGAGACGGCCGCCGGTCCAACCATCTCAATAAAGACCGTCATCGGGGGATCGTTGGACCTGGCTATTTGTCCCGTTGTTGCTTCCGTCATTCGATAAGCTCCCAGAGCTACCGCTTCCTTGGGCTTGTCGATAGGAACAACTTGAATCTCTCTCTTCGATGATGCAGGCCAGCTCCTTAAAATTTCCTCAGCTATGGATGAGATAATCGCTTGGAAGTACGAGATTTTCGACGCATTTCCCGCGATGAGAATCTTTATTTTCTCAGGCCTTTCGGCCTGCGCCCTACGGGGAAGGGCTTCATTCAGAGTATCCGTAAGTATCTTTCTTACGTTTTCGATCAACTCGTAATAAAGAGGTTGGACTAATAGCTTCTTCAGCTGGTCGTCTGTTTTGAACGGGTTCTCCTGATTTCTGTTCATGGACGTCCGGCATCTGTCTATGCGCTCTCTCATCTGCTTGAGGGATTCGGCTTCCTTCTTATCCTCAGGTATCAGGGCGGCCAGAAAGCCGGGTTCGGGAATCTTCACCGCATAGAAGTGTTTGATTTCGGAGATGTCCTTGGCGAACTGCGGATTGTCAAGAAAGTTGTCGATTTGATTTCCATCATGGCCGTAGCCATAAAGTCCGCCTGGATTGTTCACATCGAGCAGCTTTCGGGTATTCCATCGATCGATCGCGCCGCCGCCGATTCTGATGCTACCGCCGGAAGCAGCTATTCGAAAGGCATCTGTCCCCGGCTCCGTTAGGATGAAATAGGTGTCCGTTGTCCCTCCGCCAAAGTCATAGACGCCATAATAGACTCGCCTATCCGTGTCGAGCTCGATGACGTCATTGTCAAGGGCGTATTGCAGAATGCCTTCGGGCTCATCAACATTCGTGCGGATTTCGACTTCGTTTCCATACCGCGTCGTGAGCTGGGCGCTTAGGCGGCGCCTGACGACATCACGTATGTCCGGAGCGAATCCCGTCGGAAATGTTACAAGTAAACGGCGGATCGTCGTATAATCAGACAGATGATCCTCGAAGTACAGCTCCAGGGAGTCGATGACCTGTTCGAGGAACTCGATGGAGCGCGTCAAGGGATCATCGGCGAAGACGCCCGTCTTAGCTAGCTGATCGGGAATCCGG
>JAQULS010000031.1 GCA_028749235.1 Acidobacteriota bacterium | reverse complement strand
CCATGTAGTAGTACGACCCGGTCCAGTTGTAGTAGAAACTCGTCCCGGTATCGATGCTCTTGAGGCCGTAGCCGCCGTAGAGATTGAGTTCGAAGCGCGGCAGGTTCTGGGCCATGCCGGCCGTGGCCAGGATCAGAATCAAGGCTGCCAACACCGCGGCTTTCTTCATGATCAACTCCTCCGAATAAATTCCCGCCGGGAATTGACGATATGTGGCCCCTTTCGCCGTTCCCGCGGGTGTTTCCATAATAGCCGCGGAAATTCGGCCCGTCAAGTAAAATCGGCGCGGAAAGTTAGCCGCGACTTGCGGCACGGAGCTTGGCCGCGGCCTCTTCGGGCGCGACGGGATTGATATGGATGCCGGTCCCCCACTCGAATCCGGCCGTCCGGACGAGGAGGGGGAAAATATCAAGGTGCCAATGAAACAAAGCCGCGGGGAAGTTGCTCCGGCCGTCCACCGGAGCCTGGTAAAGAACGATGTTGTAAGCGGGATCATCTCCGATGCGCTTGAGGGCGCCGAGGACATGCCTCAAGCAAGCGGCCAGGTCAACGAGGCTCCGATCGTCCAGCGAGGCGAACGATCCGGCGTGGCTGTTCGGTGCGATCCGCGTCTCATAGGGGAACGCCGAGCCGACCGGAGTCAGGGCGGTGAAGCCTCGATTCCGATGAACCAGCCGTACGTCCGAGACGGCTTCGTCTTCGAGATGGCGGCACAATAGACAGTCCCCATCGCGGCAGGAGGCCCAGGCTTCGAACCGGGCCATCTCCTCCGCCAGCCGGGGCGGCCGCAGGGGCAGGGCCGCGATCTGGGTATGCGGATGGCGAAGGGATGCGCCCGCCTCGCGGCCGCGGTTTTTGAAGACCTGGATGTAAGCGTGCCCGCCCGAGGCCTCGAGATCGCCGACGCGGTCGCGGATAACACGCCAAGTCAGGGCCGCGTCTTCGTCGGGAAGGTCGTCGATTTCCCGGTCGTGATGGGGCGAATCGATGACGACTTCGTGGGCGCCGCTCCCGGCCATCCGCCCGGGGGACGGCTCTTCTTCCCGATCCCCGGCGGCGATTTCCGTCAGGGCCGGATATTTATTGGGAACGACGCGAACCCGCCAACCGGGGCCGTCGGGCCGGCTTCCCGCGGGCCGCAGGGCGGCGATCTCGGGCGGCGTTTGATTCTCATGTCCCGGGCAGAACGGGCAGGACGCGGCGTCATCCGCCTCGCGCCCGATTCCCTCCGCGCGGGTCAGAAAGCCGCCGGGCCGCTTCGACCGGCCGGGCGCGATCAGGACCAAGCGGCCGTTTATGGGATCGCGTCGGAACTCGGAAGGCGTTCCCGCGGGATTTCGATCGCCGGGCCCGGAATCCCCCGAGCCGCCGTCATCAGGCGTCACGGTTTTCCCTCAAATGGACACGGAGGGTCAGCGAAGCCGTCGGCGGCAGATGGAGCCTCCAAAGGGGCAGCAGGCAGAAACCCTGATGGATGATGTCGAAGCCCTTCTCCGATTGGGACAGGGTCTGCAGCGGGAAATGCCAAAAGTCCTGCATCGGTTCGAAGGAAAAGCGGATGCGGCCGCCGGCCAGAGACGCGCCGCTTGCATCGAAGGCGATCTCCTCCGGAATCTGGTAAAAGCTCCATTCCGAGGCGAAAAGAAAATCCGCCTCCCGGTCATCCAGGTTGGTGACGGTCGTCAGGATATGAAAGCCGTCCTCGTCCGGCCGCATCTCCTTCTGGATCGAGACCGGGATGTCCCGCTCCCCCATGCGGACGGTTCCCTTGCGGTTTAAAAACAACCGGTCCTGGACGATCGACCAGGCATAAGGCTGGTCGATAAAATCCCCCATCTCGTCGTAGGCCGAAGCCTGGAAGCCGGCCTCCGTCGTGTCCGGATGCAAAAAATGATCCAGGCCGCACCAGCGCGGGTGCCGGTCATAGGCCAACAGGCTTGCCGCGCCGGGCGGAAGCGATTTGGCCAAATCGTGGATGCTTCCGCCCTCTCCGCCCGAGGCGGTCTCGGTTGCCCGGTGGTATGTTTCGGGTCGCCGGGAGAGGACGTCGCCGAGGTTCCGGCCCTGGGGATAATAATCGATTTCGGTCAGGGCTCCGCCGCGCGACGGCTTGACGTGGAGGCCGAATCGCTCGTCCCGCCGTGACACGACGACCCGTCCGTCGACCTCGGCGTCAAGGGCTTGCCAGCCGGGAGGAGTCGGCGTCAGGGTCTCGGCCCGCAGAAGATGGTAATAGGCCGCCTCCCGCAGGTGCGGCAGGTAGAGCCCTCCGAAAACCCCGTGCCAGTACGGATCGTTGCCTTGGGCCTGGAAAAGCTCCCGCCGGGCCGCCTCTTCTCCCTCCGCCATGACGCGGCGCGAGATCGCCAGCATCCGCTTGTGCAGATGATCGGACTCGGGATACTTGAGGAAGAACTCCCGGAAGAAGCCTCCCCGCAGGAACCGCCGGGCCGGGCCGGAAACGCCTTTTTTCAATATGGCGAACGTCCGGGCCTCATCGGGATCGAGAACCCAGGCCGTCATCTCCTCGTAGGATCCGGGCGGGAGATAGACCCTTCCCCCCGCCGGCGCCGTTTCCAGCATTTCGGAGAAGGTCCTCGTTTCGAGGCGCGGATCCGATTCGAGGAAGGCCATGAATTTTTCCAGCCAGCCTTCGTCGTAGACCCACGACTTGGTGCCGGGCCACATCCCGAATTTCTCGCCGTCGTCGCCCAGGATCGCCAGCCCGCCGCGCTTCCGGATTTCCTCGAGGTAGCCGGCCACTTCCTCGACCGGCCGAAAGGGAATGAGATACCGGAGCTTCTTGTCGATCGGGAAGAGCCGCAGCGGGCGGCCCTCGTCCTCGGTGATGTAAACGCGGTGGATGTCCTCGACGCCGGCATTCCGGAAATGCTCTTCGTCGAGCAACGTGTATTCGATCCCGGCCGCGGCCAGAGTCTTGGCCAGGTTCGGCTCCCAAATCCGCTCGGTCAGCCAAACCCCGCGCGGCCGGGAGCCGAAGCCGTCCTCCAGGAAATCGCCCATCATGCGGAGCTGCCCTTGGCGGTCGGCTTCGGGGATGACGGCCAGGATGGGCTCGTAAAAGCCGCCTCCCAGCAATTCGACCTGGCCCCGGGCGACGAGGCCGGAAACGAGGTCGAAGGCGGCCTGCTCCGTCGTCCGCATGGTCTCCCAAAGCGGGCCCGAGAAATGGACCGTCATCCGGACCAGGGGATGCCTCTCCAGGACGCGGAAGAACGGCAGATAGCAGTCCCGGAAAGCGCGCTCGAAGACCGAGACGAAGTTGCCGACGGGTTGGTGGTTGTGGACGGCCAGGAGAAGCGTCAGGCGTTCGTTCATGGCCGGCGGACTCCGGCCTGGCGGTAGGCGTCCTCGATGTAGAGATCGAACAGCCGGCGGAACGCGGGATGGGGCTCCTCGCCGAACCACCAGAACCAGTCCGAGCCTTCGGCGACATAGATCGAGGGGACGGGACCGCAGGCGTGCCGGGCGGCGGCCAGCTTTTCCCAGCCCGCGTTTTTAGCCGGCGATCCGGACCATTGTCCGAAATGCCCCAGCCAGGTGCCCGGCGCGAGCTCGAGCGGCTCGGCCGGAAGCGCGGCGGCCGCCCGGCCGAAGAATTCGGGGCGCAAGGAAGGCTCGGCGGCGAGCCCTTCGTAGAGATAGCGAAGGAACGGCACCCCGTTGTCTCGATATGTTCCCCAGGGATTCTCGCCGTCGAGAGCCAGGGTCAGGACGGCGTCCTCCCCCGCTTCGCGGGCTTTCTCGGCCAGCCGTCGGACGAGGTCGCGGGCGGCGTCCCGAGGCTCCCAGCGGGCATACATGAATCCGATAAGATCGGAAAGCTCCCGTTCGCGGAAAAACACGGTCAAGTCCTGGCATCGATAGGGTTTGGTCAGGGCGGCCGGATCCGGGCCGCGGCCCAGGCTTTCCCAGAGAACGCTTTCGTCGGTGACCGCGAACCGGAAGCCCGCTTCCGCAGCCAGTTGCGCCGTTTCGCGGCTGACCGCGCCCTCGGACGGCCACAGGCCTCGCGGGGCGTGCCCGAATATCCCGGTGAACAGGTCGGCTCCCCGGCGAAGCTGATAGGAGGCGTCCCAAGGATGGCGGAAGTCCAGGCCAGGAGGCCTCTGCGAACCCGCCGACCCGGCGTCGCAGAGCATCGGCAGAATGGGATGGTAGTAGGCCGAGGCCGTCAGCTCGGCCCGGCCTTCCTCCTCCAGCCTCCCATAGGCCGGGAGCAGCCGCCGGCGGATCTCGGCCTGGCGCTCGAGAAGGCCCGTTCGGTCCTCCGGCAAGGGATCGATGGGTGAAAATATTTCCCGCAGCGCTTTTTTCGGCCAGGCCGACGGATCGCTTCCCGGCGGCATATGCAGCCGGATGATCTCTCTCTCGGACGCGCTTAAATCATCCGGGTCTTTCTCCAGGGCCGCTTGCCACGGATCTCGGGCCCGGCCCGTTTCGTAGTCGAGGAGCTGTTCCAGGAGACAAGGCACGAAATTGAACGTGCAGGGCCAGCCGCCGTCCTGGGCCAGGCGGGCCATCTGCCAGTAGTTGCGGGTGGCGTGGTAGTTGACCCAGGGCAAAACATAGTCGTAGGCCTCGGGCGTCTTATATATCGGCTGGTGGAAGTGCCAGAGGATCGCGACTCGCATGTCAGATTCCTTCCTGGGCCAGAACGTAGGCCATCACGGCTTCGACGATCGCCCCGAGCTCGAGCTCGCGGGGATGGACGGCCGCCAGGACATCGAGGGCGGAATGGTGGTGGTCGAAATATCTCTGGTTGTCGGGGATGAAGCCCATCGTTACGACGCCTTGTTCGGCCAAGGGGCCGACATCCGAACCGCCGCCGCCCGGACGGACCCATTGGATGCCGCAGGCGCGCAGAACGGGCTCCCAGACCTTGAGGCGATCGAAAGCCGCGTCGCTTCCCAGGCCGAATCCGAGGGGAAGAAATCCCCCGCGATCGGACTCCATGGCCGCCAGGATTTTTTCGCCTCGGCGCCGCGGCGAGGCCGCATAGATCTTGCCCGCTCCGGCGCCGTATTCCTCATCGGGAAAAAGGACCACTCGGAGAGACCGCTTCGGCCGCAGGCCGAGGGCTTTCAGTATCCGCATGGCTTCCATGGCCTGGGCGCAGCCCGCGCCGTCGTCATGCGCTCCCGGGCTCAGATCCCAGGCGTCCAGGTGGCCGGCCAGGATGATGACTTCCTCCGGGCGCTCCGTTCCATCCCACTGGCCGACGACGATGGGCGCTTCGCCGGGCGGTTCGTTGCGGCAATCCAGCCGGAGGCGGACCCTGGAACCGGGGGCCGCGGCCAGCCGGGCGCTCAAGGCCTCCGCGTCAAGCGTCGCCACGGCGGCGGCTGGAATCCGAGGCAGGGCCGGATCGTAGGTGACCACGCCGGCATGGGGCGCTTCGTCCAGGCGCAAGGTCAGCGAGCGGACCAAAACGGCGACCGCGCCGAGGCGCGCGGCTTCGGAAGCGCCGCGCGTCCGGAAGGCCGCGGCTTCGCCGTAGGCGGAGAAGGTGTCCAGCCGCGTCCGGTCCATGGGGTGATTGAAGAAGACGATGGCGCCCCGGACGCGATCGCCGAGCGAAGCCAGCTCCTCGAAGGAGCGGGCTTCGACGACCGGAGCTTCCAGCCCGGCCGCGGGCGTCGGTTCGCTCAAGCCGAGAGCGGCGGCGCGCAGGACGAGCCGGTCGGCGGCCCTACGCCCGAGGAAGACGGCCGAAGCGGCCGACTCGCCGGCACCCCGGACCCAGCGCGAGACGGCGGCCGACTCGGTCCAGGCCCGCAATCCGATCCCGCGCATCTCGTCCAGGCAGGCCCGCGCCGCTTCTTCGTAGCCGGGCGAGCCGGGCAGCCGTTGCGGCGCCCGCTCCAGAAGGCGCGTCAAAATGGCCATGGCGCCTTCCGACGCGAGCCCTTCGGCCCGGATCGATTCGGCCGCCGGGAGATAGGATTCGACGGCAGGGATTCGCTGACACGGCGCCGGCCAGGCCGCGGCCCAGCCCGTCCAACAAAAAGCCGCCGCCGCGGTGAGCCGGATCAACGATGTAGGAAACAACGCTCGCAGTCCGTTTCCCCCGGTTTGCGCGTCACGATCATGGCCAGCCCCAGCTCGTCGGCCTTGGCGATGACCTCCGAATCCTTGATCGATCCCAACGGATAGATGAGGGCGGTGATGCCGCTCCGCCCGGCCAGCTCGACGACGTCCGGAAACGGCATGTAGGCGTCGGAGGCCATGACGCAGCCGAGCGGCCCGTAGCCTCGCTGGGAGAGCTTGATGGCGTTCTCGGCCGAGTCGATGCGGCTGCGCTGGCCCGACCCGATGCCGTGGATCTTGTCTTCGGTCCCGATGATGATGGCATTCGACCGGGTGAAGGCGGCGACGTTCCAGCACAGGATGGCCGCCCGAACCTCCGCGGGGGTGGGCCGGCGGCGCGAAACGACGTCGACGGAGTCGGCCGAGACGATGCCGGATTCGAACCGTTTCTGGACGAGCAGGCCGCCGGCGACGCGCTTGAACTCCAGGCCGTTGTCGAAGGCAGGCTCGGTCAGAGGAGCGCCCATGCGGACGACCCGGAGCGGCTTGCGCGAAGCCAGGATCTCCAGGGCGGCCGGCGCGAAGTCCGGAGCGTAGACGACCTCGATGTTGCGGGGGCTTTCGACGAGCAGGCGGGCCAAGGGCTCCTCGACCTTGAAGTTGAAGACATCAACCGAGCCGAAGCTTGACAGCGGATCGACCCCCCAGGCCTTTTCGAAAGCCTCGACGGGAGCGTCGGCCAAGGCGACGCCGCTGGGCATTTCGTGCTTGATCAGGACCGCGATCTTCTCGTCCGGGCGGATCGCCGTCAGCTTGGCGGCCAGCCGCTGGCCGAGGTCCATGTCCCCGACGTTGATGTATCCCAGCCCCTTGGAGCCTTCCTGCAGCACGGACATGGTGGCCATATTGGGGCCGGAGGCTTTTTCTTCGATGTAGAATGCGGCCGGATAGCCGGGATTCTCGCCGTAACGCATGGACAGGCGCTTGAGGAAGCTCTGTTCGCCGAATGACAGGATCTCGGGGAAATCTTCCTGGACCTTGGTGAAATACTGCTTGCGGGAAGCCTTGTCGTCCGTGGCTGGGCTCATAGCGGGTTCCTTTCGTGCCGGTTGATGACGGCTATCCGGCGCTCCTGCAGCGCGCCCCTCCGGGCATAGACGCAAACCAGGGCGACGCGGAAATCGTTGCTTCGCCCTTCCGGGTGGAGGGCGGTGTACGCGGCCTCCGCGGTCTCCTCCGGCGTCGCGCCCTCGAGGCCGATTTCGAGCGGCTCCCCGGAAAACGCCTGCAGCGGCTCCCGGTTATCCCCCGCGTAGGTGGCCAGCATGAAACCCCAGCCCGGCCGGTCAGGAAGGTCATAGAAGGCACGGAACGGAAGTCCGTCCGGCCCCCGCTTGATGATGCTTAAAGCGGCCCGGCCGTTCGGCAGGATGCAGCCGGTGATGCGGGGAGTGTAAATCGGGGCATCCGGCTCATAGGTCCAGGGTCCCAGCCCGGCGTCGAGGCCGGCCACGGCACTGCCGGCGGTTTCGGCGTCCACATCGACGGTCTGGCGGCCATTGCTGACGGCGATGCCGCGGCCGAAGATGACGGCCGGATAGACGAGCAATTCGGGGTTGCCTTTCTTCAGCGTCTCGGGATCGGTCGGCTTGGTCCAAATCGCGTTGCCCTCGACTTCGAGCATGCGGGCCTGGCTGGAGGGCGAACGGCCCGTGATGGCGTAGATCAGGACATGGTTGGCGCCCGCGGCGTCGCCGCCCAGGATGAGCAGCCGGCCCGGGTAGAGCATACGCATCAGGGATTCCCAAGGCGAATTCATGTTGGCTCCTGCGACGATTCGGGCTATTAAATATCACAGCGATGGTTTGAAGTCAAAGCGCCTTTGGGCTATGATGCGGGCCTGCGCGAGGATGCCATGATCCGACGACCGGCCCCTGTAACCGCCTATCAGAACCAGGAATTCATGTCGGCTCCCGAAGCCCGGCCGCTGCGCATTTTGAGCGAATACATCGAGCCCCAGACGCGGCTCGACCAGCTGAAAGTCAACTCCACCGTTCTTTTTCTCGGCTCCGCCCGGATCGATCCCAAAAAGAAGCGTTCGCCCATGCGCCGCTACTATGAGGAAGCCGAGGAGCTGGCTTTCCTCCTGGCCCGCTGGGCCATTCCCCTCCGGCCCATGGGCAAAAACTTCGTCATCTGCACCGGGGCCGGCCCCGGCGTCATGGAAGCCGCCAACCGGGGCGCGGCCCGGGCGGGCGGCAAGACGATCGGCATGAACATTTCGCTGCCCCATGAGCAGAAGCCGAATCCCTACGTTTCACCCGACCTGGCCTTCGTCTTCCATTATTTCTTCATGCGCAAGTTCTACCTCGTGTCCCGGGCCAAGGCCGTGATCGCCTTCCCCGGCGGCTTCGGCACGCTGGACGAGTTCTTCGAGACCATGACCCTCATCCAGACCGGCAAGATCGACAGCGAGGATATCGTCGTCCTGCTTTACGGCGAGGACTACTGGCGGAACGTGCTGAACTTCGACGCCATGGTCAAGGCCAGGACGATCGCGCCCGAGGACTTAAAGTTTTTCAAGTTCATGTCGGACCCCGGCAAAGCCTTTGCTTATCTCAAACGCCGCCTGACCCTGATGTGCGGGGAAGACGGCGGTTGGAATCACAACCGATTTCGCTGAAGCCCGTCCGGTTCCGGCACCGTCAAGGAACGCGGGGGTGCGTCTTCTCCCGGCGCTTCCGGATGATGGAGATGACACCCAGGGCCGCCAGGACGCCCGCTATATCGGCGGCCGCATCCCACGGGTCGGGATTCCTGAGCGGGACGAAGGCTTGATGGAGTTCGTCCAGAATCGCGCCCCAGGCTCCGACCCAAACGGAAGCCCGGGCCGCCCAAGCCGGCCTGTCCTTCCGTATGGCTCCGAATCCCAGGCGCAGAGCCGCGCCGAATCCGGCGAAGAGCAACCCGTGGGCGAGCTTGTCCGACAAGCGAAAGGACGGGCCGACGGGCAGTCGGCTCTGCGAGGACAGCCAGAAGATGCCCGCGTAATAAGCGACCGCGGGCCAAAGCGCCGTCCAAGGCCGGATGCCGCTGCCGCGATTCGTCATGAGCGGCATGATACCCCAATTCGGCCTCTCCGCCGAAATCCGGCATCGCCCGGCCATTTCCCTAGGAGCCGGCGCCTGATAGAATAGCCCCGGTATGAAGCCCTCCCGGCGCCTTTTTCTTTTTCGCCTCCCCGTTCTTCTTCTATCGGCCTCGCTTATTTTTCCCCCCGGCTGCAGCCGCGTTCACGCTCCCGCAACCGGGCCGACGATCCCGGGAACGGTCGAGAACGGGGTCGCGTCCTGGTATGGCCCCGGCTTCCAGGGCCGCCTGACTTCGAGCCGCGAAATCTATGACATGGAAGGCATGACCGCCGCCCACCGCACCCTGCCTTTCAATACCCGGGTGCTCGTCACCAACCTCGAGAACGGCCTGGCGGTGGAAGTCCGGATCAACGACCGCGGCCCCTTCGTGGCCGGACGGATCATCGACCTTTCATTGGCCGCGGCCCGGCGGATCGGCATGGTCGGCCCGGGCACGGCCAGGGTCCGCCTGCGCATCCTGGACAGCCCGGAAGCCCGGCCTCCCTCCCGTTTTGCCGTCCAGGCGGGCGCCTTCGAAGAGGAAGAAACGGCGGCCGGCTGGGCGGCGCGGCTGCGGCCCGATTATCCGGACGTCGAGCTCCAATCTGGCCGCGTCGGCGGCCGCGTCTTCTTCCGGGTCCGCATCCCGGCCCGCGACCGCGAGGAAGCCGAGCGCATCGCCGGCGAGCTGTCGTCCCGCGGCGTTTCCGCCCTCGTCCTGGAGCTTTCCCTCACGCCTTGAAGAGGTAGGCCCCGTCCCGCAGGGCGTTGGTCGTCCCATCGTGGACGGAGAATTTGCCGGGGCCGGTCATCATCGCCGCCCCAAACTCGCCTTTCTTGTTGAGGGCGTAGTAGCTCATGCCGAAATTGGGTTTGCCGTCGGAGCCGTGCAGGCGCGGATGAAGGCGGGCCTTGTCGGCCACCCGTTCGAGCTGTTTGAGACAGGCCTGTTCCGGTGACATGCCCTGGCCCATGAATTGAACGATCTGGAAGCTGCTCAGGTTCAGGATGTTGACCTCGCCGAAACCGGTCGAGCCGGCGGCGCCGATGACGTTGTCGACATAGAGACCCGCCCCGATGATCGGCGAATCCCCCACCCGCCCCGGCCGCTTCCAGGACAAGCCGCTCGTCGTCGTCACGCCGGCCAAGTCGCCGCGGCCGTCTATCGCCAGGCAGTTGATCGTGCCGTAGGTCATCAGGGCCGTCCGCAGGTTTTCGGGAAGGTCCTTGGCCGGGGGGTACCAATCGTCCTTCTCGGACAGACCTTCCTTCCAGCGCAGCCAGGCCTCGCGGGCCTTCTCGGTCAGGAGGTTCTCCTTGGGGAAGCCGTAGGCCTGGGCGAACTTCAGGGCTCCCTCCCCCGCGATCAGGCAGTGGTTCGTCCGCTCCATGACCAGCTTGGCCACCTTGGACGGGTTCTTGATGTTCTTGATGGCGGCCACGGCGCCGCTGGCATGGGTGGCGCCGCGCATGACCGAGGCGTCCAGCTCGACTTCGCCCTCCTCGTTGGGCAAGCCGCCGTAGCCGACGGACATGTCGTTGGGGTCGTCCTCAATGATGTTGACGCCGGCGATGACGGCGTCCAGGGGGTCGGCCCCGTTCCGCAGGAGATCCATGGCCTTGTCCGTGGCCCGGACTCCATTGGCCGAGGCCACGACCCGAAGACCGGAAGGTCCGGCCGGGAGAGACGGCGCTTGAGCGCCGGCGGACCAAGCGGGGGCCCCGGCCAAGGCCGCCGCCCCAAGGGCCGCGCCTGACTTAAGAAAATCGCGCCGCGTCGTTTTGATGCTCATGGCTGACCTCATCCTCCATAAGGGATTGGGTGCGGGTTTTCAAACCGCCGGAATTCGTATAATATCCCGGGCCGGAAGCGAGGTAAAGGCCGATGGCCAAGGGACTGCGAGAAATCTTCTTCGAAATTGCGCCCGCCTACGAACGGGTCAATCGCGTCCTGACCTTGGGGCTGGATCGAGGCTGGCGCGAAGCCGCTGCGCGGACGGCGGCCGGGGCGGGCGGGAGCCGCTGGCTGGATGTCTGCAGCGGAACGGGCGACATGGCCAGGGCTCTGGCCGCCCGGGCGCCCGCCGGGACAAGCCTCTCGGCCTTGGATTTTTGCCCGCCCATGCTCCGCCGGGCGGCCGCCCGCGACGCCGCCCATAGGATCTCGTTCGTTCTGGGAAACGCGGCGAGCCTGCCTTTTCCGGACGCCTCCTTCGACCTGCTGACCGTTTCCTTCGCCACGCGGAACCTCAACCTCTTTCCCGGCGCGCTTCGGGAGACATGCGGCGAATTTCGCCGTGTCCTGCGTCCGGGGGGCGTTTATGTCAACGTCGAGACGAGCCGGCCGCCGGCGGCCATCGTCCGACTGGCCTTCCGGGTCTATGTCCGCCTGTTCGTACGCCCGCTGGGGCGGCTCTTTTCGGGAGCGGACGCCGGCTACGCTTATCTGGCCGCCAGCATCCCCCGATTCTATTCGGCCGAAGAGCTGGCCGGGATCCTGAAGGAAGCCGGCTTTTCCAAAGTGACGTTCCGACGCCTCCTGCTGGGTGCGGCGGCCGTGCATCGCTCGGTGCGCTGAGAGATCGCGATTTCTTCGGCCCGGCATCCCCAGGACCCGTCCCTCCGGCGCTCACATGCTGACGCTGATGCTGATGCCGTCGTCCCCCGAGCCGAAGCGGGGATTGATGATGTTGCTGAAGATCGAGCCGAAGCTGTAGCTGAACCCGGCCGAGAAGCTGTAGTCGTAGCCGGTGGCCAGCTGCTTTCTCTGCAGCAGGACCTCTTCGTACGTGGCTCCGCCTTTGGCCAAATTGAGCTGATCGTGGATGCGTGAACCGCTTCCGTCGAGATTCAGGTTGAGGCCTTTGAACAGCCGGATCGAGACTTCAACGCTCAGTCCGACCTGGTACTTGGAAAGGTCGTGCAGGTAGTGCGATCCAGTCAGCGAGGCTTCCACGGCTCCCCAGGGCTGCTTGAGATCGAGGGTGGCCGACAGGGATTGCCCGAACAGCGTTTCCCGGGTCTTGTCGTAGATGGTCGGCTCGTCATAGCGGATGAACGTCGGTCCGATCGTGTAGGTGATCCGCAGCTGGCGCTTGGTCGATTCGGAGTACGGGAACAGGTTATACTCGAGGGCCGGGCGCGGGATGACGCTCCAGCGGGTGTTGGCATAGGTGCTGCGATAGAACTTCAGGTAGACGCCGGCCGACCAGTGTTCGCCCAGGCTCTTGGCGGCCAGGCCGCTCCAGCTTATGCTGTTCGAGGTGCTGGTGTAGTCGTAGTCATTGTAGGTGTAGCGGTTGTTCGACAGGGAGCCGCCGGCCGACATTTGAATCTTCCATTCCGGCGTGACCCGGTTGGCCGAGAATGATCCGTACCAGCTTTCCGAGCCGTATGATTCCTGGCCGCTTAAGAAAGAGCTGCCCGACAAGCTGAAGACCCAGAAGCGCCAAGGATCGATGACCGAGGTCGGTTTGACCGCGTCGAGGAGGCTGATGGTGAGATGTCCGGCCGTTGGCGATTTGGAAACATAGCGCAGAAGACCCAGGCGCAGGATTTGGAGAATTCGGCCTTCCGCCTGTTGGGGCGTCTCCCCGGGCGGCGGCGGGAGCGGGTATTCGGCCCGGGTCTTCTCGAACTCGGCCAACCCCGTGAAGCGCATGAGGCCGGGCTCGATCGCGACGAGGACCTGCGCCTGGCCTCGTTCGGCCACGAAGCGGACGAAGGGAATCTTGTCGGCTTCGGAGTCCAGGGGTCGAATGAAGCCCTCGACCCAGACCCGGATCAGGCCTCCGGCGGGGGCGGGAGCGGGCTTGTCGGTGACCTGGCCGTAAGCCGCCGCGGAAACCACAAGCATGGCGGCGGCAAGAAGGAGAACGGCTCTCCCGGCGGAGCGGCGGGGATGGTGGCTGGCCATGGCGTGTTTCCTCATCAGTCCGTCGAGATCTTGATGCCGCCGCTGCTCGTGCTGCCGAAGCGGGGGTTTACGACGTTGGTGTAGATCGAGCCGAAAGTGAAGCTCACCCCGGCCATGACGAAGTATTCGTAGCTCGTCGCCAGCTGGCGGCGCTGCAGCAGGATTTCGTCCAAGCTGGCCTCGCCCTTGATCAGGCCGAGCTGGTTGCGGATCTGCCCGCCTCCCCCGGCCACGTACATGGACAGGCCCTTGAAGAGGTTCACGGTCACGACCCCGTAGAGATCCAGCTCGTACTTGGACAAGTCGTGGAAATACTGCTCCCCCGACAAGGAGGCCGAGATCGAGCCCCACTTCTCCTTCATTTCCAGGCTGATCTTCAGGGCATGCTTGAACAGGTTGTCGCGGGTCTTGAAATAGATCGTTTCCTCGCGGTAGCGGACGCTCTCGAAGCCGAGCTTGTAGAGGAAGCGCAGCTGGCGGCGGGAGGACTGGGCATAGGGAAAGACGTTGAATTCGATGGCTGGAGACGGGCTGATCTGGAGCCGCGTGTTGTCGTAGGTCGAGGACTCGACGTCCAGGGCCAGGCCGGCCGACCAATGCTCGCCCAGGGCGGCCACGTACAGCCCGCTGAAGTCATAGCCTTCCTGGCGGCTGGTGGTCGAGACTCCCTCGTACTCATAGCGGTCCGCGTCGAAGTCGGCGGTCAGGCCGAGCCGCAGCTTGCTCTTGGTCGTGATCCGGTTGGCCGAGGCGTTAGCCGACCAATTACGGGAGCCGATGGACTGTTCGCCGTTGAAATATCCGTCCGCGCTCAAGTTGAAGACCCAGCTGTGCCAGCGGTCGACGGCCGCGGCCGCCGCCGGCGGCGCGGCATATTGGACGGACAGCCGCGCCGCGATCGGCGTCCGGGCGGCGTACCCGGCCAGCCCGATCTTGAGGGCCTTGACCAGGCCCTTTCGGATCTCGTCGTCCGTGTCGGTGGAGTTGGAGAAGTACTGGACCGTGTCGTCCAGTCCCTTGAATTCGTTCTGGCCCAGGAACGTCAGCAGGTACTCATGGCCGCCGCTTCCGGTTTGTTGGGTCGTGATGAGGATATGGACCTGGGCTTCGGTGCGGTCGCGCACGTAGTTGACGAACGTCACTTCGGTCTTGATGTATTCGATGTCACAGCTACCGCAGTCAAGATAAACCCGGGGCGCCGTCTTCTTCAGGGCTTCGATATCCGGCTGGCCGGGCGCTTGTCCCACGACGGCCGGGGCGGCCGCCAGAATCCAGACCGCGAAGGCCGCCGCGATCGCTCCGCTCCGTGCAAACATTATCGCTCCTTGACAGAGATCCGGCGCGTCGTCGCGCCGGGCTTCCCCTATAATACGGCGCGGCCGGCCGAAAGGTTACAGCGGCTCGAGAAGCTGGAACAGCACTTCGTGGGTGCCGGTCGGAACTTCGAGCTTGAAGGAATCGCCTCGAAAAACCTCGCGGGGAGCCTCATCCAGAAGAAGCTGGTACTTGCCTTCGCGCAAGAACCGGACCTTGAACTCGCGCGGATGCAGGCTCGCGATCGCGAAAGAGACTTCGTTTTCCGAGTAGAGAAAATGCCGGACCACGGCTCCCCCGTCGGCAGTGAAGATCTCCCGGCCGTCTTCAAGAAGGCGGGTCCGCTTGGGACCCGCTTCGACGTCGTAGGACCGGCCCTGGATCAGCAGGCCCGACAGCGTTCCCTTTCTCTCGGGCCGCAGAAGGCCGAAGCGGAAGCCTTCCCCCGGCGTAAAGTCCAGGAATTCATCGAGGCCCATCAGGGCGAACAGGGGGCCCCAGCTTTGAAAACGCTGGCCGGCCGCCTCGCCGGTGCGGGCGTCGAAGTTCTCCGGGCAGAGCTGAAAGCTCGACCAGGTCCGCAGGAACAGCCCGGCGCTGCGATTCGCGAACTCGGAGGCTTCGATGTCGAAACCGTAAGCCTTGAGCCCCTGGTAGACCAGGTAATTCGTCGGCGGCCAGATCGTCCCCCGCCAGTACTGCTGATCCTTGAAGGCCGGATCGTCGCGGGAGATCGTGGGCAGGACGTATTCGCCCCAAAACTCCCGGGGATTGAGGAGGCGGCGAAGCATCAGCCGGGCCCGCCGCTCGTCGGGGATGCGGGCCAGGAGCGGGTAGAAATTGGAGGCCGCCTTGCGGGTGGAAAACCGCCCGTCCCAGTGGCGGTCGAAATAGAAGTTCTCGCGCGGATTCCAGAGCTGGTCGTTGATGAGCTCGCGCATCTTTTCGTACTCGGCCCGGTAGGCCTCGGCCTCGTCCTTCCGGCCCAGGACGTCGGCCATTTGGGCCAGGCAGGACGCGTCCAGCGCGTAGAGGCAATTGAGGTCGAGGCAGTTCATGGTCAGGGTGCCCGCGGCGGCGTCGAAGGGGACGTCGTCCCAATTCGGCAGGTCGTCCTGGCCCGACTCCCATTTGGCCCGCTGTTCGCCCGAAGCCCCCTGTTCCCAGGCCGGCACCAGGGACTTGTCGGCCAGGAGCGGGGTGTCCGAGCCCCATTCGAGGAGCCCGTCGCCGTTGCCGTCGCGGCGCGGCTGGCCGTTCGTCTTGCGGGCTTTCCAGAAGGCGTGCCAGCGGCGCAAAACGGGATAAGCCGACCGTAGCAGGTCCATGTCTCCCAGCCGTTGGAAGAGCTTGAGGGTGCAGTAGGCGCCGACCGGCGGCTGGGAGCGGTCGGACGTCCCCCCGAAACGGCCCCGCCAGTTGGGGATGTTGCCGTTGGGATACTGGGTTTCGAGAACGGCCCGCAGGGCATCGGCGGCCAGCTTGGGGCTTTCGACGACCAGCTCCAAGGCGTTGAAAAAAGAATCCCAGGCGAAGATCGTCCAATGGTCGGGACCGCCCTCGGGCCGGGGGAAGATCCAGCGGCGGCCGGCCGGGGTGTAGAGCCGGTGCGTCCCGGGCTGGTAGAGAACCATCCAGAACAGGTTGTTGACGATCGACTCGGGCGCCCCGGCGAACACACCGCCCTTGATGCGGACCCGTTTTCGGGCGTAGCGGTCGGCTTCCTCCTCGAGGATCCCGTCGATCGTCTTGCGGCGGCCGAGGCTCTCCACCCGGCCGCGGACGGACTCGATATCCTCGCCGACGCCCGCCGCGAAGCGGAGGACCCGTTCCTTTTCGGTGGTGAAAATCCGCTCCAATTCCTCGCCCTCCGCCGCCCGGCCCGGTTCTCCGGGCCGATCCGTCCAAAGCAGGAACCGGAAGGGTTTGGCGGACTTCGAGTCGCCTTGGATGAGGCCGTCCGGCCGCATCCGGTACGCGCTCTTGAAGTCCCAAGGCAAGTACGACAGGAGGTGGACGCGGATCCCTTCCGGCGCGGTCAGGCGTCCGATGACGGTATGCTCGTCCTGGCGGGACCACTCCAGGGTCAGGGTATCCCGAGGCCGCGCCGGCTTGAGGAGGATCGGCGTGTCCTTGCGGTTTTCGGCCGCCAGAACGGGCAGGCTCAGGTCGAATCGCACCCGGGCATAGAGCCCGTCGGGAGAATGAGGGCCTACCTCGGAGACCATATAAAAGAGATTGTCGCCGTCGATGAGCTGGCCGTCCTTCTCAAGAATGAACCGGAAGGCGAAGCCGGCATCCTTGGCCGGGAGAAGGGTCAGGCCGCACCAGCCGCGGCCTTCCAGGCTCCCGATCCGGACATCTTTCCAAGGATAGAAGACCTGGGACCGAAGCGGCAGGACGAGGAGCAGGAAGACGACGGCGGCCGGGAACCGGGCGGGATGACGGTGGAGCATAGGCATGAGATACCGCTAATGTAAGAGAAAAGCCGAGAAAAGTAAACCACCCGGCGGCTTCCGCTTCTTCCTCCCGGGCAGTTGTGTTAAATTAAAAACAAATAAACCGGCTCGATACCCCGATTTTAAAATCGGGGTTTGGCGCCGCGAATGTATCAAGGAGGCGGCATGGATTACCGGCTCTATTTTAAGTCGCGCCAAGGCGAGCTCGTCGGCCTGCTCAAGGATCTCGTCCAACTCGAATCCCCCACCGCGGACAAGAAAGCCGTCGACGCCTGTTCGGCCCGGGCCGTGGCGCGGTTCCAGTCCCTCGGCGCCAAGATCACCCGTCTGCCCCAGGCGAACGTCGGCGACTTTCATCTCGTCGAGTGGCCGCCGCGGGCCGGCGCGGGCGGCGACCGGGTCCTCGTCCTAACCCATGTCGATACCGTCTGGCCGACGGGGCGGCTGGCCCAGATGCCCTTTTATATCGAGGGCGACAAGATCTTCGGACCCGGCGTCCTGGACATGAAGGCGGGCTTGGTCATGGCCTATGCCGCCCTGCGGGCCCTGAGCGATCTCAATCGCAAGCCCGAGCGGCGCATTGCCGTATTCATCAACTCCTCCGAGGAATCCGCTTGCTCCGCGGCGAACGAAGCCATCAAGTCCGAAGCGCGCCGATCCGCGGCCGTTTTCTGCCTGGAGCCGGCCCTTCCGGGCGGGGCGCTCAAGATCCAGCGCAAGGGCCGGCTGGTCCTTCGTCTGGACGCCGCCGGCCGGGCCGCCCATGCCGCCCAGCCCGAGCGCGGCGTCAGCGCCATCGAGGAGCTTCTCGGCCAAGTCCGCAAGCTGTCCGGCCTGCGGTCGAAGGACGTCAGCCTCAATGTCGGCCGCATCGGCGGCGGCGACAAGGCCAATGTCGTCCCCGAAGCGGCCTGGGCCGAGCTCGACTTTCGATTCTGGACCCTGGCCCAAAAAAAGAAGATCCTGGCTGCGGCCAGGTCCTTGAGCCCCGTCGTGCGCGGCGCCAAAACCCGGGCGACCGTGGCCGGCGAGACGCCGCCCATGGAGCGGACGCCCGGATCGGACCGGCTTCTGGCCGAAGCCCGGGCGGCCGCGGCCGAACTCGGACTGACCCTGGCCGCGGGCCGGGCCTGCGGCGGCTCGGACGGCTCGATCGCGGCCGGAGCCGGCGTTCCCGTTTTGGACGGTCTCGGCCCGGACGGCGACGGCATCCACGCCGCCGATGAGCACTGCCTCCTGTCCTCCCTGGTCGAGCGGGCGGCCCTGCTGACGGTCCTCCTGGCCGGAACGCGAGGTTGACAAACGTGTCTTTTTTGGCCATCATAAAGTTCCAATCGTCGCGTCCCGACCCGGTCAAAAAGTTCTTTTGTCCCGGTCGGACCGATCATACATGCAAGGAGGAATCATGATCAAAAAGTACTACCTGCTCTCGCCCGGCCCGACGCCGGTGCCGGAGAACGTCCTGGCGGCCGCGGCGGAGCCCATCATCCACCACCGGACGCCCCAGTTCTCCAAGATCTTCATGGACACGACCGAGATGCTCAAGATGGTCTTCGGGACCAAGGAGGACGTCTTCATCCTGACCTCCTCGGGCACCGGGGCCATGGAGACCGCGATCGTCAACACTCTCTCGCCCGGCGACAAGGTCCTGACCCTCAACGCCGGCAAGTTCGGCGAGCGCTGGGGCAACATCTGCAAGGCATACGGCGTTGTTTACAAGGAAATCATCGTCGAATGGGGCAAGGACTACCCCAAGGAAAAGCTGGAAGCCGAGCTCAAGGCGATGCCGGACTGCAAGGCCGTCTTCTGTCAGTTGTCCGAAACGTCGACCGGCGCCGTCTACGACATCAAGGGCTTCGGCGAGGTCGTGGCCAAGACGGACGCCATCCTGGTCGTGGACGGCATTTCCGGGACCGGCGCCACGCCCTGCCCGATGGATGAATGGAAGGTCGACGTCATGGTCTCGGGCTGCCAGAAGTCGTTCATGATCCCGCCCGGCCTGGCCTACATCGCCTTCGGGCCTAAAGCCTGGGCCATGGTCGAAACGGCCAAGTGCCCCAAGTTCTATTTCGACGCCAAGAAGGCCAAGAAGAACCTGGCCGACAAGACGACGCCTTGGACGCCGGCCGTCTCGCTGGTCATCCAGCAGAAGAAAGCCCTCGACATCATCGCCGCCATGGGCCTGGACGGCCTCTTCGCCCACCACCGCATCCTGGGCGACGCGACCCGGGCCGGCGTCCGGGCGCTGGGCTTGGAGCTTCTGGCCGAAAAGCCTGGCAACATCCTGACCTCGGTCAAGACCCCCGCCGGAATCGACGGCGGCAAGATCGTCAAGACGATGCAGGGCAAGTACATGGCCTACATCGCCGGGGCGCAGGACCCGATGAAGGGCCGGTTCTTCCGTATCGCCCACCTCGGGTACATGGGCGGATTCGACATCATCACCGCCCTGACCGCCCTGGAAATGACCCTGGCCGACCTGGGCTACGACTTCACGCCCGGCGACGCGGTCAAGGCCGCCGAACCGATCCTGCGGGAGAGCTGGTCATGAAAAAGATCCTGATCGCCGATGCGCTGGACAAGGAGGCCGTGGATCTGCTTCAGGCCGTCCCCGGCTTCGAAGTCACGGTCAAAACCGGGCTGGACGAAGCCGCTCTTATCCAGACCGTCCCCGGCTTCAACGCCGTGGTCGTCCGCAGCGCCACCAAGATCACCAAGCCGGTCATCGACGCTTCGTCCGGACTCCAGATCGTCGTCCGGGCCGGCATCGGTCTCGACAACGTCGACTCCGCGGCGGCCAAGGCCAAGGGCGTCGCGGTGGCCAACACGCCCTCGGCCACCACCATCTCGGTGGCCGAGTACACCTTCGGCCTGATGCTGGCCGCCGTCCGCCAGCAAGGCCGGGCCAACGTGACCATGAAACAGCACAAGTGGGAAAAGAAGGCCCTGCACGGGACCGAGCTATACGGCAAGACCCTGGGGCTCGTCGGAGCCGGCCGCATCGGCCTGGCCGTGGCCGAACGGGCCCTGGCCTTCGGCATGTCCGTCCTGGCCTATGACGTCATCCCGATCAAGACGGCCCTGGCCGTCGATCAGGTTCCGCTGAACGATCTGCTGGCCGCCGCCGACGTCATCACCCTCCATGTGCCCAAGATGCCCGGCGCCCTCATCGGCCCGGCCGAGTTCGCCCGGATGAAGGACGGCGTTATTCTGATCAACGCCGCCCGCGGCGGCGTCGTCGACGAAGCCGCCCTGCTGGCCGCCCTCAACAGCGGCAAGGTCCGGGCCGCAGCGCTCGACGTCTGGGCCAAGGAGCCGCCCGAGGACTGGACGCTCATCGACCATCCCAACGTCACCGCCGCCCCGCACATCGCCTCGCAAGCCGCCGAGGGCCAGAAGCGGGCCGGGCTCGAGGTCGTCCGCATCCTCAAGGATAAGCTGGCCTAAAAACTCTTCGTCTCTCACGCGGCGGCGGGACGCCCTCGCATCCCGCCGCCGTTTTTTTATGGGGGGGCCTTCGATCTTCTTCCTATCGGAATAGTATTTTTTACCTGCTTTCGGCTATAATAATGCCTCGGCCGGAAAGGCCGCGAAAGCGAGACCGCGATGGTTTATTTCGACAACAACGCCACGACGCCGATCGATCCGCAGGTGGCCGAGCGGATGGACGCCTTCATGCGGGATCAATTCGGCAACCCGTCCTCGCTCTACCCGATCGGGCGCCAGGCCAAGGACAGCCTGACCGAAGCTCGGGAGCACGTCGCGCAGGCCTTGGGTGCCGGCAAGGGCGACATCTATTTCACCGGCTCCGGGACCGAAGCCGACAACCAGGCCATCCTGGGCGTGCTGGACGCCCTGCCCGACAAGCCCGAGATCGTCGTCTCCGCCATCGAGCATCCCGCCATCCTCGAAACCGCCGCCTACTGCGAGCGCAAGGGCATCCAGGTGACGTACGTCCCCGTCGACCGTCTCGGCTCGATCGACCTCGGCGTTTTGCGCGACGCCGTCACGCCGCGGACCGCCCTGGTTTCGATCATGCACGCCAACAACGAGATCGGGACCATCCAGCCGATTCCGCTGGTGGCCGAGATCGCCCACGAGAAAGGAGCCCTGGTCCACACCGACGCCGTCCAGTCCTTCGGCAAGATCGACGTCGACGTGAACGTCCTGGGCGTGGATCTGCTGACCGTTTCGAGCCACAAGATATACGGCCCCAAGGGGGTCGGGGCGCTCTATGTCCGCAAGGGCACGCCGCTGCAGCCGTTCGTCCACGGCGGCCACCAGGAGCGCGGGCTGCGGGCCGGGACCGAGAATACCATCGGCATCGTCGGCTTCGGCGAGGCGGCCCGCATCCTGCCCGAGCGGATGAAACGGGACAAGCCCCGCTTGACCGCTCTGGCCGCCCGCCTGCGGGCCGGCCTGGAGGCGCGCGTCCCGAAGATCCGGCTCAACGGCCATCCCGAAAACCGGGTTCCGACGACCTTGAGTTACGGCATCTTGGGCCTGGAGGCCGAGGCCATTCTTCTCGGACTGGCCACCAAGGGCATCTGCATTTCGACCGGCTCCGCCTGCAGCGAGGACTCCGACGAGGTGTCCCATGTTCTCAAGGCCATCGGCCTGCGGCCGGAATTCGCCCGCTCGACGATCCGCATGTCCCTCGGCCGCTTCAATACGGACGCCGACGTCGACACGGCCCTGGACGTGATTCCCGGCATGATCGAGAAGCTGCGCCGGATCTCGGCCTGGGAACCCGAGGAGATGCCGTCATGACCGCCCCCATCCTGGCCCTGGCCCGGACCCGACCCGTCCTCTTCGACGGCGGCATGGGCACCGAGCTGATGAAGCGCGGCCTCCTGCCCGGCTTCTGCCCGGAGCTTTGGAACGTCGAGAATCCGGAGGCCGTGCGGAGCATGCACGCCGACTATTACGCCGCCGGATCGGACGCCGTCACCAGCAACTCCTTCGGCGGCCATCCGCTCAAGTTGGAGGCGTCCGGGCTGAGGGACCGCACAGCCGAACTGAACGCGGCCGCGGCGGGCGCCGTCGTCGCCGCCCGGCCGGCCGGACGCTTCGTCGCCGGGAGCATGGGACCGACCGGCAGGCTTCTCAAGCCCCAGGGCGAGTACACCGAGCGGGAATTCGAGTCCGGCTTCGCCGAGCAGGCCGCCGCCCTGGCCGCGGGCGGGGCGGATGTCCTGATCGTCGAGACAATGTTCGATCTGCGGGAGGCCCTGACCGCCCTGCGGGGCGCTTTGGCCGCGGCCTCCGCCGTCCCCGTCTTCGTCACCCTGACCTTCAACAGGACGCGGCGCGGCTTTTTCACCATGATGGGAGATCCCCTGGCCGCGTCCATGGCCGAGCTCGAAAAGGCCGGCGCTTCGGCCGTCGGCGCCAATTGCACCCTGGTCTCGAGCGATATGATCGAGCTGGCCCGCGAGCTCCGCTCCGCCACGGCCCTGCCCCTGATCGTCCAGCCGAACGCGGGTCGCCCCGATCTGGGCAGCGATGGATCCGCGGTCTACCCGCAAAGCCCCGAAGAATTCGCCTCCGACATGACCGTCATCGCGGCTTCGGGGGTTTCCTTTCTGGGCGGCTGCTGCGGCACGACGCCGGAGATGATCCGACGGCTGGCCGCCCGGCTCCGGCCTTGAAACGGGTTCAGGCCCCCGCTTCGAGCCCCTTCAAAAAAGCCACATAGTTTCTCCGGACGGCGATAAAAAAATCCCGATAGCCTTCCTGATCGTAGTCCGGGTATGTCCAGTCCAGGCGGCGGATGCCCGTCCGGGTGAACAGGAACTCCAGATGGGCGTAGATGCCGGAAGCCAGCGGAATCCGGTGGGAGAAATCCTTGGCCGTGGCCATGATCAGGGCCGCCTTCGTCAGGTAACCGGGATCGATATTGACCGGGCGGCGGTCCGAGGCCAGCCGGGTTCGGATCTCCGCCTCGAGCGCGTTGCCGGCCAGCTTCAGATCCGCCAGTCGTTCGGGCTCGATCAGCCGCTCAAAGCTGACGAACTCCCGCTTCAACCCTTCCCCCATTTCGGGCGCGTAGTAATCGGTCCGGTCGAAGAGAAGCCGCGGACTCCGGGCGTCGACGCTCCCCAGAAGCCGGGTCATCCCCTCTTCGGCCATACGGAAGGCGGCCTCGTCCGAGGCCAGGATGCCGCAAACCGCCTTGACCGGCGTAAAAGGCTTGGGTACCGCCATAAACTCACGGTAATCCAAGTCCGGTCCCCCGGTCAAACGAGGGAATGTTCCAACTCCGTCGGCCCGATTGCTTTCCGGACGAGGGATTGCCTATAATGGATTGACTTTCCCCAAGGATTCGTGCCATGAAATGGGTCTATGTCGAAGACATCGCCGCCTACAAGGACCAGGACGTCGAGATCCGCGGCTGGGTCTACAACAAGACGTCCATGGGCAAGGTCCGCTTCATCCTGGTCCGCGACGGCACCGGGATCATCCAGGCCACGGCTTTCGGCAAGGACGAAGCGAACCCTCTCTTCGCCCGTTTCGACGCCCTGACCCAGGAATCCTCGCTCATCGTCCGCGGCCGCGTCCGCGAGGACAAGCGGGCTCCCGGCGGGTACGAGCTCAGCCTGGCCGAGATCGAGATCGTCCAGATCGCCCAGGAATACCCCAGCTCCCCCAAGGAACACACCACCCCGTTCCTGATGGAGCACCGTCATCTCTGGCTGCGGTCGCGCAAGCAGCACGCCGTTCTCCAGGTCCGGGCCGAGGTCATCCGGGCCATCCGCAACTTCTTCGACGACCGGGGCTTCCGGCTGATGGACACGCCCATCCTCACGCCCAGCGCCTGCGAGGGCACCACAACGCTCTTCGAGACGAAGTACTTCGACCAGGCCGCCTACTTGAGCCAGAGCGGCCAGCTCTATAATGAGGCCACCGCGGCCGCTTTCGGCAAAGTCTACTGCTTCGGCCCCGCCTTCCGGGCCGAGAAATCCAAAACCCGGCGCCACCTGATCGAGTTCTGGATGGTCGAACCCGAAGTCGCCTTCGCCGACCTGGATGATACGATCGCCCTGGGAACGGACCTCATCCTGTTCATCATCGAGCGCGTCTTGTCTCGCCGCCGGGCCGACCTGGAAGCGCTCGAGCGCGACACCAAGCCGCTGGAAGCGGTGGCCGGGCCGTTCCCCCGCTATACCTACGACGACATCGTGCCCAAACTGCAGGAGAAGGGCTCGGCCATGAAGTACGGCGACGATTTCGGGGCGCCCGAAGAGACGATTCTTTCGGGCCTGTCGGCCGATCCCGTGCTGATCACCCACTTCCCCGCCGCCATCAAGGCCTTTTACATGCAGCCGGACGCCGCCCGTCCCGACCTGGCCCTGGGGGTGGACTTCATGGCACCGGAGGGCTACGGTGAAATCATCGGAGGCGGCCAGCGCATCCATGACCTCGAGCTCCTGGAGCGGCGGATCCGCGAGAGCAACCTGCCTCGCGAAGCCTATCAATGGTATATCGATCTCCGGAAATACGGATCCTGTCCCCACTCGGGATTCGGGCTGGGCGTCGAGCGGGTCGTCTCCTGGATGTGCGGCATCAAGCACATCCGCGAGACCATCCCCTTCCCCCGTCTGCTCTACCGGATCTACCCTTGATCAGCCGCCCCGGCCGGCCATGATCCATCCAGCCGTCGCCCTGATCACCTTCGGCTGCGCCAAGAACCTCGTCGACAGCGAGGTCATGCTGGGGCTCCTGGCCCGGTCCGGTTACCGATTCGTTTCCGATCCCGAGCGGGCCGACATCGTCATCCTCAATACCTGCGGGTTCATCCGACCGTCCCGGGACGAAGCGGATTCCGCCATCGCCGAGGCCCTGGCTAGAAAGAGACGCCGCGGCGGCACGGTCGTCGTGGCCGGCTGTTATGTACAGCGGTCCCGGGACGCCCTGCGGCTCCGCTATCCGGATGTCGACGCTTGGGTCGGCGTGTGCGACTTCGACAAGATCGTCGCGGCCGTCCGGACCGAGCGCTTTCGGCCCGGCTCGCGCGCGTTCCTCTGCGGCCACGATTCCCCACGCGTTCTTTCCACACCGCGCGGCTGGGCCTATCTCAAGGTCTCCGAAGGATGTTCGCACGAGTGCGCCTTCTGCGCCATTCCCGCGATCAAGGGTCCCTATCGCTCCCGGTCCGTCTCGTCCATTGTCCGGGAAGCCGAGAGCCTGGCCGCGCGGGGGGTGCGCGAGATCGTTCTCATCTCCCAGGATACGACTTTTTTCGGCCGCGACCGGGGCCGGACGGACGGCTTGGCGGCGCTTCTCGGCCGGCTCGTCCGAATCGAAGAGCTGGCCTGGATCCGGTTTCTCTACGGTTATCCCGGGGAGATCAGCGACGGCCTTCTCGAGGCCATGGCCCACCCCAAGGTCTGCCGTTATCTCGACATTCCGTTTCAACACGCCGACCCGGGGATCGTCCGGCGAATGCGGCGAACCTTCTCGGCTGAACGGGCCCTCCGCCTGATCGAGAAGATCCGCCGCCGCCTGCCCGGCGTCTCCCTTCGCACATCGGTCATCGTCGGCTTTCCCGGCGAGGGCGGGCGCGAGTTCGAACGCTTGGCGGCCTTTGTCCGCCAAGCCCGCTTCGACCACCTGGGCGTGTTTACCTACTCGCGCGAAGAAGGGACTCCGGCCTATGGCCTGGGGGATCGGGTGCCCCAGGCGACAAAGGAGCGGCGGCGCGAGCGGATCCTCCAGATCCAGGCCGGCCTATCGACGGCCTCGGCGGCCCGCTTCGTCGGCCGGACGGTGGAGACGATCATCGAGGGCCCCTGGGAGGCCAGCCGCCGGCTGCTTGTCGGCCGGACGCGGGGCCAGGCGCCCGAGGTGGACGGAGTGGTTCTTATCGACCGGCCTCCCGCCTGGACCGACCTGGGGGAGCCGATGACCGAGGTTGAAATCACTCATTCGGACGTGTATGATCTCCACGGCCGGATCATATCCGACCGCCTATCCCGCTGAACGCCGGGGCTTGCGTTCCGCTTAAAGAACAAAGAATGGAAAAAAGCCGCGTCGTCTCCACCTTTTTAGGCGCCGGGGAATTCCCCGTGGCGCCGGGCACCTTGGCCAGCCTCGTCGCCGTGCTGATCCACGCCTTCGGCCTCAGCCGGATGGCCCTCCCGTGGCGCGCCCTCGTCATCGTCGCAACGTACTTTCTCGGCGTCGCCGCGGCCTCGGCGACCGCCCGCGCCCTCGGCCAGACGGACCCCCGCCGGATCGTCATCGACGAGGTCGTCGGCCAGTGGATCGCGCTTTTTTTAACGCCGGCCGCCTGGCTCCCGCTCGGCCTCGGATTCCTTCTTTTTCGGCTGTTCGATATCCTCAAGCCCTTTGGCATCCGCCGCGTCGAAGCTCTGCCGTCCGGTTGGGGCATCATGAGCGACGATGTCGTGGCCGGCCTGGCGGCCCTGGCCGTCCTGCAGGTCATTGCCGCGGTCCTATGAACATCGAGATCATCGCGGTCGGCACGGAGCTCCTATCGCCCCGTTTCACCGATACGAACTCGCTCTACCTGATCGAGCGTTTAGGCGACATCGGCCTGCCCGTGGCGCGCCGAACGATCGTCGGCGACTGGGGCGAGGGCTTGGAAGCCAGCCTGCGCCGAGCCATGGACTTCGCCGATTGGATCCTGGTCGGCGGCGGCCTGGGCCCGACCGGCGACGACCGGACGAGGGAAGCCGCGGCTTCCGCACTCGGCCGCGGGCTCGTCTTCCGACCCGACATCCAGGCGGCGATCGAAGAGCGATTCCGGCGCCGCGAGCGCCCGATGGCCGAACCCAACCGCCGCCAAGCTTGGATCGTCGAAGGAGCGGAGGTCCTGCCCAACGGCGCGGGCACCGCGCCGGGACAGTGGATCGAGTCCGGCGGCAAGATCCTTGTTCTCCTGCCCGGGCCACCGCACGAATTGAAGACCGTCTTCGAGTCCTCCGTCCTACCTCGTCTCGCGGCCCGCGGCCGGCGTCACGCCTCCCGCGCCGTGATCCGGACGACCGGGCTCACCGAATCCGAAGTCGAGGCCCTTATCGCGGAACTCTACCCGGAATCCGGGGATTGCGGTTTGACGGTGTTGGCTTCCCCCGGCCGCGTCGATCTTCACGTCTCGGCTTCCGGCGAAAAGGCGGGCGAGGCGGAAGTCCGCCTGAACAATCTGGCCGGAAAGCTGCGGGACCGGCTTGGATCCGCCGTTTACGGCGGTCAGGATGACGAGCTCGAGTCGGTCGTCGTCCGCCTGCTTCGGGAGGCCGGTGCGACCCTGGCCACTGCCGAATCGTGCACCGGAGGGCTCGTCGCGCACCGCTTGACCAACGTGCCCGGAAGTTCGCGGGTCTTTCTGGGCGGTTATGTGGCCTACGGCAACGCGGCCAAGGCCCGCGACCTCGGAGTGGATCCTTCGATCATCGAAGCCGAAGGCGCCGTCAGCGAAGCCGCGGCCGCGGCCATGGCCTTCGGAGCCAAGCGCCGGATGGGTGCCGATTGGGCTCTCGCCCTGACGGGCATCGCCGGACCGGACGGAGGATCGGAGTCCAAGCCCGTCGGCCTGGTCCATATCGCCCTGGCCGGCCCCGACGGAATGACGGCGGAGCGGAGGGTTTTTCCCGGCCTCCGCGAAACGGTCAAGTTCCTGTCCAGCCAAAGGGCGCTCGACATGCTGCGCCGGCGGCTGTCGGGAATCGCCTAAGGAGCCTCGCCATGCGCGCCTTCATCGCCATCGATCTCGACCCGACCATCAAGGCCACTCTGGCCGAATTCATACAACGGCTCAAGAAGATCAACAGCCGGGACGTGAGCTGGTCCGGGATCGAGGGCCTCCATGTGACGCTCAAGTTCATGGGCGAAATATCGGAAGCCAAGGCCGGCGAGGCGAAGCGCGCCTTGGCCGGCGTTACGGTCCAGGTCCGGCCTTTTCCTCTGGTCCTGAAAGGAACGGGCATTTTCCCGTCCAACTCCAAGTTCATCCGGGTTTTATGGGCCGGCGTTTTCGAGCAGCCTACCCTGATGAACCTGCACCGCGAAGTCGATTTCGCCATGGGCAAGCTCGGTTTCCTCCCGGAAAGCCAGCCCTTCCATCCGCATCTGACCCTGGGCCGGGTGCGGACGGCGATTCATCTGCACGAGATCCTCGACGAGCTCGATCGCTATAAATACTCCAGCTTCGGCCAGATGACCGCCGCCAAGGTCACCCTGTTCGAAAGTCACCTCAAACCCGAAGGCGCGGAATACCGGGTCATTCAGGAGTTTCCCCTGACATGACGCCGACGGCCGCCCGTTTGGTTTTCGCCGCCGCGGCCTACCTGATCGGGGCTTTCCCGACGGGATATCTCGCGGTCCGGATCCGCACCCGGCGTGACATCCGGGCGTTGGGCAGCGGCGCCACCGGAGCGACCAATGTCCTGCGCGTCAGCGGTTGGAAAAACGCCGTTCCGGTCGCCGCCATCGATATCTTCAAGGGGGCGATCCCGGCCTGGCTGGCCATGCGCCTGTTCGGCGATCCGGCCTTCGCCGCCCTGGCCGCTTTCTTGGCCGTCCTGGGCCACTGTTTTCCGGTCTATATCGGTTTTCGGGGCGGCAAAGGCGTCGCCGCGGCTGCGGGCGCCATGGCGGCCCTGGCTCCCTTCGCCGCCTTGGCCTGTTTGGGCATCTTTATCGCCGCGGTAGCCGCCTTTCGATACGTTTCCCTAGGTTCCATCCTGGCGGCGATTGCGTTCCCCGGCTTCGCCTTCCTCTTCCGACCGGAACGTCCGACGGCCGCCTGGAGCCTGCCGATCGTTCTGCTCATCCTGCTCCGCCACGCCGGCAATATCGGCCGCCTCCGGGCTGGAACGGAACCCAAGTTCGGGACACGAACGAGAGTCACCCGATGAAGACCTGCGTTATCGGCGGCGGAGCCTGGGGATCCGCCTTCGCCCTCTACCTGGGCCGCATGGGCTATCCGACCCGCTTGTGGATTCGCGAGCCCGAAATCGTCCAAACCGCGCGCCGTGACCGCGAGAATCCGTTTTTTTTACCGGGATACAAATTCCCGGCCGGCGTTACCATTCACGACGATGAAAGGGAAGCCCTCACGGACGCCGATTGCATTTTCATCGCCGTGCCCTCGCAGCATTGCCGGCGGATCTATGGGCGCCTGGCCGGAAGCCTGCGTCCGGGACAGGCCGTGGTCAGCTTGACCAAGGGTATCGAGAAGTCCACGCTCAAGCGGATGACCGAGATCATGACCG
>JAQULS010000030.1 GCA_028749235.1 Acidobacteriota bacterium | reverse complement strand
GGGGCCGTGGCTGGGAGCGATCATTTCGATCGGCAAGCTCCCCAGGCGGTCGAGGTTCTTCTGGATGGCCGTCCGGAAAGGCATCATGATCTCGGCGAAATACCTCTTGGCCGACTCGTAGGTCCGGTCCTCGTCATCGACGAACAAGCCGGACTGGGCCAGGTGGGAGCCGAAGAAGTCGCAGGAAAAGAGGATCTTGTCCTCCCGAAGGTACGTGCACATCGTCTCCGGCCAATGAACCCAGGGCGTGTGGACGAACTGCAGGGTCTTGTCGCCGAGAGACAGGGTCTCGCCGTCCTCGACCGTCGTGATCCGTTCCGGGTCGAGGCCGAGATGGTCGATGAGAATGGACTTGGCCTTGGGTGAACAGACCAGCCGGACCCGCGGGTAGCGGGCCAGGAGCCCGGGCAGGCTGCCCGCGTGGTCCTGCTCGCCGTGGTGGGCGATGATGACGTCGACCGGGGGCAATTGGTCGAGATAGGCCGCCTGGACGCCGGCCTTGGCCGGGTCGACCCCGTCGAGCAGGGCGGCCTTCTCCGAGCCGCGGATGTAATAGGAATTATAGCTCGTCCCGTCGGGCAGGGGGATCAGGGCGTCGAACAGGCGGCGGTCCCAATCCACGGCTCCGACGGCGTAGACGGCGTCGGTCAGGGGGCGCGGTTTCATCGTGGTGTCTCCTTCCGGACTCACCGTTCCGGGTCCGGCTTCCCTATTAAACCGAAAGTCCGGCCGCGGAGCAAGACGCCCGCGGCCCTATTTCCTACTAATTTTATAGGAATTAAAGAATAAGAGTCAAGCCCCGGCCCGCGGCGCCCCGTCATTCGTCCGGCGTCAGCCGGGCGATGAGGCCGGCCTGCCCGGGAAAATCCGCCGTCAGCGCGGCCCGGCCGGCCAGCTCGAAGTCGGCGTATTCGAATCCAGGCGCCAGGGTGCATCCGGCCAGAAGGAAGGAGGCCGAAACATCGAGCTCGGCGCCGAACCAGCAGCCCGCCGGCAGGATCCGCTGATGAGACTGGCCGCGGCCCGCGTCGCGGCCGAGAACGAGCCTTTGGTAGCCGCTTCCGGGATCGAGGACGTGGAGGACGGCCGGGCCGCCCTCGTAATGGTGCCAGATCTCGTCCGAGCGGAGGCGGTGGAAGAGCGAAACCTGCCCGGCCGCCAAGAGAAAGTAGATCGAGGTCGAAAAAACCCGGTCGCCCGGAAAGCGGCCGGGCAGGGCCGCCCGCGGCATCGCTTCCATCGAGCGGTAGATCTCGCGGAAATAGCCGCCCTCGGCATGCGGGGTCAGATCGAGCCTCCGGATCCAGGCTTGCGCTTCGGCGTCGCTCATGTTCGGCCTCCCGGCCCGTATTGTAATCCGCCGCGAGAAAAAAAATCAGGACCCGGCCGGGCCGTGCATCCGCCCGCGGGCCAGCGAGGCGAATATCCCGACGACGCACAGCAGGCCGAACAGGAGAAAGCCCGTCCGGGCGGCGGCTAGGAAGCTCCCGTAGACGGGGGGCGCGATCGCCGTCCGGCCGAAGAAGACGACGAACAGCAGCATCGCCGCCCCCATGCTCAACGCCTGGCCGGTCTGCCTCATGGTTCCCAACAGGGCCGAGGCCATGCCATAGTCTCGAGGCTGGACCGAGCTCATGACGGCGTTCGTATTGGGCGACGAGAAAAGCGCGAATCCGGCTCCCAGGACGACTAGGATGCCCGCCACCGCCGCCATGGGGGTGGAGACGGACAAGAAGGACAGGGCGAAGAGGCCCGCCGCCGAGACGGCCATGCCGCCCGAAGCCAGGATCCTCGGTTCCACCCGGTCCGACAGGCAGCCGGCGAGCGGCGAAAAAAGCGCCATGACCGTGGGCTGGGCGATGAGGATAAGGCCGGCCTGCTGGGGCGTCAGGCCCTTGAGATACTGCAGATAGAGGCTCAGGAGGAAACCGGACGCGGACGTGGCGCTGTAGTGGATAAGCGCCGCCAGGTTGGAAAAGACGAAGACGGGACGGCCGCGGAAAAGCGCCGGGTCGAGAAGCGGCGCGGCCGCTCTCTTCTCCCAGGCGAGGAGCCCGGCGGCCGCCGCGGCGGCCGCGGCCATAAGAACGAACCCGGAGGCGCGCGGCAGCTGGGACAGCCCCAGCATCAGGCCGACGAGCGTGGCGCCCAGCAGGGCGGCGCCGAAGATATCGAAGGACGGCTGTTCGTCCTTTCTTCGATCATCCTCAAGCCGGGCGGCCAGGAAAGCCAGCAGGAGGGAAAGGCATCCGGAGACGACGAAGATCGAGCGCCAGCCGAGCTGTTGGGTCAGGAAGCCGCCCAGGACGGGGCCCAGCGAAAGACCGCCGTAGGTGAAAGCGACGTTGATCCCGAGGACCCGGCCGCGCTGACTCGGCGGATACGCCGCGGTCAGCAGGGCGACGCAGGTGCTGAAGATCATCGCCCCACCGATGCCCTGCAGCGCCCGGGCCGCGATCAGCGCCGCGGCCGAGCCCGCCGACGCGCAAAGGGCGGAGGACGCGGCGCTCAAGACCGCTCCGGCCAGAAAGATTCGCTTGCGTCCGCGGCCATCCGCGATTTTTCCGAACGGGATCTGGGCGACGGCCGCGGCCAGGAGGTAGGCCGTCGCGGTCCAACCCAGAGTCACGGCGCCGATGCCCATCTCCCTCCCGATCGCCGGCAGGGCGATGTTCATGGCGGAGGCGAGGAACGGCGCCAGAAAGGCGGCGAGGACGGAAGCCAGGAGGACGGCCGGGGAAGGGGATTTTCGATTCATCCCCGGCTCGAGCAAGACGGCTTTATCCGGTCGACCATTTCGCCGTTGGCTTTGACGCGGGGCGGAGCGCCGCCGGAGGCAGGCTCGATCTCCAGGCTCAAGCGGGCTCCCCGCAAAACCAGATCGGCGCGGACGGGTCCCAGCCCGGCCGGCAGACGCGGCCGGACCGTAAGGCCGTCTTCCTCCGGGCGCACGCCCAGCATATGGTGGACGAACAGGTGGATGATCTCGGCCCAGGTCCAGGGGATGATGCCGACCTGGGGGAACGGCGGGGATTGTCGACGACCGTAGAATTCGAACCACGACCCGGACGCCGCCCCGGGCACCGAATCCAGCCACTCCAGAACGCGTTCGACGACGGCGAAATCGCCGGCCTCGACCGCGGCCCGGGCGACGAAAAGAGAGGCGAACGGCCACGGCCCGGCGGAATCCGGCTCGGAGGAGAAATGGTAGCGGCCATAACCGCCGCCGGTCCAAGCCTGGTTCCACAAGGACTCAAGCGAGGCGAGGGTCAGGACGGCCAGCGGTGATTCCGGCGGTACCAGGCCGAAGACGATCGGCAGGGCGGCCGAAGTGTCGGGATTGAGATAGTGGACGGGCTCGGCGGCCAGGGGCACCGATCCGGGCAAACCCTCGTCGGGCCGGGGCGAGATCGTCTCCTGGACCTTCCCGTCCGGGGCACGGCGCTTGATGAACCCGCGGTTGTCGACCATCCGAAAGACGCGGTCCTCCAGCATGGCCCGGCGGAGGCGGCCGCTTTCCGCGGTCCAGCGGGCGGCTTCCCCGGGCCGTTCGGTCAGCCGGGCCAGGACCGCTCCGGCGGCCAGGCCGGCCGAAACGGCGGTTTGATGGATGAGCTCGATCCCGGTCTCGATGCCGTGAACCCGGTGGCGCTCCCAGTACTCGCGCCGGTTCATGAGCAGGCCCGACGGGGAATGGCGGAAGACCGGGCGAAGCGGGAATTCGGCCGCGGCCTTGATCTTCTCCCAGTTCTCCCGGACAAGGTCCAAGTCCCCCGTCCAGAGGGCGTATTGCTTCAAGCCCAGCAGAAGATAGCCGTTCTGGTCGAGCTCGACTTCATCCGGGCCGCGGCGTTCGCTGGAATCGACGGCGTCGCCGTCCGCGGTCACGAAGTCGTTCAACAGCCGGGCGAACAGGATCCGGGATCGCCCGCTATCGCCGATCATGGCCAAGGCCGCCGCCACGACCGATTGGTCGCGCAGCCACTCGCGGTTGTACTGCCAGACGCTGCCGTCCATCCTGCCCGCGGCTGAAACAAGCGCGGGAAGCTGATGCTTGGCGGCCCGGAAAAAACGGTCCAGCCTCTCGTCGCCGAACGAAATGCGGGCCAGGGAATCCCAATAGGCCCGGGCGGGAGTATCGTCCGGAGGGGCAGCCAGCGCTTCCAGCCGTAGACCGCGGCGGGAAGCCTCCAAGCGGTAGCGAAGGACGGCGCGCGCCGTGCCGTCGGCCCGCCGCGCGGCTGCGGCGGCCACGGTCGAGCCGGGAACGCCGGTCCGGATCCGGGCTCCGGCCAGGCCGTTCGATCCGCCCCGCACGACGATCTCCCGCACCAGGTCCGGGGCCGCCGGATCGGGGCAGGAAAACCATTCGACGGCTTGGATCCCGCCGCTCTCCCAGTCCGCCCGGACGCGGGGAACGCCGCCGGACTCTTCCCACGTGACGCGCAGGCTCGAGGCGACGGGTCGGACGCGACGGCCTTCGGATTCGATCTCCAGCATCGTCCCCGCCAAGCCCGTCTCCGGGTCCATGGTCAGGGCTTCGCGTTTCTTCTCCAGGCGCTCCGGGTCCATGATCAGGAGCCCGAGCGGTGTGCCCTCCCCCGCCGGGGCGAACTGGACGGCGGCCTGGATGAAGCCGTTGCCTAGGAAGAAGTAACTCGCGTCGCGCAGCCTGGTCCGGACGTCGGCCGGGCCGACGCCGGGGTCGTCGTCGTAAAGGTGTTCCTTGGCGTCAATCATGATCGCGTTTAACCGTTCCGGCAAGGCAGGCCATTGATCACCTGATGAATACGAGGAAGAAACCGAGAGCCACGCATCCGGTCGTCAAGCCGATCGCGGCGGCGCGAATCCGGCCTATCCGCCGGGCGGACCGAACCGCGACTATGAACAGGACGATCATCCAGGCCGCGGCCAGGAGCGGAAGGCCGAAGGCGATCGCCTGTTCGATCCCCGGCCAAGCGGTCAGGTCCATCAGATCCTTTTGCCGTCCGCCCGTGGCGAGGAAAACGGCCAAGGCGGCGGCGGCCAAGCCGATCACGGTCAGCGGGACGGCCATAGCCGGAGCCAAGGCCGCCAGCAGCCCCTCGAACGATCCCTGCCCGCGGCGGCGGCTGAGAATGAAGGCGGTCCCGCCCGCGGCCAGCCAGGCCAGGAAAAGAACGGGCAGGACGAAGAGAGCCTGCAGGAGATAATAGTTTTCCGGCGAGAGGATGAGAAGCGGCGGCACAGGCGGCAGGGCCCCGGCCGCGGCCAGGCCTACCGAGATCAGGGCGTAGAGCCCGCCCGCGGCGAGCAGGGTTTTGGCGCCCGAGGCCAAGCCTCCGGGTTCCGCCGCCAGGGCCCGCAAGGTGCGCCCGGGCTGGGCGGCCGCTTTGACGATCGTTTTGGCCGCGCGCATGATCAGGCCAAGTAGAGATTCTTGCCGGCGAAGTCCGGATCGCTGGTCAGGTACAATCCCAGCCGGCGCAGACCCGATTCGTCGCCCGGCGTCGGGATGTGGGTCATGTGAACGTCCGCCCCGCGCAGGTCCTTGAGCTTGGCCAGGGCCAGCTGGGCCGTGGGATTCGCGGTCGCCGTGACGCTCAACCCGATCAGAACCTCCTCGACGTCGAGGTTGGCGTTTTTGGCGCCGAGGATGTTCTCCTTGAGCCGGGCCACGGCATCCAGGACCGAGGCGGAGAGAAGCGGCAGGCTGTCGGGGATACCGGCCAGCCGCTTGATGGCGTTCAAAACGAGGCTCGACCCGGCATGCATCAGGGGCGAGTTCTTGCCCGTGACGATCGTGCCGTCGGGGAGCTCGAGGGCCGCGCCCACGAAGACCCCCTTGTGGCCCTTGCCGGCAGCCTGGTCGGCCTGGGCCTCCCGCGCCGCCCGGCGGGCCGGCTCCACGACCCGGCGATCCTCGGGCTTGGTCTTCATCTCGCGCATGATCAGCTCAGCCCGCTCGACCGTCTCCTTGTCGCACAGCCCCATGGCGTATTCGCACTGGTACCGGAAGTAGCGCCGGATGAGCTCCTGCCGGGCCGCCTCGCGGACCGCCTCGTCATCGATGATGCCGAAACCGGCCCGGTTGACGCCCATGTCGGTGGGCGACTTGTACATCGCTTCCCCGCCCGTGATTTTCTCCAGGATGCGGCGCAGGACGGGGAAGACCTCGACGTCCCGGTTGTAGTTGATAGCCACTTCGCCGTGCGCCTCCAGGTGGAAGGGATCCACCAGGTTGAAGTCGCGCAGGTCGGCCGTCGCCGCTTCATAGGCCGCGTTGACGGGGTGCTTGAGCGGGATGTTCCAGATCGGGAAGGTCTCGAATTTGGCGTAGCCCGCCTTAACCCCCCGCCGCCAGTCGTGATAGAGCTGGGACAGGCAGGTGGCCAGCTTCCCGCTGCCGGGGCCGGGACCGGTGACGACCACCAGCGGCTTGCGGGTCTCGATCGGCTCGTTGGCGCCGTAGCCCGCGTCGCTGACGATCGTATCCACGTCCGTCGGGTAGCCCTTGGTGAAGCCGTGGGTGTAGACGCGCAGGCCCCTCCGCTCCAGCTTGTTCTTGAAGATGCGGGCGGCGGGCTGGCTCTCGAAGCGGGTGATGACGACGCCCGTCACCGACAGTTCCCGCTCGGCCAGGTCGTCGATGAGCTTGAGCGCATCCACGTCGTAGGTGATTCCGAAGTCGGCCCGGATCTTCTTCCTCTCGATATCGCCGGCGTAGATGCAGAGCAGGATGTCGGCCTGGTCCTTGAGCTGCTGCAGGAGGCGCATCTTGACGTTGGGATCGAATCCCGGCAGGACCCGGGAGGCGTGCATGTCGTACAGGATCTTGCCGCCGAACTCGAGGTACAGCTTGCCCTCGAACTGGCCGACGCGTTCGAGAATGGCCGCCGTCTGTTCGCGAAGATACTTATCGTTGTCGAATCCGATGCGAGCCGTCAAGGAGCCTCCTTGCGCGGCCGCCGGAGGCCGCGAATCGGGACTCATTCTAGCCGAGGCGGGGGGAGGGGTCAACGCCGTTGCCGCAGATGCGGTGCGATTGCCCCGCCGGCCGGGTTTCCGTATACTGGGGCCCGGATCGGGAGGCCGGCATGATCGAAGCCATCCACAGGAAGCCCTTCACCGTCCGGGCCGTCGATATCGACGGCGGCGGGCTGATCCATCCCGTCACCTTCGTCGAATACATCCTGGAGGCGGCCGGCGAACACGCCGCGCTGGGCGGCCTGGCCGTGACCGACCTGTTCCGCAAGGGCGTGACCTGGGTCCTGTCGCGCTTCCACGTCGAGTTCCGGCGCTGGCCGAAAGGAGGCCAGTCCGTGACGATCGAAACCTGGCCGTCCGGCCGCCAGCCTCTCTTCGCGATCCGCGATTACAGCGTCGTCGATGAGGACGGCCCTCTCGCCGTCGCCACGTCCTCCTGGCTGATCGTCGACCTCAAGACCCGGCGTCCGACCCGCATCGAGGAGCACCTGGCGGACTTCCCCCTTCTCGATAAGCGGGCTCTACCGGACCCATTCGCCGCTCTCCCCTCTCTCTCCCGGGAGGATGCCCGCGTGGAATACCCGATCTTCTCCTCCGACATCGATCTCAACCGCCACGTCACGGCATCCGTCTACATCCATCGGGCCCTGGAAACGGTCCCCAACGAGATCCTCTTCCACCGCCGCCCGGCCGAAATCGAAGTCAACTTCCGGGGCGAGGCTTTCTACGGCGATCGGATTCTCAGCCGGATCGAGCGGCTCGAAGGCGGCGATGCTCCTCGTTTCCTGCACCGGCTCTCGCGGGCCGCGGACGACAAAGAGCTGACGATTTTGCGGACATCCTGGCCCTCGGCTTAACAGGAAGGACTGAACCTATGCCCAACGCCGGACGATTCCTAGCCCGCCTGTCCCTGCTCCTCATCCTCGCCGCCCACGGCCTGGCCGCCCGGAAACCTCCGGCGGCGGCGGACGATCCCATCGCGTTCGGTCGCCGGACCGTCAACGAAGCCCTGGCCGCCCGCAGGCTCAAGGCCGCCGTCGACATCCGAGTCACGGGGAGCGGGGAGCCCGAAAGCTATGACATCGCCTTTGCCAAAACCGGAGTTTCGATCAAGGGGGCCGATCCGAACGGCGCTCTTTACGGAGCCTTGGAGCTGGCCGAGCGGATCCGCCGCGGCGGCGCCGCGGCCCTCAAAGGGGCGCCGGTCAAGGGCCGCCCGTTTCTTCGCGACCGCGGTTGGAACATCTTCTTGACCCTGCCCTGGGACTACGTCCGGAACGATACGGACTATGATCCGGCCGCGCTCGTCGACCCGGCCCGCTGGTGGTTCGCCAACGACGGCTTCTGGCAAACGCTGTTCGATCAGATGGCCCGGGCCCGCCTGAACTGGATCGACCTGCACGGGACATGGGACGTCAGCGTCACCGACGCGCCCAACCTATACGCCTACTTCATCCAAAGCGATCTTTTCCCCAAGGTCGGCGTCGCGCCCGCCATCAAGGCCGCCAACCTGGAGAAGCTGAACAGGATCATCGCCCTGGCCCACGCCCGCGGCGTCCGGGTCAGCCTGATGGCCTACGAGGCCAGTTTCCACACCCCTCATAACCCCGCTCCCTATCCCGAAAACGAGGCCGACCTCGCGGCCTACACCCGCGAAGTGGTCGAAAAGATGATCCGGCAGGCGCCCGGACTGGACGCCATCGGCTTCCGGATCGGGGAAAGCGGCCACGGCGAATCGTTCTTCAGTTGCTACAGCGATGCCGTCAAGGCTTCCGGACGCGACATCCCCCTGGTCACCCGAAGCTGGCTGGCCCGCAAATCGCGCGTCGTTCCGCTGGCCAAGGCCTCCCGGGACTTCACCGTCGAGATCAAGTTCAACGGCGAACAGTGGGGCGCCCCCTACATGCTGATGGGCGGCCGCATGGCCGGCTGGTTCAGCTACTCGTTCGAGGATTATTTAAGCGATTCGGCCGCTCCCGACGCCGCCCGGCTGTGGGAAGGAAACCCCGTCACAGGCGGCGGCCGCTGGCCGGCCCAGCCATACAAGATCGTCTGGCAGGTCCGGGCCAACGGCACCCACCGCATCCTGCCCGTCTACGATCCCGATGCCGTACGCAAGGCCATCCGGTCCATGCCGCTCGGCACGGCTTCCGGCTTCGTCGTCGAAGGGCTGGAGACCTACTACCCCAAATCGCCCCGCTACTACTTGGCCGACCCGGCCGACGCCTATGTCGATTGGACCCACGAACGCGACTGGATGTATCTCAACCTCTGGGGCCGGCTGGGCTACGATCCGGCGACGCCCGACGAGGCCTTCGAAGCCATGATCGCGGACGTTCTGGGCCCGGCCGGCGCGCCGCTCGCGGAGGCGTGGCGGGCCGCCGGGCGGATCGTCATGACCGCCTACTCGGCCTTCTCGCTCGGGCCGGATCACCGGCAGCACGCGATCGAGCTCGAATGGGGCGGCGATACCGCGGCGTACATAGCGGCCGAACCGTTCGACTCGCAGGCCTACCAATCGATCCGGGACGCCCTGGCCGCCGAAGCCGGGATGGCCGAGGACGGCCGCATTCCGCCGCAGGAAACGGCGGCCCGGCTGCTGGCGGACGCGGAGATCGCCGCCCGGGCGGCCGCGATCCCCGCCGGTGCGGTCTCTCCCGCCGGACAAAAGCGGCTCAGGGAGCTGTCCATCGCCTGCGCTCAAGCCTCCCGTTTGGGCCGCTATTACGCCGAGCGATTCCTGGCCGCCTGGCGCTCGGGACAGGTCGAAGCCGGCCGTACGGAAGCCGCCGGCCGGGCTTCTTATCATATGAGCCGGGCCGAGCGAGCCTGGGCCGAGCTGGCCGCCTGCTCTTATTACAAGCCCTTCACCGAAAAGCTGCGGATGAAGACCAACGCCTTCCATTGGTCGCTCGAATGGCCCAAGGTCAAGGCCGAAGCGGACCGGATGGCCAAGATCGCGGCCCCGGTTCCCGATCCGCTCCCCGCTCCCGCGCCTCGAACCGGCCTGGCCGCCCCGCTTCTCGAAATCGGGGAAAAGACCGTGACCGTGGCCGTGCCGGGCGTCGGGATCAGCCGGGCCTGGGCCCTGGTCAAACCCCTTCCCTCAAGCACCTTCTTCCACAGGATCCCGATGGTCCCGCATGCCGGCCGGTTCGAAGCCGATTTCCCGCGCCGGCCGTGGGGCCACGCCGTGGCCGTCGAAGCGGAGACGGAGAGCCGGATGGTCCGTCTCCCCGGACAGGAGGCGGCCGCTCCCTATCTCGTCGTTCCATCCTTGCCCGGACCGACGCCCCTCTTCTATTCCAGCGAAGAGGCCTTGACCTATCTCGATCCGGCCGTCCTGTCCCCCGAAGAGCACGGCCTCCTGCTCGTTTCCTCGCGAGCCGCGAACTTCCATCGCTTGTTCAACGTCCCCGTCCAACGCAAGCTGCTCGACGCGGTGCGCCGGGGCATGACCCTTCTCGTCCTGGCCCAGGATTATTCCGCCGCGAGCCGCTACTCCCTGGCTTGGCTCCCGGCGCCTCTGCGCGTCGAGAACCGGCGCCGGAAGACGTTCGAGCCGAACGGCATCCTCTGTCTGAAAAAGGTCGAAGACCCGGACATCCTGCGGCAGCGGTTCTTGCCGGGTCCGGGCTGGGACGTCGAAGCGGACGGGGCCATCGCCCAGCTCAACCTGGGGCGGGGCCGGATCGTCCTCGTCCAGGCCAGGCTCCTCGAACGGCTGCACATTCCGGCCGCATCGGCCGCCCTCGAAGTCCTCCTTTCCCTCGGCGGCCGGGACAAGCCCGTCGTGGTCGTCGACGCCGGGACGGAAGGCGGAGCCTTGACCTCCTCGGAAGCGACCGACTTCATGAACGCGCGCGACATCCCCTTCCTGACCCTGGGCGAAGTCGTCGCGGCCAAGCAAGGGATCGGCGCGAACCAGCCGATCCCCGCCAAGCTGGACGACGACGCCTTGTTGAGCGCCGCCGGCTTGCGCGCCGAGACCATGGTCGACGTTTTCCTGGAGAAGAAGGTCCAGGCGGCCTCCGCCCTGGCAGCTCCCGCGAGCCGCGCGGCTTTCGAAGCCCGGCGGGCCGCCGTCCGGCCGCGTCTCATGAAGAGCCTGGGCCTCGATCCCCTGCCCAAGCGGACGCCGCTCAAGGCCCGGGTGACCGGGATTCTGCAACGGCATGGCTTCCGGATCGAGAAGGTCGTCTTCGAAAGCCGGCCCGGCTTCCCCGTGACCGCCCATCTTTACGTTCCCGACGGAGCGTCCGGAAGGAAACTCCCCGTCATCGTCAACCCGCATGGACATTGGGGCTATAAGAAGAACGAACCGACCGTGCAGTCGCGGCTGATCGGCCAGGCTCTCAACGGCTACCTGGCCATGGTCATCGATTCGCCGGGCTTCAGCTTCGAGGGCGATCTGCCGGTGGAGCGGCGCTTCGCCGGCACGCACGACGATCTCCGTCTCATCCTCGGCTCACAGAACGCCACCAGCGTGTATGTCTGGGACCTGATGAGGGCCCTGGACTACCTGGCCACCCGGCCCGAGGCGGACATGACACGGGTTGGTTTGACCGGCTGCTCGGGCGGCGGATTGGCCACGCTGTGGGCTTTCGCCGCCGAGCCGCGCTTCACCTGCGCCGCCAGCGTCGTCTATGCCAGCAGCATGGAAATCAATCCCAACAACGGCTGCCTCTGCAACCACGTCCCGGGCGCGCTTGACTTGGGCGACCGGGCCGACGTCCTGGCCCTGCGGGCGCCCGCGCCCATCCTGATCATCGGGGCCGAGGAGGACGTCGAGTTCCCGGCCAAGGGCATGAGGCTTTCGGACGAGAAGCTGAAAAAACTCTGGGGCCTCTTCGGCCGTTCCGAAGACGCCTGGCTGCGGATGTTCCCGGGCGGCCACGACTACAGCCGGCCGATGCGCGAGACCGTGCTCGGCTTCTTCGACAAGTATCTGCGGAACGTCGGAGACGGCGCTCCCGTTCCCGAGCCGGAGCACGTCACGACGCCGCCGGATTCGCCCGAGCTTTTCGTCCTGGCCGAGCCTCCGGCCAAGCCGCTGACCATGCGGGACATCGCCCGAAATATGTTCAAGCGCGCTCCCGCCAACAAGTCGATGGCCGCCTATATCCGGTGGAACGGGGGGCTTCCCCCCGCCGTCCCGTTGGAGACCACAATTTTGGACGAGAGCAACGGCAAGATCCGGGCCGTCTTCACCTCGGAGCCGGGCTTGACGATCCCCGTCGTCTTTTGGCGGGCCGAAGGCGCGGTCAAAGCCTTCGTCGTCCTGGTCGGAGAGAACGGCAAGGCCGCCGCGGTCGACGATCTTCACGTCGGCCCCCTGCTCAAGGCCGGCGTCTCCTGCCTGGCCATCGATCCCCGCGGCCTCGGGGAAGTCCGGACGATGGAGCTCCGCTACACGACGTATCTGGGGCGGGCGCCCGCCTTCGGCATGGGCTGGGACATCGCCCGGGCCATCGCCGCTTTTGTCCCGGAGGGGGTCAAAGTCGCCGTCGTCGGGCGCGGCCCGACGGCGGGCCAGGCGGCCATGGCGGCCGCCCTGATCGAGCCGCGGATCGGATTTACGGCCGGCCTCTCGACCCTGAAAGAATACGCCGACGCCTTCCGCTCCGACGTCCCTCTGCTCGCCGTCCAGCCGCGCGCCAATTACGTTCCGCCCCTCAAGGCGCTTCGTTCCGCCATCCCGGGCCGGGCGGTCTGGAGCTTCCTCGGCGAGCCGGAGCCGGACTGGCTGAACGCGCTTCTCGATTGGGCCGGGAGGTAGAGGCGCCGTTCATGATCCTCCCCGTCGAGGTCGTCTTCCACCCCTCCTGGTGGCACAAACACGGCGGGATCTCGTTCGATCAGGACTTTTACTATCATCCCGGCCGCCGCGTCGAGGACGAGCGGCGGATGGAGGGAGTGCTCCGCGGGCGCTTCGGTGACCTGGGCCTGGGCGAGGACGCCGGCCGCGACGTTCCGTCGGTCGGGGCCGTCCACAACGCGGCCGGATTTCTCCTGTCCGAGATGCTGGGCTGCCGGGTCGAGTACCCGGAGGATGGGCCGCCCCTGGTCGTCCCCGCCGGCAGGCCGGATCTCGACGTCGACGTCGAGGCCGCCTTTGCCGGCCCGGCCTACCGGCGTTTCGTCCAATTGGTCGAATCCCTGAAAGCCCGCCACGGCTTCGTCACGGGCGACGCCAACTGGGCGGGCGTCCTCAACCTGGCTCTGGACCTGCGGGGCCAGGCGGTCTTTCTGGACATGGCCGACCGGCCGCGGGAAGCCGCGGCGTTCTTCGCCCGCATCGGCCGGGTCATCGACCGCTTCACGGCCTTCCTCGAGCGTGAGACGGGAACGACCTCGATCTCGGTCAATCGGACGGTCCGGCATCTGGACGCGCCGGTCTTTCTCCACTCCGAATGCGCCCTGACCATGATCTCGACGGCCCATTACCGGAAATTCATTTTCCCGATCGACCGCGAATGGAGCCTGCGGCGGCGGTCCTTCGGCATCCATTACTGCGGCGCCGATCCCCATCGCTACGGCGAAGCGTTCGCCGAGCTGCCCGGGCTGGATTTCCTGGACGTGGGCTGGGGAGGCGATTTGAAGGCCCTTCGCGAGCGGTTGCCGCGGACGTTCCTCAACATCCGCTTGAGCCCCGTCGAGATCGTCGCCTGGAGCGCGGACGAGATCCGGCGGGCGATCGAGGAGCGGGTGGAGGCGGCGGGAGATCCGCGCCTCACCGGCGTCTGCTGCATCAATATGGACGATCGCGTTTCGGACGCGCAGGTGAGGGCGATCTACGAGACCGTCTTCGACCTGCGCCGCCGCTTCAGCGCGTCTTCTCGATCTTGAAATCTTCGAACAAGCCGTAGCCGGCGACGGAATATTCCCGGCCCGCCGGGCGCCCTTTCTCGGCGCCCTTCTGGAACTGGCCCGGCCAGGCCCGGCCAAGCGGCGGGTTGTTGTGGAAGGGGCCCAGGGTGTTCTTGAGCGTTCCCACGACGGCCACGATGACTTCATTCCGGCCCGGCTTGAGGAACGATGTGATGTCCATTTGGAACGGGGCAAAGGCGATCAGGCCGGCTTTTTGACCGTTGATCATGACTTCGGCCGTGGAACCCAGCCAGGAGCCCAGGGCGACGCGGTAGCGGGCCGTTCCCGTCCCCTCCGCCGGAACGTCGACGATCTTCGTGTAGTTCACCCGGCCGCTCATCATCGGCATGCCCTGCGAGCTCCAAGGACCGAACGTCAAGGCCTTGGGCGGCACGATCAGGAAGCCCTTGGCTTCGCTCTGCAAGCCGAATTCGCCCACCAGGTAAATGGACTCGAGCTCGCTGTGGATGGTGAAGGGGGCGACCTCGAGGGTGATGGCGTTCTCGCCCGGTTTGACGGTCACGGGGAAGACTCCGAAATTCTTGTCCAGCCACCATTCGCCCGGCACGGGCTCCACGGGCTTGCCATTGCAGAAGACGCGGAAGAGCGAGGGCCGTTCGACGATCGCCTTGAGGGCCGCGGGAGCGACCCCGGGCGCGACCCGGAAGCGATACGTCGCCTCGAAGCCCGAATCGGCCGGGAACTTGTCCTGGTCCAGGATATTGGTCTTGTACTGGACGGCGCTGTCCCAAGGGTTGCGGTCCAGGCCGTTGGCCCGATATGTCATGAGCTGGGCATCGTAGAAGTAGAGATCCTTCTCCGTCTTGCCGTTCAACGTCAGGTCGCAGTAATCCAGGGTCAGGATGTTGCCGGCGGCCCGTTCGATCGCGGTCTTGACGCCGGGCGCCGCATCCGTCCATTCGGCCTTGGCCGGCGCCGAGGCGGCCGCCGCCGTTTCGGGCTTGAGGACGAGCACCAGGCTTCCTCCGGGGGGAAGGTTGAATCCGGCCTTGAGGTTGTCCCCCGCCGCCTGGCTGGGATAGGGTTCGATCTTGCCGGTCACGGCATCCCACGACCAGCAGGATTTTCCGGGGCCGGTCAGCTCGCCCGCGATCGAGGCCGCGGGATCGACGTTGGCCAGGAAGACGAGCTCGCCGTCGGCGAACGTCCGCCGGTGATGGAAGAGCATGTTGGGCATGGCCGCCGGAGATCCGGCCATCGTGAAGGTCAGGACCGGAGTCAGAAGCCCGGCCAGCCGGGCCGGGGCCTCGGCGGGTTGAACCGCCGTCCACTGAGCGGGATACTTCGCGGCCAAGTCGGCCACGGACTTGTCGGGCCGGCCGCCCATATAGGCCGGGGCCGGGACGAGAGCCGCGACGCGGCCGCCCAGGGCCAGGTATTTTCCAAGCAGCTCGACGGTCGGCTTTTCGAGATTTTCCAGGCCGGGAGGCAGGACGATCAAGTCGTAGGACTTCCGGTTTACGGCCAGCTTCCGGCCGTCCACCCGGCCATGGACTCGGATCGTATCCTCGCTGCCCAGGTCGTATTCGACTTGGGCGCCTTCCAACACGTCGATGAAGGCCTCGAAATCCTTGCCGATGGCCTTGATCTCTTCGGTGTCGCCGCCGGGGCGGTAATGCATCCAGGCGGTCGTGGTCGGCTCGATGACCAGAATGCGATTATTCTGCCGACCCGACGACATGACCAGGGAGAGCCGCCCGAGGTAATCGCCCATTATTTTATAGTCCTCCCACCACGGCTCGTGATAGGAGAACGACTGCGGGTGGTCGCGCTTGCGGGCGCCCATGATCGTGACATAGGAAAGATGCTGGTTGATCAGGTTGACGCCCAGGGCGAACTCCCAGTCGGCGATGCGTTTCTGGTCGAAGAAGGTCAGGTCCCAGCCGCCCGCGCCGTAGGTCTCGGACATCGTGCGGGGCAGGCCCATCTGGTTGGCCGCGCTTCGTATCTCCTTGACGGCCCGGGCGTTGCCGAACTGGGCATGGGTGTCGCGGACGAACTCGTTCATCAGGATGTCGATCCCGGGCACGTGGGCCCAGGCGGCCATGGCCAGGTTGTCGGGACTGACCACCGGCCGCGGCCATTCGTGCTCCCAGTAGTGGCCGGTGAAGGCCAGGTTGTTGGCCTGGGCGTAGTCGTGATAGGGCTTGGCCCAGCCCCCGATGAAGAGGTCGAGGAGCAGGGCGTAGAAGTCGTGGCGGACGGCTTTCCAATTGCCGATGTCCTCGAAGAGAGAAAGAAGGCTCGGCCGCAGATCATACCCATACGTAGCTTGGAAGACGTCGAATAACCGGGGCGTCCAGTTGACGACGGTCATCCCCTCGCCGCCGGCCGGGTTGATCTCGGCCTCGTCCTGAAAGGAGCCTGGGACGGTGGCGCCGAATTCGGCTCCGAAGGCGGCCTTGTATGCGCCCAGCGTCACCTCGAGGAACTTGGCGGTGACCTCGGGCCTCATGATGTCGACATAGGCATAGCCGCCGTACCAGGGGCTGGGCTTCTGCCGGTTGACGTCGAAGACGACGTAGGCGCCCGGGCCGAACGTCTCGGCCTTCCGTTGGGCCGTAATGTCCTCGTAGCCGGCTTGCGTCCGGCGCAGGACGATCACCGGCTCGGATTCGAACGCGGCCGGAAGGGTTTCCATCTTGGTCATCCGCAGCCCGGCCCGAATCGCGTCGGGCATGGCGGCGGGAACGTGGCCGCCGGCGAATCCGGAGGGATAGGAGTTCTCGTCGTAGATCCAGATCTTCATCCCCAGCGACTTGCCTTTGTCGACGGCGTGTTTGAAGCGGTCGAGCCATTCCTGCGAAAGATACGGCGTGATCAGGCCGGGACGCGGGTGGACGAACACGCCGCCGATGCCCTTGGCCTTGAAGTCGGCCAGCTGCTCGTCGATCTCGGCCTCGCTGATGCGGTTATTCCAAACCCACAGCGGGACGCTGCGGTAGTCGGCCGGCGGGTCGGCGAAGAGCGGCTGCAGATCCGCCAGGCTCTGGGGCGGCGTCGGCAGGCCGGAGGGAAGAGGCGCCGGCTTCTCGGCGCAGGCCGAGAACACGATAAGGGCGGCGACGGCCGCGAGCGCGATAGGGACGATGAATCGGACGGGGGATGGACGGCGAAGCTTCATGGACGACTCCTGGCCAAGACGATGGGGGTATCTTATATGCCAAGTCGGGAAAAGCGCAAGAGTGAAATAGCGAATAAGAGAGAGGGGGCGTTCGGCAGCCGCCCTTAACGCCCCAGCGGTTCGGCGTTTCGCGTTTGACAATAACGTTCGATCGGTGCTATTTTATTTGTAAAGATCGTGGGGGCAAATCTATGCCAAGAATACAATTCTTTCACATCCTGTGAAAAGCCAATCATTATCCTTCGACATCACGCTATGAGCGAATTGGGCAGAGGGTACAACTTATCTCGAGAGCCCTTCGTTCGATAAACGCCGGAAAGCCGCCGCTGGAGAGATTTTCGCGGGTGATTCCGGGGTGACCGCCGCGCTGCCGAGGCGCAGAATCTCGGGACGCAAAGGAGAAGCGGGTCATGTCTTATACAAGAAGACAATTGGCTAAAGCGCCGACCGGCATTCAAGGGTTGGACGAAATTACCGGCGGCGGATTGCCCAAAGGCCGGCCGACGCTCATCTGCGGCAACACGGGCTGCGGCAAAACTCTTCTGGCCATCGAGTTTCTGGTGCGCGGCGCGACGCAATTCAACGAGCCGGGCGTCTTTATGGCTTTCGAAGAAACCGGTAAGGACCTGATCCAAAACGTCGCCTCACTCGGTTTCGACCTAAAAGGCCTGATCGCCCGCAAGAAATTGGCGTTGGATTCCGTCTATATCGAGCGCAGTGAGATCGAAGAGTCCGGGGAATACGATCTGGAAGGATTGTTCATCCGACTTGGGCAAGCCATTGACTCCATCGGCGCCAAGCGCGTCGTGCTGGATACCATCGAGTCGCTCTTCGCCGGTTTGCCCAATCCGCTTATCCTGCGTGCCGAACTGCGCCGCCTTTTCCGCTGGTTGAAAGCCAAAGGCGTGACCGCCATCGTCACCGGCGAAACCGGCCAAGAGACGCTGACGCGCCAGGGGTTGGAAGAGTATGTCTCCGACTGCGTCATCGTGCTCGATCATCGTGTCAGCGAACAGGTTTCTTCGCGACGGCTTCGCGTCGTCAAGTATCGCGGCTCGACGCACGGTACGAACGAGTATCCCTTTTTAATAGACGAAGACGGTATTTCGGTCCTGCCCATCACATCGCTCGGCTTGCAACAAACCGCCTCCAGCCGACGCATTCCCACCGGGGTGGCACGCCTGGACGCCATGCTGGGCGGCGCGGGTTATTTCCGCGGCAGCAGCGTACTGATCTCCGGCACGGCGGGCACCGGCAAGAGCAGTCTCGCCGCCCATTTTGCCGAAGCCGCCTGCCGTCGCGGCGAGAAGGTTCTTTTTTTCGCTTTTGAGGAATCTCCCTGCCAGATCATGCGGAATATGGGTTCCATCGGAATTGACTTGCAGCCGTGGGTGAAGAAAGGGCTTCTCCAGTTTCAAGCCACCCGCCCCACATTTACCGGATTGGAAAGGCACCTGGCGACGATACACAAAGCGATCAACGTCTTCAAACCGGAGGTTGTCATCGTCGATCCATTGAATAGTTTCATCATCGGAAGCAATGAGATCGAAGTCAAATCCATGTTAATGCGCCTGATGGATTTTTTGAAAATGAAGCAAATCACCGGCTTGTTCACCAGCTTGACCACGAGCGGCGGCTCGCTCGAACAATCCGAAGCCGCTATTTCATCCCTGATTGATACCTGGTTGTTGGTGCGCGACATCGAATTCGGCGGCGAACGCAATCGCGGCTTGTCCATCCTGAAATCGCGCGGCATGGTGCACTCCAATCAGATTCGCGAATTTCTGCTGACCGATCACGGCGTGGAATTGCGCGATGTCTACGTCGGAGCGAGCGGCATGCTGACCGGTTCGGCGCGGCTTACGCAAGAGGCGCAAGAGAAAGCCGCGATATTGGGACACGACCAAGAAGCCGATTTCCGACGGATCGAACTGGAACGCAAGCGCACGACGCTGGAAGCGAAGATCGCCGTGATGCGCGCCGAGTTTGCCATGGAAGAGATCGCATCGGTGAAAATCATAGGGCAGGAAAAAGCCGAGAAAACGCAATTATTGCATGACCGTGCCGACATGGGACTTAGTCGACAAGCGGATGCCAAACCGAATAAACGAACGAGGGACGAGGAATGAACAAGAAACCCGCCAAGTCCACGCCGCGCCAAGCGGAATCGAAGCAATATGTCCTCCGGTTGTTCGTCGCCGGCCAAACGCCTAAATCCATTCGCGCCATAATGAATATAAAATCGATATGCGAAGAAAATCTGAAAGGGCGCTATGTGTTGGACGTGATTGACCTGTACCAGCAGCCCCAACTGGCGCAAGGCGATCAGATCGTTGCCGTGCCCACGCTCATTAAGAAACTCCCTCCCCCGCTGCGCCGAATCATCGGTGATATGTCGGACACGGAGCGTGTGCTGGTGGGGTTGGATTTAAGGATTAAAAGTCGATGCCGAGAAAACCAATAACCACGAGCGTAAAACGCCTGGCCGACGAAAACGCCGATCTGCGCGCCCGCCTGGCGGAAGCCGAAGAAATACTGCGCGCTATCCGCGGCGGCGAAGCGGACGCGCTCGTCGTCCCCGGCATTAACGGTGATCAGATATTCGCGCTCAAGGGCGCGGATCATTCGTACCGGGTTCTGATCGAGGATATGAACGAAGGAGCGCTGACCCTTACAGCGGAAGGCGTCATATTGTATGCCAACCGACGCTTTGCCCAGATGCTCAAAGCTCCGCTCGAAAAGGTAATCGGCTCCGCCATTTCCACTTGGGTTGCGCTGGAAAGTCAAAGCATCATTCAAGCCCTGCTGATAAAAGGCCGCGACGAAAAATGCGACGAACAACTTGTCCTTACCGCCGGCGACGGAACGCCGGTTTCGGTCTATCTTACGGTGAGCAAGCTGCGCGTCAACGAGTCGTCCGATTTCTTCTGCCTGGTGGTAACCGATTTGACGGAACGGATACGCAACGCGTCGATTGCCGCCTCCGAAAAAATGGCGCGGGAGTCGCTCGCGGCTTCCGACCAGGCCCGCCTTACGTTGCAGATCGTCGTCGAAAATCTGGGGAAGGCTGAACAAGCCCTGAGCGAAAGCCTGATTAAATATGAAAATATTTTTAAAAACGTGCAGGATTTGTATTATGAATCAAGGCTCGACGGAACCATTCTTGAAGTGAGTCCGTCGATCGAGATCCTGTCGAATGGACAATATCGGAGAGACGATCTGCTCGGCCGGAAGATAACCGATTTCTATGCCGATCCCGGAGAACGACGGTCTCTCCTGGTGGCGCTGCGGGAACGCGGCCGCGTTACGGATCACGAAGTCACCCTAAAAAACCGCGACGGCGCCTTGATCACCTGTTCGCTTACCGCGGCAATCCTTTACGACGCCCATGGGCAGCCGGATAAAATCGTGGGAAGCATGCGGGATATCAGCGAGCGCAAACGATCGGAGGAAGCCCTGAAGGCCGAGCGCGGCTTCATGCGTACGCTCATCGACAACCTGCCGGACAATATCTTCATCAAGGACACCCGAGGCGGCATCCTCCTGGACAATCTCGCCCACCGGCGCTTCTTGGGTCGCCAGGAACCGGACGAGGTGGCGGGAAAAACCGACAGGGATTTTTTCGCTCGCGAATTGGCGGACCGGTATATTAACGATGAGCGCCAGATCGTCGAATCCGGTCAGCCGATGATCGACTACGAAGAGCCGACCATGGACACGGATGGCCGGCCGCGCTTGTATCTGACGACGAAAGTCCCCGTCCGCGATAGCAACGGCAACATCACGGCCCTGGTGGGCATCAACCGCGACATCACCGATCGCAAGAAAGCGGAAGAAGCCATCAAGACGTCCTTGCAGGAAAAAGAGGTCTTGCTCCGCGAGATTCACCACCGGGTCAAGAACAACATGCAGGTCATTTCCAGCCTTTTTAATCTCCAAGCCGGTTATACCCTCAACCACGAGTGCCGCGAGATTCTAAAAGAGGGACAAACCCGCATCCACGCCATGAGTCTTGTACACGAGAAGCTCTATAAGTCTCGCGACCTGTCTAGAATCGACCTGGCCGAGTATATCCAGAGCTTGGCCGTCCACCTATTTAATGTGTATGAGGTGGCTCCCGGCCATATCCATTTGGACACCGAATTTGACGAAATAACCTTGGACATCAATTCGGCCAATCCCTGCGGGTTGATCCTCAACGAATTGATTTCCAACGCTCTCAAGCACGCCTTTCCGAACGACCGGACGGGAACCATTAAGATCGGCTTGCGCCGGAGAACCGGCGGGGCCGTCGAGCTTCGGGTGGCGGATGACGGAATCGGATTTCCGAAGGACTTGGATTATCGCCAAGCCGAAAGTTTCGGTCTTCAGATCGTGAACCTGCTGGTCAATCAATTGGAGGCGACTCTCGAACTGGACCGAACGAACGGGACGGCTTTTACCGTGGTTTTCCGCGAATTGGAATACGCCCGCCGAGTGTGATCGGTTCGGGTCTTCAAATCATTTCTTGGCCAGGATATTAAAAAGCCCCGGCTTACAAATCGATTTTAAACTCTTTCTCTCGGAAAAGACTGAGGCAGATCCCAACGACGGCGGCATCGTATAAAAGGCCCGATTTTCCTTCGATTTCCTCCAACGCTTTGTCCAAGCCGATCGCCGGCCGGTAAGGCCTGGGAGAGGCGATGGCTTCAACGACATCGGCGACGGCCAGGATTCTGGCTTCGAGCAGGATGTCGTTTCCTTGCAAGCCTTGGGGATATCCCGAACCATCGATCTTTTCATGGTGCTGGAGGACGATCCGGGCGATGGGCCAGGGAAAATCGATGTCTTTAAGGATATCAAAACCGATTTGAGAATGGGTTTTAACCAAAGAATATTCAAGCGCCGTGAGTCGACCGGGTTTGCTCAGAATTTCCGCCGGAATAGATATTTTCCCAATGTCATGAATGATTCCGGCCATGCGCATGCCTTCGATCCGTTCGGCGGACATTCCATACTCCAGGGCGATGGCGCAGGCGAGTCGGGCGACACGCTTCTGATGCCCCGCCGTATAAGGATCTCTTTGTTCAACGATATTGGCCATGGCGAGGATCATACCGTCCGAAGCTTTGCGCAAATTTTCCAGACTCTGTTCCAGTTCATCCTCGGTACGCTTGCGGGCGATGAGGCCGGCCATGGTGTTGGCAAAGAGCTTAAGGAAATCGTCCTCCGCTTTATTATTATGATGTCCGTCTACGGTATATGTGTTGAGCACTCCCAGCGTTTTTCCCTCAAAGACCATGGGGACGCAATAGTGCCCGTGCGGGCTTATCCCCGAATATTGGATTTCATGTTCGGCCGTAATATGACTGGCAAAGACCGATTGTTGCGTTTTAGCGGCCCGACCGCATAAACAGCGGCCGAAGGGGACCCTGGCGCATTCGTTTCGGACATACTCTCCGAGGCCGAAAGACGCCGACATGACGAGTTCTGCCGTATTAGGATCGACAAGAAAGAGGCACCCTTTCGATTCCAATTCTAGCCATTTGATTGAAAGGAGAAGATCGAGGGCGCGGTCGAGCAGATTTTTCAGCGGCACTTTCTCCAGGGCCAGGCGGGATAGCGAAAGAAGAATCGCCTGCTCTTCGTAATTCTGCCGAATTTTGATCGCGTTCCGTTTCTTCTCACTGATATCCCGGGTCGCATGATAATAGACAGTATGACCGTCGGCCGTATGAAACGAAGTGTGAAATATGGAAGATTCCAACCAGTGTTCCGTATGCGGGTCGTAATACTCGCGGATAACGCTTTTCTTCGTTGTTACGGCCTCTTCCAAGGGACAGCCCGGGAAAGGCCCGGCCATTCCGTGAATGAGACGAGGGCAATATTTTCCGATGATTTCGTCCGCCTGTAATCCGAGAGCCTCGGACGTGGCTTTGTTGGCCAACAAGATATGATGTTCTTCATCAAGGAGGATGGCATAGAAAGGGAAAGCGTCCAGTATGATCTGGATATAGGCCTTGGCTCGATCGTCCCATATTATCGAGCCGGAGTTTGGCGTTGACAATTCTTCTCTCCAGGCCCGGCTAGGCTAAAAAGGCGGGTGTCGTTTAAAATCATATCTCAATAAATTTAAAACTTTTTTCCCGGAATAAACGCACACACGCATCCACTACATCCGCATCATAGAGCGTCCCCTTGTTCCGGCTGATTTCCTCCAGGGCCTTGTCTATACCGAGAGCCGGCCGATAAGGCCGGTGGGAATCCATCGCTTCGACGACATCGGCCACGGCCAAGATTCTCGCTTCCATCAATATCGCTCCTCCTGATAGACCTGAAGGATAACCTGAGCCGTTCATCCTCTCGTGGTGTTGAAGAACGATTTGAGCAATCGGCCATGGAAATTCGATGTCTTTTATGATGTCGAAACCAGCCTGCGGATGGAGTTGAATCAAACGAAACTCGTTTTCACTTAATTTGCCGGGCTTAGACAGGATTTCCGCGGGCACATGGATCTTGCCGATGTCGTGGATGACGGCAGCCATACGGATGGCCTCCCTTTCGTCTTTTGGCAAGTCTATCTCGCCGGCGATGGCAAAGGCGAGCTGGGCCACGCGTCTTTGGTGACCCGCCGTGTAGGGATCCCTGATTTCGGTCGTTCTGGCTATGGACTCTATGGTGGCCTTTAGGGCTATGAGGATTTTTTCGGCACTCTGTTGGCGTTCCTCCTCGGCCTCTTTTCGCTGGGTGATATCCGTCAGCAAGACCACCTTGCTTGTGGCATAGCCATCAGAATCTGCCGCTACCGATAAGCTCAGATTGAATATTCGCCGCGTCCCGCCTCGTTCGATCGCAATTTCCCTGTGGGACTCGATCGTTTGGGCGGTAAGGCCGAACGGGTCGGGCCATTGCGGTAGCATTTGTTTCACCGCTAAGCCCCTGGCCTCCGAAATCCCGTACCCCATGAACCGTTCCGCCGCGGGGTTCAAATCGATGACCCGGTCCCATTTGTCCAGCACGATGATGTTGTCTTTGATCCGTTCAAAAATGGTATCTCTGGCTATGGGTATGACTTTGTGGAGATGGAATCGCGGTAGATTCCAAATGAGCAATAAGCTGCCGATATAAGATGCCCACGGCGTAATTCCAATCGACAGCCTCAAAGAGATGCTCAAGCCGAGTGTTTCAACCAAAGCGGCCAGCATAGGAAGCGCCGCGGCAATCAGCAAGCCCACGGACTCCCGGGTGCGGCCATGATTCCGGCGGATGACGTTCTTAATGATCAGGAGGCTGCCGGAAAGAGTCAGAGCGAATACATAAGCCATGCCGATCCAATAAACGATGCCGTAGGCGGGCTGAAGCGGCAGATAAGGATCAACGCTGTCTAAACCGGGTGTGCTCCAGATCAGGTTGTGAAGAGGATTGGTGCAAGTCCCCAATATGACTATGCTCGGCGCAATGCCTAGAAGAATATAGAAGCGCTTGCTCAGCCATTTATTTGATCCGATATGGTGAACGATATACAGCCACCAGAACGTGCTGGCTATGATTCCCCAGATGAGCTGAGCCCCCATTAAATAGCTCTTGGGGGCGGGAGCCGGCAGCCCGATCTCGACGGCGTGCGACAGCATCCACGACGCGCAAGCCAGGAGCAGTGATGATCCAAAAAAACCAGCCCGACGGCTCAGCTCCCGCCAGGGAAAATAGATCGCTAGAACGAGGACGCTGGCCGCGGCGACGATTTCGGCGACAACACTAGGAGACCACCGCCACGGCATGATTTGACCCACCTCTAAGTTATAGACTGTTTTAAGGATACGCCATTTTTATTGAATATACAAGATCACAACAGTCCAATAAATAATCCGAACAAGTTAATAAATCCGTGGATTCGGGACGCCTTTAGGATTAATTTTTAGATTCTCTGCCCCACTCAACGCGCTAAGATCGCCCCGCGCGTTCCCCGTCCAAAAATCTTGGAATCTACCCCCCTGCCATACACGATGAATGCGCTGACCGATGCAGGGCTTGCCCAAATCGCTTCCGATTCTTTATAAAGTCTTACCCACCCAACCCTCCCTACAATAGGGAGGGCTTTGCCAGCGATTTGGGAAAGGTACGGAGAGGGCGGGATTCGAACCCGCGGTCCCGGTTTGAGCCAGGACAAGCGCTTAGCAGGCGCTCCTGTTCAGCCACTCCAGCACCTCTCCGCGGTACGGTTGGCCGGGCTATTCTAGCATGTCCGGCGGCCCGATTTCCAGCCGCCGAATAACGCCGTTCAAATCCCGATCTTGCCCGGGGGACGTATGTGCGTTGGAAACCGGACCGTTCGAGTAGCGCGGTCTCCCGGCGAAGGGAGCCGGCGGGGACTTGACAAGCCAATATCATTGTGATATCACTTTACTATCATTTGGAGGAACCCATGATCAACATCCAGGAAAAGAAGGTCTTCCAGGTCAACGGCTGGGGCATGGTCGTCGTAGCCGCGGCTCTGTTCGGCGGAGCGCTGGCGATCTTCGCCGGCGTCAAGCCCGACTCGTCCTTCACGCCGACCTTGGCGGCCGGCATCCTGCTGGCCTTGGCCGGCGGGATGTGCGGCCCCGGCTTTTTCCTCGTCCATCCCAACGAGTCCAAGGTCTTCACCTTCGTCGGCAAGTACGTCGGCACGTCCCGCACGCCGGGCTTCCACTGGACCAATCCCTTCGCCGTCAAGAAGCGGGTGACCCTGCGCATCGTCAACTTCGACAGCCAGAAGATCAAGGTCAACGACGCCGGCGGCAACCCCATCGAGATCGCGGCCGTCGTCGTCTGGCATGTCGTCGATACGGCCAAGGCCATGTTCAACGTCGACAGCTACAAAAACTTCGTGGCCATCCAGAGCGAGACGGCCGTCCGCCAGCTGGCCACCCATTACCCTTATGACTCGCACGAAAAGGATCAGGAGTCCCTACGGGCCAATACCGAGGAGATCGCGGCCAAGCTTCGCGAGCAAGTCCAAGTGCGGCTCGATATCTCGGGCGTCAAGGTGGTCGAGGCCCGCATCTCCCACTTGGCCTACGCCCAGGAGATCGCCCAGGTCATGCTCCGCCGCCAGCAGGCCGAGGCCATCATCGCCGCCCGCCGCCAGATCGTCGACGGCGCGGTCAGCATGGTCGAGATGGCCCTGGAGCGGCTCGAGGCCCGGAACATCGTCCACCTGGACGACGAGAAGAAGGCGGCCATGGTCAACAACCTGCTCGTGGCCCTGGTCTCGGAGTCCGAGGCCCAGCCGATCATCAACACGGGGACGCTGTACGCTTGATCGAGAAAAAGAAGTTCCTTCTGCGCCTGGACGCCGACGTCTACGCCGCCCTGGAGAAATGGGCGGCGGACGAATTGCGGAGCGTCAACGCGCAGATAGAATTTATTCTCAAGGAAACCGTCCGGCGCGCCGGACGTTTCAAGCGCGGGGAGGTCGCGCCGAAATGATCGCCAAGCTGATAGCCCTGCTTCTCGCCCTCGCGGCCGCTCTCGCCGCACTGACTCTCATCTCCACGATTCTGTAAAACACGCCGCGTCCCCAACCGTCGCCGTCGCCGTTCTTTCGCGGCGGGGAGTTGTCTCGCCGGGAGCGGTGAGTTATAGTCCCTCCAACGCCGCCTTATGGAGGACGCCATGCCCGTCAACCGACGCCGATCCGTTCCCCTTTGGGTTCTTCTCGCCTCGGCTTTAATCCTCGCGGCTTGCAGCCCCAAGGCCGATCAGGGCAAGGCCGGCAACGCCGCCGACCCGCGGCTTCAAGCCTCGTTCCGGGAGGACCGCGGCGGCTGGGCCTTCGTCCATCTCCAGGGCACGCCCCGCGAAATCGGATTCCAGCACGGCTGGCACCTGGCCGCCGAGATCGACGACGTTCTCAAGACCATGGCCTTCTACTTTCCCAAGGCCGCTGGCCGCGATTGGGCCTTCTTCCGGGAGGCGGCCGAGCGGATGTTCTGGCCCAAGCTGGATCAGGAGTACAAGGACGAGATCGAGGGCATCGCCGCAGGCCTGCGGGCCCGGCGGCCGGATCTGGCCTACGACCGGATCGACATCACGGCTCTCAACGGCTGGATCGAGATCGCCTGGTACTACATTCCCTGGCTGGCCGACAAGGCCAAGCCCGGCTCCGGCGACAACAAGGCCCCGGCCTACTGCAGCGCCTTCGTCGCGATCGGAAGCTGGACCAAGGACGGCGGCGTGGTCATGGCCCACAACAACTGGACCGAATACATCCTGGGCCAGCGCTGGAACGCCGTCCTGGACATCGTTCCCAGCCAAGGCAGCCGCATCCTGATGGACGCCATGCCCGGTTATATCCACAGCGGCGACGACTTCGTCGTCAACGGGGCCGGGCTGATCTACACCGAGACGACCATGGGCCAGTACAAGGGCTTCCGCGAGGCGGGAACGCCCGAGTTCGCCCGGGCCCGCAAGGCCGCCCAGTACGGGGCCTCGATCGACGATTTCGTCCGGATCATAACCGCGGACAACAACGGCGCCTACGGCAACGACTGGCTGGTGGCGGACCTCAACGCCGGCGAAATTGCCCGCTTAGAGCTGGGGCTCAAGAACCAGCGGGTCTGGCGGACCAAGGACGGCTATTACGTCGGGGCCAACTTCCCGGTGGGCGAGAAGACGATCGCCGAGGAGACCACCTTCGATCCCAAGAACCTGAAGCAGTCGGTTTATGTCCGGCGCGCCCGCTGGGAAAAGCTCATGGAAGAAAACAAGGGCTCGATCGACGCCGACAAGGCCATGGCCTTCCTGGGCGACCACATCGACGCCTCGACCGGCGGCCCGGCGGACAACGCCAACACCCTCTGCGGCCACGGCGAATCCGATCCCAACGGCCTGCCGGAGTTCTCCTGGGCGGCCTTCTACCCCGGCGGCGCCGTGCAGGGCAAGGTGACGACGGGTGTTCTGGCCAAGGAGCTCAAGCTCTGGGGCCGCATGGGCCATCTTTGCGGGCGCGAATTCATCGCCGCCGATTTCGTCAAGGCGCATCCCGAGTGGGCTTGGCAAGCCCCCTATCTCAAGGATGTGAAAGCCCATCCCTGGACGCTGTTCGAAGCCAAGAAATGACCTTAAGGAAAAGCCAATGACAATCCCGTTGCGACGGCTCGGCAAATCGGACCTGATGGTCACGCCCATCGGGCTGGGCTGCTGGCAGTTCAGCCAGAACCGCGGCTGGAACAAGTACTGGCCCACGCTGCCGGAGGACGAGATCGAGGCCATCGTGGCCGCCTCGCTCGACGGCGGCATCAACTGGTTCGATACGGCCGAGGCCTACGGCGGCGGCGAGTCCGAGCGCCAGCTCTCGCGCGTCCTGCAAAAGGCCGGACGCCGCCCGGGCGACGTGATCGTGGCCACGAAATGGATGCCGTTCCTCCGCCGGGCGGGCAATATCGGCCGGACAATCGACCGCCGGATCGATTGCCTCTCCCCCTTCCCCATCGACTTGTACCAGATCCACACCCCGGACTCGATCTCCTCGACGGAAAAAACGGCTTTGGCCATGGCCGCCCTGGTCAAGGCCAAGAAGATTCGCAGCATCGGCGTCTCCAACTATGGGGAGAAGGAGATGCGCCGGGCGCATCATGTCCTGGCCGAGGAAGGCGTGCCGCTCGTATCAAACCAAGTCCACTACAGCCTGCTCCATCGCCTGATCGAGAGAAACGGCATCCTCAACGCGGCCAAGGAACTGGGGATCTCGATCCTCGCCTATTCCCCGCTTGAACAGGGCGTGCTGACGGGACGCTTCCACGACGATCCCGCGGCGCTCAAGGCCGTGCACGGGCTGCGCCGGGTGCGGAGCTTCTACCGCGGCCAAGCGCTGCGCCGAAGCCGCGATCTCATCGAGGCCCTCAAGCAGGTGGCCGAGCGGCATGCCGCGACCCCGGCCCAAGTGGCGCTGAATTGGCTTTACAGCTTCCACGGCGAGGCGGTCGTCGTCATCCCGGGCGCGTCCAAGAGAACCCAGGCCGAGTCCAACGTTAGAGCCATGACCTTCAGCCTCGGCCCGGCCGATCTGGACTGTCTGAACGAGATTTCGCGGCCGCTGATGGACCGCTGACAGCGGCTTATTTTCCGCCGCTAATAAAAAAATCATAAATACATTCCATTTTTCTCTCTCTCCGGCGACTCAATAGGTATGAAGGGGTGCGATGTGGAGGAAAGACGGCTTATGAAATGAC
>JAQULS010000155.1 GCA_028749235.1 Acidobacteriota bacterium | reverse complement strand
CATCGTCGACGTCACCGACGCGCCCTGCCGGGTCGGCGACATCGTGACTCTGATCGGGCGCGACGGCCGGCACGCGATCACGGCGGCCGAGATCGGCTCCCGCATCGGCACGACGGCCTACGAGGTGTTGACTCGGATCAACCCGCTGGTCAAGCGGATCGTTCTTTAAAGAAAATAGGGGGTACAGTATACGTAAATCCCCGATTCTTTCTGACCAAATAAATAGGGAATTACTTATACTGTACCCCTATTATTTTTATAAAGGGAAGAACTCGCGGCTAAAAGAGTCCAAAAGACAGCGGCGAGTTCATCGTCCGTTCATGCCGTCTTCTCTATTTTCCGCCAATGGTGAACGCATGAAAAAAGCCACGATCGGCCTTGTCATTTTAGGCCTGGGCCTCGCGGCAGGCGCCGGCTGCGTCCGCTATATGCCGCGGCCGGTCACCGCGGCCGCGACATTGGACGATTTCGAAGCCCGCCGCCTGGATTCACCCGAATTCGTCGATTTTCTCAAGAAAAACGCGAGGCTGGAGCGGCCGCCGGCGGCCTGGGACCTGGCCGCCCTGACCCTGGCGGCGCTCTATTATCATCCCGACCTGGACGTGGCCCGGTCCCAGTGGGCGACGGCCGAAGCCGGCCGGATCACGGCCGGAGAGCGCCCCAACCCGACGCTCGGGGTTCTCATGGGCTACAACGCCACTTCGCCCGTCTCGGAGGTCAGGCCCTGGATTCCCGAGTCCGCCCTGGAAATCCCGATCGAGACCGCCGGCAAACGCGGCTACCGGATCGCCCAGGCCCAAAACCTGTCGGAAGCCGCCCGCCTCAACATCCTGTCCGCCGCCTGGGGCGTCCGCAGCCGCCTTCGCCAGGTTTATCTCGACCTCTACGCGGCCCGCGAGGCCGAAGCCCTCCTCGGACGCCTGCAGGAAGCTCAAGCGGAGAACGTCCGCATCCTGGAAGCCCAGCTCGCCGTCGGCGAAGCCTCGCCATCGGACGCGACCCAAGCCCGGCTGGCCTTGGCGTCCAGCCGGCTGGCGGCCCTCGATGCGGCCCAGCAAAGCGCCCAGACCCGGGTCCGCTTGGCCGACGCGCTCGGCGTCCCGGCCGCTGCCCTTGACGGCGTCGCCTTGTCCTTCGACGGCCTGCTTCGTCCGCCCGCCGACACACCGGCAAACGAGATCCGCCGCAAGGCGCTCGTGAACCGAACCGATATCCTGTCCGCCCTGGCCGCATACGCGGCCGAGGATTCCGCCCTGCGGCTGGAGCTCGCCAAGCAGTACCCCGATTTGAGCCTCGGACCCAACTTCCAACTGGACCAGACGGACATCAAGTGGACGCTGGGCTTGTCGCTTATCCTGCCCCTGCTCAACCGGAACAAGGGGCCGATCGCGGAGGCCGAAGCGCGACGGGCCGAAGCCGCCGCCCGCTTCCAAGCCCTGCAGGCCAAAGTCTTAGGGGAGATCGAGAGCGCCTCCGCCGCGGCCCGCCTGGCCGGAGAGAAGGCGAAGACCGCCGACGACCTATGGCGGAGCTTACAGAAACAGGAAGCCACGGCCGCGGCCCGCTACGGGCTGGGGGACATCTCCAAGCTCGAGCTCATCGGAATGCGGATTGAGCTCGTCGCCGGCGAATTGGCCCGGCTGGAAGCGCGGATCAAAGCCCGGCAGGCGGCCGGGGAGCTCGAGGACGCCGTGCAAAGCCCTCTCGACGGCCGCGGATGGGTCCTGAAAACACCGGGCCGGCCCGCCGGACCGGCCAAGGAGCGCAAGGATGAATAAACGAAGGACAAGGACGGCCCTCATCCTGTTGATCGCGGCCGGATTGATCGTCGTTTTCCTGATCATGAAAATCAAGCCCGCCGGCTCCGGGGAGGGCGATGAAGCGGAGGCGGATGTCGCCGTCCATACCGGGACCATCCAGACCGCCATCCTCCACCGCACGGTCACGGCCTACGGCAAGGTCGAGCCCGAGCCGGCCACGGCCGGCCGCGTCCCGGCCGATTCCGAAGTCGCCTCGCCGATGGCCGGCATCGTGGCCCGGGTCGAGTGCGTCGAAGGCCAGCGGGTAGGCCGAGGGGCGGTCCTCTTCCGCCTGGACGGAAGGGTGGCCGAAGGGACCCTGGCCAAAGCCAAAAAGGCACTGGCTTTCGCCGAGGATAATTTCGAGCGCCAGAAAAAGCTCCTGGCGGTCGAGGGCACGTCGCAAAAAAGTTATCTCGAGAGCGAGCAGCAGCTCAATGCCGCCCGGGCCGATTGGCGGGCCGCCGAGACCGACCTGGCCCTGCTCGCCGTAACCGCACCGCTCGACGGCACCATAGTCAAGATCAATTCCGAGCCCGGCGAAGCCGTCGAAGCAAACACCGTGCTGGCCGTCATCGTCGACCTAGAACGGCTGGTGGCCGCGGTCCGCGTTCCCAGCGCTGAGGGGGCTGGACTCAAGCCCGGTCAGATCGTCCGCTTTGAAAAGAGCGAAGCAGCGGGCATCGTGACGTATGTGGGCGTCCAAGTCGACGAAGCGACCGACACCCTGCCGGTCCGGGTCTCGATTCCGGCCGGAGCCGGATTCCGCCCGGGCCAGTTCCTGAGCGTCCGCATCATCAGCGAAGAGCGGGCCGGCTGTCTGGCCGTGCCCGAGGCCGCCGTCATCGCCGACGCCGTGGGCGGCGGTACCGGAACGATCGTCCTGGTCCAGGGCGACAAGGCCGTCCGCAAGCCGGTCAAGCTCGGCCTGCGCGAAGGCGGGCTGGTCGAGGTTGAGGGCGAAGGGATCAAGGCCGGACTGGCCATCGTGACAGAGGACGCCTACGCCGTCCCGGACGGGGTCAAAATCCATCCCGCCGGCCGATAAGCCCGCCATGAACATGAATTCGGCTCTCGGAAGATTCGCCACCCGTCATTCCCTGTCGATCGCCTTCATCTGCCTGGCTTTCTGCCTGGCCGGCGCCTTTTCGGCCCTGAGCATCTCCTCGTCGGTCTTCCCTCAGACGAATTTCCCGCGCGTCGTCGTGCTCGTCGACAACGGGGTCATGCCGGCCGACGAGATGATGGCCACGATCACCCGTCCAATCGAAGAGGCCATGAAGGACATCCGCGGCGTGATCACGGTCCGCTCGGCCACCGGGCGCGGAGCGGCCGAGATCAGCGTTTTCTTCACCTGGAACGTCCCGATGATCGAGTCAGAGCTCTATGTGCTCAGCCGCCTGTCCCAAATCCGGAGCACCTTGCCGGCCACGGCCGAAACCTCGGTCTTCCGCCTGACCTTCTCGGCTTTCCCCGTTATCGGGGTCAGCCTGACCAGTCCCGTCCGCTCGATCACCGAGCTTTGGGAAACGGCGCGATACAACCTCAAGCTGCGCTTCCTCCGGATCCCCGGCGTCGCCCGGGTCGACCTCGTCGGCGGCCGCAGCCCTGAATACCATGTCGTGATCGATCCCCTCCGGCTGAGCGCCGCCGGGCTGTCGTGGCCCGAGGTCACGGAAGCCCTGACCCGGAATAATTTCGTGGCTTCGGCCGGGATGCATGAGGAGAACCATACGCTCTATCTGACGGTGGTCGATGGGCGCGTCCATTCGATCCCGGACATCGAAGACTTCACTGTCCGTTCGGCGGGCGGGCATCCCGTCCGGATCAAGGATTTCGCCCGCGTCGAACGGGGGCCGGAGCCCGTGTTCAACGTCGTGACCGCCGACGGAGAGAGCGCGGTCTTGCTCAACGTCCGTAGCCAGCCCGACGGCAGCACCCTGGAGATCGCCAAGCGGTTGAGAGGGGAGATTAAAGCCTTGAAAGCCGAGCTCCCATCCGACATGAAGCTGGCCTTTTTCTATGATCAATCCGAGATCGTCCGTTCTTCCGTCGCCAGCGTCTGGGAGGCGATCCTCTTCGGCCTGGCCCTCTCCGTGTTCATCCTCTACGCCTTCCTCAAGAACTGGGGTACGACCCTGGTGGCGACGCTGGTCATTCCGGTCACCGTTCTGGTCACGCTCCTGTCGATGAAGATCACCGGGCTGACGTTCAACCTGATGACGCTGGGCGGCATCGCCGCGGCCATCGGCCTGGTCATCGACGATGCCATCGTTGTGGTCGAATCCATCCACGCCAAGCGGACGGCCGGAAAATCCAGGTTGGAAGCCGTTCAAGAAGGCCTCGGCGAAATCATTCATCCCTTGATTGGTTCGACGCTGACCCCCGTCGTCGTTTTCGTCCCCCTGGCGTTCCTCGACGGCATCACCGGCGTCTTCTTCCGCGCCCTGGCCATGACCATGGTCGTCTCCCTTCTGATGTCCCTGGTTTTGGCCGTGACCCTGACTCCATCGCTGGCGGCCTGGCTCATCCGGCCCGGCCGGAAGGAGCGCTGCGTCCCGGCCGAAGAGCAGGGCGGACCCTGGCTCTCCCGCCTCATCAAGGTCTATGAATCGGGCGTTCGCTCGGCTTTGCGGCACCCCTGGCGAACGATGGCCGCCTGCGGGTTCGTATTGCTGGCCGGCATCTTTCTCTATGGCCGGCTCAACAGCGAATTTTTGCCGCCGATGGACGAAGGCGGCTTCGTCATCGATTACTTCACCCCGCCGGGGACGAGCCTGGCGGAGACGCATCGCCAGCTCCTGCGGGCGGAGACGATCCTGCGGACGATCCCGGAGCTGGAAAGCTACTCCCGCCGCACCGGGGCGCGGCTGGCCCTGTCGATCGCCGAACCAAACACCGGCGATTTCCTGGTCAAGCTGAAGCGCGACCGACGGCGGGCGACCGAAGACGTCATTTCCGAGCTGCGCCGGCGGTTCAACGCGGAGCTGCCCGGAATCAACTGGGAATTTCCCGGCATCCTGGGCGACCTCATCGGCGACCTGATGTGGGCGCCGCAGCCGATCGAGATCAAGATCTTCTCGACGGACGCGGCCTCTTTAAAGAGAAAGGCTCCCGAGATCGCCGCATCCCTGGGCAAGATCAAGGGGGTCGTCGATGTTTTCGACGGCCTCGTCTACACCGGGCCGACGATCAGTCTGCGGGTCCGGTCCGTCGTGGCTTCGAGGTTCGGCTTGACTGCCGAGGACATCACCGCCGCCGTCAGCACGGCTATGTTGGGCCAAACCGCCTCGTCCGTACTGGAGGGCGACCGGGTCGTCGACATCCGGGTCAAGGCCGACCCCCAGCGGATCGACCGGGTGGCCGGGCTGCGCGATCTGCCGATCCGAACGCCCGGCGGAGGCTTGATCAAGCTGTCCCAGGTTGTCGACATCATCGAGGAGCCCGGCCAGCTCGAGTTGCGGCGCGAGGATTCGCGGCAAGACGTAGCCGTCACCGCTCGGCTCGAAGGCCGCGACATGGGCAGCGCCATGAAGGAGATCCGGGACACGCTGGGCCGGGACAAGACGATCACGCCGGGTTCAATCGAATACGGCGGGCTCTATGAGCAGCAGCAGAAATCGTTCAAGAACCTGGTCGTCGTCCTGTTGCTGGCCGTCTTCCTCGTCTTCACCGTCCTGCTCCTCGAGTTCGGCTCCTTCGCCGAGCCGCTGGCCATCGTCTTCGGAGCGGTGTTGGCGCTTTTCGGGACGGTTCTGGCCTTGTGGCTGACCGGCACTTCGCTCAACGTGGTTTCGCTCCTGGGCGCCATCATCGGCATCGGCATCGTGGCCAAGAACGGCATCCTGATGCTCGACTACGTCAAGCACCTGCGGGCCGAAGGCCTGGACCTGGCTGAGGCGCTGGTCCGCTCGGGCCGGCGCCGTCTGCGGCCGGTCCTGATGACGTCCCTGGCCGCCGCCCTGGGCATGCTCCCGCTGGCCTACGGCATCGGCTCGGGAGCGGATATGCTCAAGCCGCTGGCGGTCGCCGTCATCGGCGCCCTGTGCATCTCCGTCCTGCTGTCGCTGGTGGCGACACCGACGGTCTATTTTCTGTTCCTGCGGTCTCACGATAATCCCAAGGCCCACGAAGCGTAGGCTTGGGACGAAGGAAAAAAGGAGCTGCCCATGACGAAGAAGCGCGTGGTCGTCCTCTTTCTACTGGCGCTGGCCGCGACGGGATTCGCCGCGGACCCGGCGTATCGGTTCCTGAAGGCGATTCCGGTCGGGGGCGAGGGCGGGTGGGACTACCTGTCCGTCGACGCCGTGGCCCGCCGCCTCTACGTCTCGCACGCCACCAAGGTCGTGGTCATCGACATGGACAAAGACGAGGTCGTCGGCGAGATCACCGACCTGCCCGGCGTGCATGGCTTCGCCCTGGCGCCCGAGCTCGGCCTTGGCTTCGCCAGCAACGGCCGGGAGAACAAGGCATCCATTATCGACCTGAAAACGCTCAAGACGATCGCCAAGGCCGAAACGGGCGAAAACCCCGATTGCATCCTCTACGTCCCCGGCCGCCGGGAAGTCTATACCTTCAACGGCCGCGGCCAGTCGGCCACGGTCTTCGAGGCCATGACCGGCAAGGTGATCGCGACTATTCCGCTCGGCGGCAAGCCCGAGTTCGCGGTCTACGACCCGGCCGCGGACCGGATCTATAACAACATCGAGACCAAGAGCACGGTCGTGGCCATCGACGCCAAAACCCATACGGTGGCCGCCGAGTGGCCGCTGGCGCCGGGCGAGGAGGCTTCGGGCCTGGCCATCGACCTGAAGAGCCGGCGCCTCTTCATCGTCGCCGGTAATAAGCTGATGGTGGCCATGGACGCCGCCTCGGGCAAAGTCGTAACGACCGTCCCCACCGGCGACGGTACCGACGCCTGCGTCTACGATCCTGGAACGGGGCTGGCCATGGCCTCGGCCGGCGAGGGCTTCGTCACCATCGCCCGCTATGAGGCGCCCGACAAGCTGACGGTCCTCCAGACCCTGGCCACGGCCCGGGGAGCGCGGACGATGACGCTCGACCCCAAGACGCACAAGATCTACCTCTCCGCGGCCGAATACGAAGAAGCGCCTGCGCCGCGGCCCAAGATGAAGCCCGGATCGTTCAAGGTGATGGTGTACGGACCGGCCAAGGCCTCGTAAGCCCTACGCCTTTTGGTTCTTCTCCCATCTCCGGGGCCCGCGTCGCGGTAATCGGCCCGGCGGCGCGGGTTTTTCACGCCTTTTTTGCGCTACTCTTCTCGGCGCCTGCGGAACTCCGCATATTTTATCTCTCCGATCTGAATGATCACCCACTCCGTTTCGTTCCCAATGATCATCTCGTGCTCAAACATCCCTCGGCGCCCTTTGGGTTCCCTCGAAGAGGTTCGCAAAAAAGTCTAAACCCGCGCGGTTTCGCCGTTGTCCGATCACCGTGCCGCCTGACCATCCTCCGGCGATGAGAGAAAATCCTTTTTTTGACTCCCCGCGACACGTGCATTAGAATCGTTGGCGCTCACCGAGGTCCCCATGCGCTATATCGGAACCCACGCCAATCACCCCTTCGCCTCCGCCTCCGAAGCCGTCCTGCTGGGCATGGTCCCGCGGGGAGGGCTTTTCGT
>JAQULS010000154.1 GCA_028749235.1 Acidobacteriota bacterium | reverse complement strand
CCAGGCGGCGCAGCTTCTGGGCCACGAAATCGGCCGTCCGGCCGCCGATGCCGCGTCGATCTCATCGAAGATGAGGGTCGACGCCCCCTCCCGGGCGCGTCCCGCCGATTTGAGGGCCAGCATGATCCGGGACAGCTCGCCGCCCGAAGCGATCTTGCGCAGCGGTTTGAGATCTTCGCCGGGATTGGGGCTGATCAGGAACTCGACCTCGTCCCAGCCCGTGTCGCGGGCCCCGTCGGCGGCCTCGAGCGGGACCGGCCGCGGCAAGACCCGGACTTCGAAGCGGGCCTTCTTCATGCCCAGAAGGCCGATTTCTCGTTCGATGAGCCCCCCGAGCTTAGGCGCCTCGACCTGCCTCAGGTCGGACAGCCGGGCGGCCTTGCCGGCATATGCGGCGTGGAGCGCGGCGATCGCGGCATCCGCCTCGGCCAGCTTGTCGTGGATCCGAAGCAGGTCGTCCCTTTCTCCGACCAGCGCGTCCAGCCGGGATTGGATGTCCTCCAGGCCGGCGCCGTACTTGCGCTTTAGGCCTTCGATCAGGCTGAGCCTGGCCTCGACCTCTTCCAATCGTTCCGGCGCGACGTCCTGGCGGTCCCTGTAACGGCCCAGGAAATCGGCTGCCTCACGGGAGGCGATGACGGCCGGGCTCAAGGCGTCCCGGTATTCGGCAAAGGCCGGGTCGAAGCCGGCCAGCTCGTCAAGCGTAGACTGGAGCTTCAGAGCCAGGGCGGAGAGCGACGGCTCGCCGTCGCTGGCCAGGAGGAGGGCCTTGTCCAGCAGGCCGCCGATCTTTTCGGCGTTGCGGAGGCGGTGGCGTTCGGACCGGTATTCTTCTTCTTCCCCCGGCCGCAGGGCGGCCTTCTCGAGCTCCAGGATCTGGTATTCGAGATAGTCCAGCCGCTGCTGCCGCTCCTTCTCCTTGGCCCGCCAGTCCAGGCGCTGCTGCCAGCGGGCCCGCAGCTCGGAGGCCAAGGCGGCCGTCTCGGTCCTCAGGTCGAGAGTCCCGGCCTGCTGGTCGAGATAATCGAGGTGGCTTTCCAGGCGCAGGAGAAAGACATGGTCGTTCTGGCCGTAAATGTCGATCAGGCCGGCCGTCGCGTCGCGCAGCCGTTTGAGCGGGACGAGGATCCCGTCGCAATAAGCCTTGGCCGAGCCTTCGTCGGCCACGACTCGCTGCACGGTCATCTCCGCGTCGTCGGGAGAAAGGGCGGCGGAGGGAGAGACGCCCGCGGGCCGGGTCAGGATGGCCTCGACCACGGCCTCGCGGCAGCCGGTCCGGATAAGGTCCGGGGAGGCCTTCTCGCCGCCGATCAGCCGGAGGCTGTCGATGAGGATGGATTTGCCGGCGCCGGTCTCTCCGGTCAGGACCGAAAATCCGGCCTGAAGCCGGATCTCCAAATCCTCGATCGTGGCGAGGTTCCGGACGCGCAGGTGGCGGATCATGCCGGTCTAATTCTTCTCCAGGCGGAGAGGGACGAGGGCCGTTTCCATGTTGATCCGGCCGTAGCCGAGCAGCGTGTCCTGGCCCGCGTAGGCCGAGGAGTTCACGTCGTCGCAGGAATAGCGGATGACGTTCATGACTTGGGCGGGCGTCAGGGTCGGCTTGAGGCCGCGGATCAGGGCGGCCAATCCGGAGACATGGGCGGCGGACATCGAGGTCCCGTCGGCGTAGCCGTAGGGCAGGGAATCCGAGCTGAAGTACCAGGTCGGCACGGTGGACAGGATCCGGACGCCGGGGGCGGCGACATCGAGCGCCGCCCCGGTGTTCGACCAGGAAGCCCGGGCGTCGTTGTAATCGGTCGCGGCGACGGCCAGAACGTAGTCGTCATAGGCCGCCGGGTAGCCAACGGAGCCACCGTCGTTGCCGGCCGCGGCGACGACAACGACGCCCTTGGTTTCGCAAGCATATTTGACGGCGTTGCGCAGCGTCTCGTCTCCACTAGCCCCGGCCCAGCTCAAATTGATGACCGAGGCGCCGTTGTCGGCCGCCCAGATGATGCCCTGGGCGACCTTGTCCGAAGTCCCGACGCCGTTTGCGTCCAAGACCTTGACCGGCAGAAACTTGCAATTCCAGGCGACGCCGGCGATGCCCTCGCCGTTGTCCGAAACGGCGGCGATGAGGCCGGCCATCCGGGTGCCGTGGACGCAGTCATCGGAGGCGTCGAAGTCGCCGTTGACGAAGTCGCGGCCGCTGCTCTTCATGTTGCCCGCCAGGTCCGGATGGGTCAGGTCGACGCCCGAGTCGACGATGGCGACGACTATGGTGTCATCCCCCGTCGTCTCCTCCCAGGCGGAGGGCGCCTTGATGTCGGAGCTGACGGTGCCCGTCGGACTGCCCGGGACGCTCCCGATCAGCTGGCCCGTGTTGGACAGCGCGTACTGGTACTTGAACAGGGGATCGTTGGGCGTCAGGCAGGCCCGGAAATAATGGTTGGGGTGGGCGTACGCGACGTCGGGGTTGCGCGAGAGAGCCGATATCAGATCCTCGGCCGAAGTCCCCTTGGGAGCCTGGACGGTGTAGACGCCGAGTTGGTCGATGCGGGACAGGGTGGTGGCGTCGTAGGCCGCCAGGATATCGGTCTGCATCCCGAAGGCGACGCTGGATTTGAACTTGATCAGGACCTGGTCGGGGACGTATGCGGGCGCGTCGCCCGAGCTCCGCACGAACGTGTTTCCGATCGAGGCGGTTTGGTTCAGGCCGCGGGGCGGGGTTTGGAAAGCGTAAGCGGCGGCGGCCGACGCCGCCAGCACGAAAAGCACTTGCCGCAAGCGTGGAGTCATGGCGGAATCCTCCTTAGAGCGCGACCATGATGCGGACCGTGGCGCCGTAGTCCAGGCCGAGTCCGCCGCCGACTTTGCTGAACGGGATCAGCGTGCCGCCGAACTTGACGCGGAAGGACGTCGAAGGCTCGTAGACCGTGCCGAAATTCAGAGCGAAGACGCCCGCGGCCGCGACCTTCTTTTCCTCCGAGCCCTCCAGATCCTCGATCGTTTCGGTCATCGTCATCCGGCCCCAGATCCGATCGAAGGCCAAGCCGAGATAGGGAGAAAACAGCTCGAAGCCGTGGTAGTGGAGGGTCGGACCGGCTTCGATCCGCATCCAGCTCGCGGAGATATCGACTTGGCCGTCGACCGCCAGGCCCTCAAGCGGAAGCGTTTCGGACTTGCTCATGCCGGCGGTGAAGCGGGCCTCGGCGTCGAACTCCCAATCGCCGCGAACGACCAGCGATTTGCGCAGCTCCGCCCCGATGACCAGGCCGCCGATCGTTCCGGCCTGGTTCTCGATCGAGAACGGCAGGCCGCGGAAAGCCAGGCCGTCCCAATCGGCCAGGCTGTACCCGACGACGAGCCCGACGTCCAATCCGGGCGCCGCTTCGTAGTCGATCGCCAGAAGCCCCTGCGGGTTGAGGAGGCGGGAAGACCGGGTTTTTTCGTCCCAAACGATCGTCCGGGAGAAATATTCGACTTGAAAGGACGTCTTCCAGCCCAGGCCGCCCGTCGCCGCCGCTTCTTGGGCCATGGCCGCGGGAACGGTTCCTGCGGCTGCGGCGAGAACGAGGATCGAAACCGCCAGGATTCGTCGCGCGCGCATGAATCCTCCTTGCTTATTTGCCGGCCTTGGGCTTGGCTGCGGGAGCTTTGGCGGGCTTGGCCGCCGGAGCCTTCGCGGGCTTGGCCGTCCGCGCCGCGGCCAGCAGCTTCTGGCCCTTACCGGCCAGCTTGCTCTTGGGATAGTCCGTGACCAGCTTGGTCAGGTAGGGGACGGCTTGTTCGGGCTTGCCCCATCCGAGGTAGGACGTGCCCAGGGCGAGATAGACCCGGTCCATGCCCTTGTAGGCCGGATAGGTCGTCAGGATCTCGGTCAGGCGGTCGACCGCCGCGGGGTAGGTTTTGGTTCGGACATAATGTTCGGCGATGAGGACGGCATGTTCGGCCAGGCGTTCTTCGCATTCGATGATTCTCTGGCGCGCGTTCTTGATCTCTTCGGCCAGCGGGTAGGTGGCGATGAGCTTCTTGAGCTCGACCAGGGCTTGATGGGTTTTCTGCTGGTCCCGACCCGGCTTCTGGGGCTTGCGAATATAGGTCATGGCCACCTGGTACTGGGCGTAGGAGGCGGACGGGCTGGATGGATGAAGCCGGATGAACTCGGTGTACTCGGCCGCGGCCAGAATCAGGTTGCCTTCGTCGCCTTCCTTGAAGTAGGAATCGGCGATGGTCAGCTTGGCCCGTTGGGCGTAAAAACTCTGGGGGAACGTTTCCATGATCTGGCGCATGTAGAGGCGGGCCCGTTCCGGGTCCTTCTTGAGATACCGCGCGCCTTCCCGGTAGAGGGCTTCGTCGGAGGCGGCGGGGGCGGAGACGGCGGGAACGACTTTGACTTTAGCCTTTTTGCCGCAGCCGGGAGCGGCCGCGGCGATGAGAAGAATGGCCAGTCCCGCGATGATCTTCTGTTTCATGAGGGCTTTCCTTTGCCCGCGCGGCGGCCGGCGGCCGGGGCGGGATAGATGGTTCGGATGTAGTCCCATTCCGCGGCCAGCCCGTCGGCCAGCCCGGTCCGGGGAGCGAAGCCGAGCTCGCGCCCGGCCTTGGAGATGTCGGCAAACGTGTGCGGCGCATCGCCTTTTTGGGCTTCCGCCCGCCGCAGGCGGACGGCCCCGCCGCAGACCGATTCAAGGATCTTGAAGACGCGGTCGAGGCGCTCCCGGTGGCCGCCTCCGACGTTGTAGACCTCGCCGGCCCGGCCCCGTTCGAGCGCGGCCAGGTTGGCGGTCACGATGTCATCCACGTAGGTGAAGTCCCGGGTCTGCTTGCCGTTGCCGAAGACGGTGATCGGCGCCCCGCCGCGGATGGCCTTGAGAAACTTGTGGAAGGCCATGTCCGGCCTTTGACCCGGCCCATAGACCGTGAAGAAGCGGAGCGAAACGGTCGGTACGCCGAAGCAGCGGAAATAGAGGAAGGCCAGATTTTCGGCGGCCAACTTGCTGACGCCATAGGGCGAGAGGGGATGGAGAGGGCTCGTCTCCTTGAAGGGCATGTCCGGCGTCAGGCCGTAGACCGAGGACGAGGAGGCGTAGATGAAGCGGCGCAGGGGCAGGCCCTTGGCCGCCTCGAGAAGCCTCTGGGTGGCCCGGATGTTCTGACGGATGTAGATGTCGAACGAGTCCCCCCAGGAGTCCCGGACCCCGGCCTGGGCGGCCAGATGGTAGACAGCTTCCGCGCCCCGCAGGAGGCGGCGCAGGGGAAGATCGTTGAGGTCCGCGTTCAGCCAGCGGAAGCCCCTGTGGGCCAGGAGCGGCTCGAGATTGCGGCGCTTGATCCGTTCGTCGTAAAAGTCGGTCAGGCAGTCGATGCCGGTGACCCGGCAGCCGTTGGCGAGGAGCCGGAGGGAAAGCCGGGAACCGATGAATCCGGCCGCTCCGGTGACGATGATGTTCATGCCGTTTCCGCCCGGACCGTGAGGTCCTTCAGCCGGGCCGTGGCCGCGGCCGGGTCGGCGGTGTTGAAGACCGCGTTTCCGGCCACCAGGACTTGGGCCCCATCCCGGACGAGATCGGCCGCGTTGTCGAGATTGACTCCGCCGTCGATCTCGACCAGGGCCGCCAGGCTCCGTTCGGCGATCATCCGCCGCAGGCCGCGGATCCGTCCGTGCGAGCCGGCGATAAACCGCTGGCTGCCCCGGCCCGGGTTGACGCACATGATCAAGACATAGTCCAACTCGGGCAGAATTTCGTGCAGGACGGCCAGGGGAGTGGCGGGGTTGAGGGCTGCGCCGGCCTTGCGCCCGGCGGCCCGGATGGCGTCGATGTCGCGATGGAGATGGGGCGTCGCCTCGACGTGGATCGAGATCAAGTCCGCTCCGGCGTCGACGAACCAGGGCACGACCTCGCGGGGCGTATCGACCATCAGGTGGACGTCCAGCGGCAGCCGGGTCGCCTTCTTGAGCCGGGCCACCAACCCGGGACCGAAGGTCAGGCCGGGGACGAAGTGGCCGTCCATGATGTCGACGTGGATCCAATCCGCGCCTCCGGCTTCGGCCAGGGCCGCGGCTTCGGCCAGGCGCGAAAAGTCCGCCGCCAGGAGGGAGGGGGCGATGAGGGCCATGCTACTTGCTGACCTCCAGGGTGATTTGATTGCGCTTTTGGACTCGATGGCCCTGGGTCGGGAATTGCTTGATGATGACGCCCGGTTCGTAGCCCGGATAGAACGAGGGGTGGATCTCGGCCACCTTGAAGCCCATGGCCCGCAGCTGCCGCAGGACGGCGTTGGCATCCTTCTCGATCAGGTCCGGCATGATGTAGCGCTCGTCCCAGGCGCCTTGGCTGACCAGGAAGTTCACGGCCGATCCCCGGGCGACCGTGGCCTCGAGGGGGGGGAATTGGGCGATGATTCGGCCGGCCGCGTATTGGGCGGAATGGATCTGGGAGACGCGTCCGCGCTTCAGCCCAGCGTTCTTGAGCGATTGGGCGCCCCATTCCAGGCTCCGTCCCTCGAGCTTGGGGACGGCGACTTTCTCGCTGCCCTCGCTCAAGGTGACCTTGACGGCCCGGCGGGACTTGATGCGGGATTTCGGCGGCGGTTCCTGCGCCACGACCCGGCCCCGTTCGAAGCGGCTGTCGAACTGATAGCCCTGGACGGTCAGCGAGGTCCTCTGGCGCGAGGCTTCGGCCCGGGCCTCGTTGAGCGTCCGGCCGACGAGATCGGGAACGGTGACCAGCTCGCCGCGCAGGAGAAGACGCGAGGTTCCGACGGCGGCGGCGAAGAAAAGGACGAAGTAGAGGAGAATGCGGAAGAGCCAGTCGTTCGGCGTCTTTTTTGTCATCGGCGAGAAGTCCCTGATGGACGAATCATCTATACCATAGAACCCAAACGCTGGCAATCGCGCCGCGGTTGCATGGACGGGCCGGAAGGCGGATCGGTCGAACGCGTCCGGACTGGATTCCCGGCCGGAGCGGAGGGTATAATGGCGGCCTATTCCCCCCAGGAGACGAGCCATGAACGCATCCGACTTTCGCAGTGATACGGTGACGAAGCCCACGCCGGCCATGCGCCGGGCGATGGCCGAGGCCGAGGTCGGCGACGACGTCATCGGCGTCGATCCGACCGTCAGGAAGCTGGAGGTTCTGGCGGCCGAAACCATGGGCAAGGAAGCGGGCTTGTTCTGCCCGTCGGGCACGATGGGCAATTCCATCGCCGTCAAGGCCTGGACCCGGGAGCTGCAGGAGGTCATCGTCGAAGCCCGCTCGCATATCTATAACCTCGAGTCCACCCACCTGACGTTCATCTCCCGGGTGACGCCCCGGCCGGTCCCCTCGAATCGGGGAGCCATGGACCCGGTCGAAGTCGAGAGGGCCGTCCGCAAGCCCAACGTTCATACGCCCCAGACAAGCCTGATCTGCGTCGAGAACACCCACAACAACTGGGGCGGCGCGGTTTTGCCGCTGGAAAATCTGAAGGCCCTACGGGCCGTCGCCGACCGCAACGGCTTGCGCCTGCACATGGACGGGGCCCGCATCTTCAACGCCCAGACCGCTTCCGGGGTCCCGGTTCTCGACTTCGCCCGCCAGGCCGATTCGGTCATGTTCTGCCTGTCCAAGGGGCTGTCGGCCCCGGTCGGATCGATGCTCGTCGGGCCG
>JAQULS010000153.1 GCA_028749235.1 Acidobacteriota bacterium | reverse complement strand
AGGGCCGTCCCTTCCAGGTGAAGGCGACGGTCTCGGCCGGCTCGGGGCTCAGAATGGGATGGCGTTCGATGCGGTAGCCGCTCACGCATGCCTCCTTGGGACGCTGAACCGAGGACGGAAAGCCGTCTTGAAGCGGCGGATTATACCACATTTTACGCGCCTCGGAGGCTGTGATAGACTTACCCGCCTGCCATGCGCCTGCTGGAGCTTCTGATCGGCAAACGTTTTCCCTTCCCCTTTGTCTACAACGACGAATACTGGATGGTGGACCTGGGCCGGAGCGTCGTGGACGTCCGCAAGTACCGGCTCATCTACGAACGCCTGCTGGCCATGGGTGTGCGCAAGGAGAACTTCCTCGAATCGCCGCTCGCCGACGACGAGGACATCCTGCGGGCCCATACCTTCAAATACATCGAGAAGCTCAAGGCCGGGATTCTGACCCGGGCCGAGATCCAAGCCCTGGAGCTGCCCTTCTCGTCGGAGCTGACCCGGTTCGCCCTGCTCCATGTCGGCGGCACGATCCTGGCCTGCGAGCGGGCTCTGGACTGCGGCCTGGCGTTCCACCTGGGGGGCGGATTCCATCATGCCTTCGCCGACCATGGCGAAGGCTTCTGCGCCATCAACGATGTCTCGGTGGCCGTGGAAAAGCTCAGGGCCGATGGCCTCATCCGCCGGGCCATGATCATCGACTGCGATGTCCATCAGGGCAACGGCACGGCGGCCATGTTCGCCGGGCGGGAGGACGTCTTCACTTTTTCCATCCACCAGATGGACATCTATCCGGCCGAGAAGCCTCCCAGCCGGCTCGATGTGGGCCTCTGGATGGGGGACGGCGACGAAGCGTATCTGTCCGCCATGAGAACGCACTTCCCAACCCTCTACGAGTCCTTCCGTCCGGATCTCGTCGTCTACCTGGCCGGCGCCGATCCGCTGACGGGCGACAAGTTGGGCGGGCTGAGTTTGACCCTCGACGGACTGGCCGAGCGGGACCGCATCGTCATCGAGGGCGCGCGGCGGCAGAAGATCCCGCTGGCCGTGGTCCTGGCGGGCGGCTATGGCCGCGAGATCATGGATACCGTCCAGGTCCACCTGAACACGATCAAGGTCGCCCAAAAAGCCGGTTCCCCGCGTCTGCGCTAGACCGCCGCTCTTTGGATACGATTCACTCCTGCAGCAGAACGTGAGCGAAGACCTTGGCGTCGCCGACGAGGTTGTCGATGATGCAGTACTCGTTGGGCCCGTGCAGGGTCTCATCCAACCTGGACCAGCAGGCGGCCGGAATGCCGGCCCGGCGGAAGAGCGCCGCGACCGTGCCGCCGCCGATGCCCATGGGCTTGGCCTCGATGCCGTAGACGGCCTTGACCGCGGCGGCCAGGGCCTTGGCCACCGGGGCTTCGGGCGAGGTGGGGGGCGCGGCCGGCGCCCGCTGGACGTCCGAGACGTCGATTTTAACTCCGAATTCGGAGACGACTTCGGCCGCCAGCGCGGCGACGGCGGCGTCGACATCCGGCAGGGGGATGGAAGGCAGGACGCGGCAGTCCATGTAGAAAACGTCGTCGCCCGGTATGGTGTTGACGTTGGGGACGTTCTTTTCTTTTTTGGTCGGCTCGAAGGTGGAGATGGGGGGGTCGAAGAGGGGATCGGACTGGGGGAAGCGCTTGTACAGATCTTGCAGCCGGACGACCAGGGCCGAGGCGGCCCGGAAGGCGTTGATGCCTTTCTCGGGAGTCGAGCCGTGCGTCGACTTGCCCTCGGTCCGGAATTTGAGCCACAGGATGCTCTTCTCCGCCACCTCGATCATCGTCCCGTCTTCGTTCCCGGCGTCGGGGACGATGATGAGATCGTCGGGCTTGAAGGCGTTCGCGTGAGCCAGGACGTAGCCGATGCCCTTGTCGCTCCCCGTCTCCTCATCGGCGACCAGGGCCAGGCCGACGTCGAAGGCGGGCTTGAGGCCTTCGTCCAGAATGGCCTTGATCGCGAAGACCGAAGCCACCAGGTCCTGCTGGTTGTCCTCGACGCCGCGGCCGAAGATCTTGCCGTCCTCGACCCAGGGTTTGAAGGGATCCCCGCGCCACAAGGCCATATCCCCCTCGGGGACGACGTCCATGTGCGACATGATCCAGATGGTGCGGTCGGAGCGGCGGCCCGGAACGCGGGCCAGGATGTTGGGCCGGTAGCCGGACGGAGCGTCGACATCGGGCGCCTTGACGACCTCGATGTCCGTGATGCCGATGCCTTTGAGGAATTCGACCAGGAACTCGGCTTTGCGGGCTTCGCCCTCGCCGCCGCTCGAAGGGGCGATGGCGGGGATCGCGGCCAGGCGGCACTGCAGGTCGATCATATCGTTGCGGTAGGCATCAAGGCATGCGGCGATTTTATCGAATGACATGGCGTTGCCTCCTCAAAATATGGTTACTTTTCGTTTATATCACCGGCTGCGCCTATGATCAATCAGGGACGGTCAGGTCCTTTGGAAATAGGTGATTATATGTGGTTTTCCCATCTATTTTATTCGGCTCTTAAGCTAGGGCGAGGGGACTCCCTTGGAGGGGGAACCATTGGCGGGTTCCCCCTCCAACGTTCCTCCGTCCTTCGGACGTCGTCTCTGCCACCCCTTCAAGGTAGCCTTATCTATTTGCCTTTGATTCTATCGGGAAAGAGTTAGTTCTTTGACTAGGGCGAGGGTCATAAGGGGCCGAGCCCCTCTTCGTTTGACTTGCCCTCCCGCTTGACATACATTACGAAAAAATGCGCATCGGCTTCGATTTGCGGCCGTTTCTGAAGGAGGAGACCGGAGTCGGCGTCTACCTCAAAAACCTTCTGTTCGAACTGGCCCGGATCGACCGCGAGGACGAGTTCGTTCTTTTTTCGGCTTCCTGGAAAGACCGCTTCCCGGCCGCCAAGATCCCGCCGTTCGCGCGGGCCCGGTTCCTGGACAAGAAATGGCCCGTCCGGGCCGTCAACTTCCTGTGGCAGGATCTCGGCCGGCCGCGTCTCGACGCCCTGGCGGGCGTCCGGCTCGACCTGACCCACTCGGCGACTCCCTTGCCTCTTCCGACGCGCGGCCGGACCGTGGTCACCGTCTGCGACCTTTTCTTCATGGAGAACCCGGCCAAGGCCGACCGCGAGGCCCGCCGAAAATTCCTGGGCAAGACCGCCGGCGCCCTCCGCCGCGCGGACGGCGTCCTGACCATCAGCGATTTCAGCCGCCGCGGCATTCTCGACCGGTTCGGGCTTCCGGCGGAAAAAGTCAAAACGACCTACCTGGGCTTGAGCCCGGCCTTCCGCGCGCCGGCCGAGCCGGCTCGCGCCGGCGCCCTGCGCCGGGAGCTCCGGCTTCCCGGTCCGTTTCTCCTTTTCGTGGGAGCGACCGAGCCGCGCAAGAACCTGCCCCGTTTGATCGATGCGATGCGCATTCTGAGCGACCGGGGGCGTCCGACTCCCCTCGTCATCGCCGGCCGCCCGGGGGGCGATCAGGAGGCGGTCCAGGCCGCGATCCGCGACCACGGGCTCGAAAGCCTCGTTCGGATGGCGGGCTACCGATCGGATGAGGATGTGCGGGCGCTTTACGATGCGGCGACGGCCCTCGTCTTCCCCTCTCTCGGCGAGGGCTTCGGCCTGCCGCTCCTCGAAGCCATGGCCTGCGGCCTCCCGGCCGCCGTCTCCGGCGTCTCGGCCCTGCCCGAGATCGGCGGCGGCGCGGCGCTTTACTTCGACCCGACGGACGCGGAGGCGATGGCCGCCGCGATCCAGACGCTCCTGGACGACGAGGGCTTGCGGCGCGACTTGCGCGGCAAGGGGCTTCGCCGGGCCGCGGATTTTACCTGGACGAAAACGGCGGCCGGGACGCTCGACTTCTATCGGCAAGTGGCGGGGCGGACATGAACCGCATCCTGTTCGTCTCCCATTCCGCCGAACTCAACGGAGCGGAGCTGTGGCTTCTCGAAACGCTCCGCGGGCTGGACCGGTCGCGGTTCGAGCCGCTTCTCGTCCTGCCCGGCCCCGGGCGTTTCGAGGCCGCGGCCCGGGCTTCCGGGATCGAAACGGTCAGCGTCCCCATGGTCTGGTGGATCACGGAAAAGGCCCGCCGCTGGCGCCAGCCCGCGGCCTGGGCTCTGAACGGGCGCAGCGCGGCCCGGTTGGCCGGGCTCATCCGGAAGCGGGCGCCCGGGCTCGTCTTTTCCAATTCGGCCGCCGTCGCGGCCGGGGCGCTCGCGGCCCGCCGGACGGGCCTGCCCCACGTCTGGGCCGTTCACGAAATGCTGGTCGGGCCTTTGGCCCACCTCCACCATATAAGGGGCGAGCGGTTCCTGACATCCTCCGTCCTGCATCTCTCCCGGCGGGTCATCGTCAATTCGAAATTTTGCGCCGGCGCCTTCTCCGCATCGGGCCGGATCGCCGTCATTCCCAACGGTTCCCGGCCCAAGCTCCGGGACGAGGCCAAGGCTGCCGCCGTCCGGAACCGGCTGGGGGCCGCGCCCGGCGATCCGGTGCTGGGAGTCATCGGCAAGCTCTACGCCGGCAAGGGCCAGCTCGAGGCCGTTCTCGCGGCCGGCCTGCTGCAAGCGGAATTCCCCTGGCTGCGGCTGGCCGTCATCGGCGAGCCGCGCGACGCGGGCTACGCGGATGCGGTCCGGGCCGCGGCCGAGACGGGGGGCTTGCGCGGCCGGGTCGTCTTCGAAGGCTGGCGGGCCGATCTCGATGATTGGCTGGCGGCCATGGACGTCCTGCTTGTCCCCTCGGCCGTCGAGTCCTTCGGCCGGGCCGCTCTCGACGGCATGGCCGCCGGGACGCCGGTCGTGGCCTTCGCCGCCGGAGGCCTGGCCGAAATCGTCGCGGACGGCGAGACGGGCCTGCTCGTTCCGGATCGTGAGCCCGCGACTCTGGCCGCGGCGGCGGCGCGCGTTCTGCGCGACCGGGCCCTGGCCGGGAGGCTCGCGGCCGGCGGCCGCGGCGCGGTCGAAACGCGGTTCAGCCTGGATACGCAAATCCGGATGGTGAAGGACGTTCTCGAATTATGCCTGGAGGCGGGCCGGCCATGACCGTCTCCGCGATCCTGGTCAATTACAACGACAGGAGCCATCTCGGACCCTGCCTCGACTCGCTTTGGCCGGAGATGTCCGGCCCGGGCGATGAAATCATCGTCGTCGACAACGCCTCGACCGACGGCAGCCGCGAGATGCTGGCCGCCGGATACCCGGGCGTCCGCGTGCTGGCCCTGGCCGAAAACGCCGGCTTCGCCAAGGCCAACAACCTGGGCATCCGGGAGAGCCGGGGCGGGTATCTTTTCTTTCTCAACACCGACACGATCGTCCGGCCGTTCGCCGTCCGGCGCCTGGTCGCGACGCTGGAGAGCCAGCCCGGCGCCGGCGCCTGCGCACCCGCCCTGGTCCATCCCGGCGGGCGCTTCCAGGTCTCGTTCGGCGGCGAGGTGAACTTTTTCGGGCAGATCGTCCAAAAGACGATTCTCAATCCCTGGTCCCGCCGCAGCGTGCCTCGGCGCACCAAGCCGCACGATGCGGCTTGGCTGAGCGCGGCCTGCCTCCTGGCCCGCCGCGAGGCCGTCGACCGCGTCGGGGGGTTCGACGAAGCGTTTTTCATCTATTTCGAGGATATCGATCTCTGCCGGCGGATCCGGGAGGCGGGCTGGCGGCTGATTTTCGACCCCCGCGTCCAGATCCAGCACGTCGGGGGGGCGACCACGTCGTCCCGCCTCCGGCGAAGCCGGCTGGAATACCGGCGCAGCCAGCTTCGCTTCTACGACAAGCATGCTTCCGCGGTTTCCCGCTCCCTGCTTCGGGCCGTTCTGCGAACGAGCCTGGCCTGGAAGTCGGCCCGCGGCGAGTTCCGGGACGCCGAGGGCCGGGAAATCCGCCGCCTTTACCGGGCAATGCTCCGCCGCAAGGAGAAGTCGGCATGAACCGGATCCGCGTCCTGCAAATGATCGACAGGCCGTTCCTGGGCGGGGGACAGGCCGTCCTGCTGGCTCTCGCCCGCGGGCTCGATCCGGCCCGCTTCGAGGTCTCGATCGCTTCCCAGGGCGGAGGTCCGCTCGAGGAGGCGGCCCGCGAGGCGGGGATTCCGTTCCGGGCCATGCCCTTCGGCGGCAAGTTCTCGCCCGGCCTCGTCCGGGCGATCGCCCGGGCTCTCAAGGCCGATCCGCCCGATGTCCTTCATACCCACGGCGGGATCGCGGGCCTTTACGGCCGGCCGGCCGCCCGCCGGGCGGGAATCAAGCACGTGGTCCACACCATTCACGGCATTCATTATCTCCATTACCGCGGCGCGGCCGGGCGCTTCGCCGGCGTTCTCCTGGAGCGTTTCGGCTCCCGGCGGACGGACGCGGTGGTGCTGGTTTCCGAGTCCGACCTGGAGGAGGCGAAGAAACACAGGCTGGCCGCGGCGGGGAAGCTCAAGCTCGTTCGCAACGGCATCGATGTCGCCGGATTCGCCACCGAGGAATTCGCCGCCCGCGCCGCCGAGGTCCGCCTGCGCCTGAGTGTCTCGTCCCCGGTCGTGGGGACGGTGGCCCGGCTCCACCGCCAGAAAGGATTGATCCACTTCATGCGGGCGGTTCCGGCGATTCTCGAAGCCCATCCCGCGACGCGGATATTAATCGTCGGCGGCGGCGATCTCGAGCCGGCCTTGCGGGCCGAAGTTCTCAAGCTTCGCCTGGATCGCCGCTTCGCGATCCTGGGCGCCCGCCCCGAGGCCCGCGAGATCCTATCTCTTTTCGACGTCTTTGTCCTCCCGTCGCTCTGGGAGGGCCTGCCCTTGGTCCTCATCGAGGCCGCCTCGCTGGGCAAGCCGATCGTGGCCACCGATATCGGAGGCTCGCGGGAGATCCTCTCCCACGAAGAGACGGGCCTCCTTGTCCCGCCCGGCGACTCCGCCGCCCTGGCCGGCGCGGTCAACCGCCTTCTGGACGATCCGGATCTGGCCGCCCGCCTGGGCGCGCGGGCCCGCGAGACCATCCCGCCCCGCTTCCGCCTGGCGCGGATGGTCGACGAATATGCCGAAATCTACGGCTCCCTGACCGGGAACACTTGATCGGAAAGGCCCGCAAATTGACTTTGCCGGACCCCCCTCCATATAATCGTGTGCGGAAAGAGAGAAAATGCGCGTCGCCCTGGTTCATGACTGGCTGACGGGCCGGCGGGGGGGAGAAAGAGTCCTCGAGGCCCTGGCCGAGATCTTCCCCGAGGCGCCGATCTATACGCTTTTTCATTTCCGCAACAGCCAGGCGGCCGAAATCGAGGCCCGGGCGATCCAAACGAGCTTTTTGCAGAGGCTGCCCTTCCTCAAGCGCCATTACCGCTGGTATCTCCCGCTCTACCCTCTGGCGGCGGAACAATTCGACCTGCAGGCCTTCGACATGGTCGTGTCGAGCTCCCACTGCGTCGCCAAGGGGATCATTCCCCACCCGGACGCCCTGCACGTCTCCTACGTCCATTCCCCCGTCCGATACGCCTGGAACCAGTATTGGGCCTATTTCGGCCCGGGCAAGCTGGGGCCTTTTTCCCGGCTCCTCATCCCTCCCATGATCCATTCCCTCCGACAGTGGGACGTGACGTCCGCGGCCCGGGTCGATCATTTCGTGGCCAATGCGGCGGCGGTGGCCCGCCGCATCGAGAAATACTACCGCCGGTCCGCCGCCGTGATTCATCCGCCCG
>JAQULS010000152.1 GCA_028749235.1 Acidobacteriota bacterium | reverse complement strand
TCGATCCTTACAGCTTCATCTCGGCGCTCAACTGCATCCTGGCCCAGCGTCTGGTCCGGGTCCTGTGCCCGAAGTGCAAGACGCCCGTGCGCCTGACGGACGACCAGCTCCGGGAGTCCGGGCTCGCCCCGGCGGGCTTCCGGGACCGGACGTTCTACGAGAACAAGGGCTGTCCCGATTGCAGCGGAACCGGCTACCAGGGCCGGACGGCCATCGGCGAGGTCCTCGACTTGAGCGATCCGATCCGGGAGATGGTCCTGGAGCGCAAGCCCCTGTCCGAGGTGCGCAAGAAGGCCAAGGCCGAGGGCATGACCTCCCTGCGGGAGGCCGGGATGGAAAAGGTTTTACAGGGAATCACCGGCTTGCGCGACCTCAACAAGGTCACCTTCGTGGAGTAGCCCATGCCCGCCGCACCCCCCGTCATCGACCGCACCCTGGCCCGCCTCCGGCGCTGGCTTCGCGAGCCGCTTTTCCCGCGGGCCGGATTCGCCCTCTCCGGCGGCCGGCTCCTGGGGGCCGTCTTGTCGCCCAAGGAATCCCGGGTTGCCGCGCACGTCTCCATTGCCCTGCCGGAAGGCGTTCTGGAGCCGTCCTTCGACCGGCCCAACATCCTCCGCCCCGGCCCGCTGGAGGATAAGATCAAGGAGGCCGCCCGACGGCTCGGGATCAGCGGCGCGGACATCGTCCTCCTGCCGCCCGAATCGTGCTTCAAGGCCTATGTCCTGGCCTTCGACGAGTTTCCCTCCGCCGCGGCCGAGCGGCTCGTCCTGCTCAACCATCGGCTGGACAAGGTTTCGCCCCTCCGCCCGGCCGATGTCCGGATGGCCTACGACGTCCTGCCCGCCGAGGGCAAGATCAATGTCTTCCTGGCCTTGGCCAGGGCTTCGGTGATCGAGGAGTACGAGCGCGTCTTCGACCGGCACGGCCTGCGGCCGCGCGCGGTCAGCCTTCCCTCGCTCGGCCTGCCGGGCTGCGTCCCCGTCGACCCCGGCCGCAAAATCCTTCTGGCCAACATCGAGGAGGATTCGATCGGGCTCCTGGCCTGGGCCGGCCCGGAGGTCGTTCTCTACCGGTTCAAGCCTTTCCACCGTCCGCCCGGGGAGGCCGCCGCCGCGGAGTCCCGGCTCGAACAGGCCGCCGCCGAGATCGAAAACACCATCCATTTTCTGGAGGATCGCGAGGGCTGGCGGGGCGAGACGGTTCACGCCCGTTCGCTCCTCGTCCCGGCCGCCGGCGATGCCGCGGCCTTCCTGAGCGGGCGCTTGGCCGTGCCCGTCCTTCCCGTCGCCTGCCCGGCGGCGATGGCCGCCGCCGGCGCCGACAAGGCAGCCTTCGCGCCTCTCCTGGGGCACCTCTCATGAGCGCCGGCATCAAGCTTGCCGTCAATCTGGCCACCCGGCCGAAGCGCAACCGCCGCTTCTTCTTCGCCGCGGCGGCGGCGCTCGTCCTGCTGGCCCTGCTCACCGGATGGCTGGGACTGGGCACGCTGTTGCACGCCAAGCGGGTTCAGGCCGTATCGGCGCGCGAAACCGCCCGCCTCGAATCCGTCCGGACGACACAAGACAGCCTGCGGGCCGGGCGGCAAGACGAAACCTTACGCCTCCGGACCCGGCTCAAGGACAAGGTCGATGTCCTCAACCAGGCCCTGATCATGAAAGGCTTCGGCTGGGTCGAGTTCTTCGGCCTGCTCGAAAAGGCCCTGCCGGCCTCGAGCTACATCTCGTCCATGGCGCCCGTCTCGTCCGTCGAAGGGAAGCTCGAGGTCCGCTTCAAGGTCGTGTCGCCCAGCCTGGGCGACACGCTCCAGCTCGTCCAGAACCTGGCCGCCGCCGTCGGCCGCGCCCCGCTCGTCCAGAGCGAGACCCGGACCGGCGGCCAAACCATCTCGGAGATGACCCTGACCTATGAGAGAATTCATTGACCGGCTGACGCCGCGGGAACGGACGGCCCTGTCCGTCCTGCTGGGCGCGTCCATTCTTTTCGCGGCCGTGTTCGTCTATGTCTTTCTGCAGGAGCGGCCCGCCGCGCACCGCGCGACGGGGCGGCTGGAGGAAGCCCGCCGGACCGAACGGGACTTGGGCCGCGACTGGAAGAAGGCCGAGTCCGAGTGGCGGCAATGGAAGCAGGCGGCCGCCGACTTGGCGGAGCTTGAAGCCGGCCGGCTTTACATGGGGGAAACCGGCTACCGCGAGTTCCGGCTCGACCTGCAGGCCCTGTTCGACGAGGCCGGCATCGCCGTCGACGACCTGGCTTTCAGCTATGTTCCGTTCGCCAAGAACGGCATCAGCCGGATGAACGCCGTCTTCGCCTTCAGCGGAACCTACGCGGCGCTCAAGAGCTTCCTCGACCGGGTCGAGCGTCGGCCGCGGCTGCTGTGCGTCGAGAAGGTCGACTTCATGGATATCGGAGGCCGGCCGGGTGTCCTGGAACTTCGTTTGACCATGGCGGGATATCATGCGAATTAAAACGGCCCGCCTTTTGTCCCTCGTTTGGCTCCTCGCCGTCGCGGCCTCGCTCCCGGGGCAAGCGCCGCCTGCTTCCGACAAGCCCGGCGCCGCCCCGAAGCGTCTCCTGCGGATGGAATACCTGAAGCCCCGCGCCGCGGCCCCGGCCGCTCCGCTGCGGGACATCTTCTCGCCGGGCGGCTTCGCGGGATCCGTCGTTCCCGGTTACGTCGGCCGCCCCGCCGCCGGGAAGGCGGGCGGGGCGGTCGAAGCGATCGAGACGGAGGAGCCGCCGGTGCCCGCCCTCGACCTCCGCTTCGTCGGCTTCAGCTACAACCCGGCCCAAAAGCGGACCATCGGCCTCGTCCTCCTCGACGGCGTCGCCCGGGCCGTGGCCGAGGGGGAGACCCTGCCCAACGGGCTCAAGGTCGTCCGCGTCACCCGCGGCGAGCTTGAGGTCCGGGGGCCGGATGGGAAAAGCCTGACCTTCAGCCTGGAAGGAGTGGATCGATGAAAAAAATCGCGCTCATTCTATTGGCGGCCCTATCCGCCGGCGCCTGCGTCACCTTGAGCCCCAACTACAAGCTGGGCACCGCGGCCGAGATGAACCGCCGCTACGACGATGCGATCGCCTCCTACGAGAAGGCGGCCCTGGAGAACCCCCGGGAGACCGTGTATCGGATGGCCGCCGAGCGGGCCCGGCTGTCGGCCAGCCTGTTCCATCTTCAGGAGGCCCGCAAGCGCGCGGCCGAGGGAAAGCGCGACGAGGCGGCGGCCGAGTACCGCAAGGTCCTGACCTATAATCCCCGCGACAACCAGACCGCCCTGGAAGCCCAGCAGCTTTTGGCCCCGGCGGCCGCGGCCCCGGCCGCTCCGGCCAAGATCGAGTTCCCGATCAAGCTGCGGTCCAAGGACGAACCGCTGCAGATCACGGTCCCGGTCGAATCCAGCCTGCGCTCGATCTTCCTGACCCTGGGCAAGGCGGCCGGGATCAACGTCGTCTTCGACTCCGGCTTTAGGGATGTGCCCTATAAAGCCGATCTCGCGGGTCAAACCTTCGAGCAGGCCCTCAAAAGCCTTTGCCAGGCGACCAAGAACTTCAGCCGCATCGTCGACGAGCGGACCGTCCTGGTCATTCCGGACGAGCCCCTCAAGCGGGTCCAGTTCGAGGTCTCCTGCATCAAAACCTTCCAGCTCTCCAACATCGTCGCCCAGGATGTCTTTGGCGCCCTGACCCAGATGCTGCGATCGCAGTTCGCCGCTCCCAACGTCATCTCCGACAAGGACCACAATTCCGTCACCGTCCGGGGCACGCCGGAGATGGTCGGGTTGGCCGAGAAGCTGATCCGCTCCTGGGACAAGCCCAAGGGCGAGGTTTTCATCGATATCGAGATCATGGAGGTGTCGCGGATCAAGCTGCGCGAGCTGGGCATGAACTTCAGCGATTCCCAGATCGGCCTGACCTATAACGGCGGGACCTCCGGCACGGACTCGTCGAGCTGGTTCAACCTGAAGAGTCTGGCTCTGGGCTCGCTCGGTAACTATTCCGTGACTTTGCCCTCGGCTTACCTCCAGCTCCTGGAGACTGACTCCGACGCCAAGATCATTGCCCAGCCGCGGCTACGGGGCGTTTCGGACGAGAAGATCACCTACAAGGTGGGCCAGAAAGTTCCCGTTCCCTCGACCAGTTACGTGCCCAGCGCGGCCGGCGGCTACGCCGACAACGCCCTGACCAGCTATCAGTATCAGGACGTCGGGATCGATATCACCCTGACCCCGCGCGTCCATCAGGAGAGGGACGTGACCCTGGATGCCGAGATCAAGGTCACCTCGCTCGGCGGTACGGGCTATGGTGATCTCCCGATCATCAACAACCGCGAAGTCAAGAACTTCGTCCGCCTGAGGGACGGCGAGACCCAGCTCATCGCCGGCCTGCTGCGGGACGAGGAGCGCAAGTCGATCTCCGGCATTCCCGGCCTCAAAAGCATTCCCGGGCTGGGCCGGCTGTTCGGTTCCGAGACGACCAACCTGGAACAGACCGACGTCATCATGACCATCACGCCGTACGTCATCCGGACGATTGCGGCCGAGGCGCCGGACGCCCAGCCGATTTGGGTCGACGTCGACACGGTCGGCGCCGCCGCTCCCGCGGGCGGCGCGGCACTGACCGATCGCGACCTCAATCCCGGCGTCGAAACCCCGGCCCAGCAGCGGCGGCGGGCGGCCGAGAACGCGGCCAGCCTGATCGCCTTGAGCCCGGCCAACCTGGAGGGCGCGGTCGGCCGGGAATTCCGGATGGCCGTCAACGTCCGGTCCGATCAGGATATCAATACTCTGTCGTTGACGGTGGCTTTCGATCCGAAAGTCGTCACGCTCAAGGACGTCACCGAGGGCGGCTTGAGCCGCCAGGCCGGAGGCGTCCCCTCGTTCCTCAAGAACATCGATCCCGGCGGCGTTTGCACGCTGGGCTTCTCCTCCCAGCCCGGCAAGGGCGTCAAGGGCGGCGGGATGCTGGCCACGCTTCTTTTTGAGGCCAAGACGCCCGGCCAGGCGGTCATCATCGTCAACAGCGTGACCGGCATGAGCGCCGCGGGCCTGCCGATTCCGTTCCAGACCGCCGAAGGCCGGATCACCGTCCGCTAGCGCGCGGGCTGCCCGAAAAATATGGCGCCGATTGCTTTCCCGTGGCCGCGCGGGATAGAATGGGCCGGGCAGAGCAGATTCAAGGCACTATTGCGGAGCGAACATGATCCTGATCCTGACCGGCGCGGTGGGCTCCGGCAAGACCGGCTTCTTGCGGAAGCTCATCACCTATCTGGGCTCGGAAGGCATAGCCGTGGCGGGCTTCTTCTGCCCGCGCGTATTCAAGGATGATGAGCTCATCGGCTACGACCTCGTAGACGCGGGCAGCCTGCGCAAGCAGCCCTTTCTCCGGAAGGGGGAGGCTGAAAACGGCGGAGAGACCGTCGGTCCCTACCGCGTCGAACCCGGCGTTCAGGCCGCGGCCAACGCCATCCTGAGCGCCAGCGCTCCCTCGGCCCAGTTGATCGTGGACGAGCTCGGCCCGCTTGAGCTCCGGGGCAAGGGCCACTGGCCGTCCCTGGCGCCGCTTCTCAACAACCCCGAACGGAATTTCCTGTTCATCATCCGGGACGAGTGTCTCGACGATTTCGCGAAGCTCCTGGCCGGCCACCCGACCAAGGTCTTCTCGATGAAGGACCGGATCAACGTCTCGGTGGTCGTCAGCGAGATCCAGAGCCACATCCCGCGGGCTTGAATTCCCGGCCGTTCGGCGCCGGCCGGCCTACTCCCACTTCAGCCGGTAGACGACGATTTCCTTGAAGCCGTTGTCCTTCTCCTGCAGGGCGTAGAGCTTGTCCGCTTTCATGCGGATCCACAGCGCGCCTTCCCAAATCCAGGCGTTCAGGCTCTTTCTCCCGACAAAGACGCCGTCCTCGTCGAAAATATCGTAGAGATATTCCCCGGGCTTGTCACCCGGCTCGTAAGTGGCCACCAGAAGCCGCCCGTTCTCGTCGGCCGTCAGGGATTGGAAGGGGGCGTGGTTGGCCGGGAAGCGGAGCCTCCCCCGGAACCTCTCCCCGAATTGCTTGAGGATTTTCTCCCGGTACGCTTCGCTGACCGGGACCGGCTGGTATTCTTTCCGGATGATTCGGACGAGCGCGCCGTCCCGATCGAAAACGCGGATCTCATAGCCGCGGCTTTCGTTGGCCACGAAGATCCGCTCCCGCGAGGCCGCGGCCCCGAACGACGGTTCGATGGGATTGATTTCGTCAGGCTTTATCAGCACTTTATACGAATCGAGGGCGCCGAGCTCCCGGTTGCCGGCATCCAGCCTTTTGATGGTCGATGAATAAAGCATCTTTTCGCCCTCGGGATTCATCGAGGTGTCCTGAAGCAAGAGGCTTCCGCCCGGTCCGCGCAGGACCCGTCCGGGATTGACCAGGGTGCTCGCCGCCATGAATCCGCCGTCCTTGTCGAACCGGATGATGTGCCCGACGTCCCAGACCAGGACATGGTCCCGGTCGTCCAGGGTCAAGTAGTGAGGGTTCTGGATCTCGCCCGGACCTTGTCCTTTGCGGCCGAACGATTTGAGGAACCGGCCTTGATCGTCGAAGAGAAAGACAAAATCCCCCTCGCCGGCATATTGCTTCAGAACGAAGATCTGGCCTTGGGAATCGACATCGAAGCCGAAAATATCGAATAAGCCCGCGTCCCGGACAGCGGCGCTTTCCGTGTCGATGGTGGAAAGGCGCTCCAGGGTCATCGCCCGGACCTTGCCGATCGGGTAGGGCGTAAGATGGTTGAGAACGACTTCCACGCCGTTTTCGGTCGTTCGGTCGATGCGGCTCTTCGGCCCGCCGCAGCCCGCGAACAGGATAAGAGCGGGCAGGAGAAGAAGATAAAGACGCTTCATCATTACACCCTCCCTGACTTTCAAAAACAACACCGTAAACCCATCTTATATAATAACGGCGGAAGAGGGGAAAGGTTAACAAGGCTGCTGACTCGGGCTTGGCTGGGATTTGTTGTTCCCGAGCCGGTTTGACCCCTCCCGGCCCCTGTGATACATAATCCTTTTCGAGTCTCCGCAGGAGGAATCCGATGGGTAAAAAAACTCTCCTCGTCCTGGCCGTTCTGGCCCTGATCGTCATCCCCGTCTGCAAGAAAGGCCCCGCCATGAAATATCCCGTGACCGCCAAGGTCGAGCAGGTCGACGACTATTTCGGCACCCCGGTGGCCGATCCCTATCGCTGGCTGGAGGACGACAAGTCCGCCGAAACGGCGGCCTGGGTCAAGGCCCAGAACGAGGTCACCTTCGGCTACCTCGGCAAAATCCCTTATCGTGAAGCCCTCAAGAAGCGCTTGACCGACATCTTCAACTATCCCCGCTACTCCTCGCCCTTCCGGGTCGGCGAGTATTATTTCTTCGGCAAGAACGACGGCCTGCAGAACCAGTCCGTGATCTACGTCCAGAAGGGCCTGGACGGCGCGCCCGAGGTCTTCATCGACCCCAACGCCCTCTCGCCCGACGGGACGATCCGGATCGGCCTGCTCGGCCCGTCCGGCGACAAGAAGTGGATGGCCGTCTCCCGCGGCGAAGCGGGCTCGGACTGGTCCGAGATCCGGGTCATGGACATCGCCTCGAAGAAGGAGCTCGTCGACCGCATCCAGTGGGTCAAGTTCTCGGGCGCGGCCTGGTGGAAGAACGGCTTCTTCTA
>JAQULS010000151.1 GCA_028749235.1 Acidobacteriota bacterium | reverse complement strand
GACTTCGCCGAGACCGAGGCGGACGAGCGGCGGATCAACCTGACCCGCTTCCCCATGTTCTTCCCGGAAAAGCGCATGTTCTTCCTGGAGGGCTCGGAAAACTTCAGCTTCAGCTCCAGCGTCAGCGTCACCCCGTTCTTCAGCCGGACGGTCGGCCTGCTCGGCGGCGAACAGACGCCCCTGACGTTCGGGACCAAGCTGTACGGCAAGGTCGGGAGCACCAATATCTCATTGATCGACGTCCAGACCGGCGCCACCGACGACGTCTCCAGCCAAAACCTCCTGGCCGCCCGGTTCACCCAGAACATCTTCGACCAGAGCAAGGTCGGGCTGATCTTCACCAACGGCAGCCCGACCGGCGAGCGCAACTCCCTGGCCGGGATGGACTTCAACTATTCCTCCTCCAAGTTCCTGGGCAACAAGAACCTCATGCTGGCCGCCTGGGGCGTCTATAACTGGAACGAGCATACGACGGGCGGCCACGAAGGCTTCGGGTTCCGGGCCAACTATCCCAACGACCTGTGGAACATCCAGTCGACCTACGCCTATTACGGCGAAGCCCTCGATCCGGGCCTCGGCTTCCTGATGCGCGAGAGCATCCAGACCGGCTGGGCCATGGTGAGCTTCTCGCCGCGGCCCAAGGGCGGCCTCTTCGGCGGCTGGGTCCGTCAGTTCTTCTTCAATGGCAGCTTCGACTACTACTGGGACCTGAAGGGGGTCCTGGAGACGCGAACCGTCGACCTGACGCCGTTGTCCTTCCTGACCGAAAGCGGCGAGAGGTTCAGCTTCAACATCAACTCGATCCGCGATATCCTGCCCTACGACTTCGAGGTGGCCGACGGTATCGTCCTTCCCTTGGGGCCGTATGATTACACCAATTATTCGGTTTCCCTCTCCTCGGCCGAACGCCGCCCCGTGTCGGCGGAAGTCAACTGGCAGTTCGGCGAGTTCTACTCCGGCCATTACAACAACGTCGAGCTGGGATTGAACGTCAAGGTCAACGGCACCCTCAACCTGTCCTTCGACACCAACCTGGTCCGCGGCCGGATGCCGCAGGGCAACTTCAGCGAGAACGTCTACCAGGTCAAGGCCGATCTCTTCCTGTCGCCCGATCTCGGGTGGATGAACTACGTCCAGTACGACGACATCTCCGACGAGCTGGGCTGGAGCTCGCGCCTGCGCTGGCGGATCTCGGCCGGCAACGAGATCTACTTCGTCTTCAACAAGAACTGGATTCAGACCTGGAATCCGACCAGCCGCTACATCGCCCAGATGGAGCGGAGCGTCCTGAAGGTCACCTTCTCCTTCCGGCCTTAAAAGCGGCCGGGATTGAATTCTTCCGCGGAAAAGGCTACAAGAGGGGCAATCCACGGAAGGAGGCTGACATGGGCTTTTTTTCGAAGCTGGCCGACGCGGTCACGGGCGGCTGGGTCAAGATCCACTTGCAGTGGTCCGAGCCCGTCCTGGGCAAGCCGATCCAGGTCCGGATCAACGCCGACGGCGTGAAAAGCGACAAGGACATCGACGGCGTCTACGTCCAGATCGTAGCCGAGGAGAAGGTCAGCGTGCCCGACGTTCACCTGGCCGAGAAGGTGAACGGCGTCCTGCAGGAGAAGATCCAGGATGTCGAGAACACCATGATCACTTACGATCAGAAGTTCCCCATCGGCGGCCCGCAGCCCCTCAAGACGGGACAGACCTATGAATGGTCCGGAACGATCACCATCCCGGCCGACGCCAAACCGACCTACCTGGGCCTTCGCGCCAGCCACTCCTGGCGGATCACGGCGGGACTCGAGGTCAAGGGCAACGATCCCGACAGCGGCTGGGCCGCGATCCCCGTCATCCGCTGAATTTCCGCCCATCTGGGGACGAATGATGCGGATTCGTCCGTTTTTCCTCCGCGCCGGAGGCGCCGTCGATCTCTACGAGGACGACGGCAAGACCAAGGGACATACCGAATCCGGCGGCTGACGGTGGGCAAGGACGAATCCGGCGCCTTCCGGCTAAACCGAGACCGTCGTCAAGGACGGCGCGCCCGCGCTGTTCGGGAAGGCCGAATTGCGGGTAATGACCCGCTGAGCGAGGCAAATCGCCTACTCTCCATACATCTCGGTCATGAGGCGGCAGAGAGCCGCCGCCTCGTCGTCCGTCAGAGATCCGATTTTCTTAAGCAGTCGGGATCGGCTGATGGTTCGGATCTGATCGACGGCGATCTCCGAGGTCCGTCCGCCGCAAATGACCTGAAGCCTGGATTTCCAGGCCGGATGCATACGACTCGTCAAGGGGCAGACGACGACCGTCTGAAGGCAATCGTTCAACTCGTCGCGGCTTATAATTACGACCGGTCGCGACTTGCCGATTTCCGCGCCCTGCGTCGGGTCCAAATCGGCCCATCGGATTTCGAAGCGCCTGAGCTTCTCCGTCGGTTTAACGGCTTTCGTCCGATACCTGGCCGGTTTCTGCGATACTTTCCCGGGATGGGCGTTTTCCCAAGGCAACAGCTCCAATCCATCGCCGACGACGGATTCCCAGTCGCTCCAATCCTCCCTTTCCGCCGCCATCTCCGCGGCCGTCTCCTCCCAGGAGAGCTTTTTCACGGCGGGCCCGGATGGACGCAGGACGATGCCGTCAGCCGTCTCCTCCATGAGGACGAAGGCATCCATCCGATATCGCTTCAGGACTTCTGCGGGAAGCCGGATGCCGCGCGAATTGCCGATCTTGGCGATTTTAACTTCGACGGACTTCATGTAATTACTGTAATTACTTCATCCCCAAACGTCAACCCCCCTGTTCCGTGCTCATCAAATGTGGCCGCCGGCTGCTGGGCATTCTCTGCCGATAGGCGCTGTGGGTCCTAGGGCGGTATTTTGAGGCCGCTAAAAGCAAATTCTTATTGCTTTAATCACGGGACTACTGGGGCACGTAGGCGCGCATCAGTGGGCACCATGGCTTTCATTGTTTGAATTCTCTCCTTCTGATGCCATCGCCAGAACCCGAGCAAATCAAGAAGCACGCGTCTAGCCACATGCTGCACATTGATTACATCGTACGGCGAGAGCGCTCGTGTCAGGTCTTTGACTCCATGGGAGGCGACGCAACTTCGAAGCCACTCGGAGTATGCTATCGCATCCACAATGGGGATTTTCGTATCGCGGACGATCCACGCAAACCAAGGCGCCTTGCTGCCGGCCGGGAGCGGCCGGCGAATCTCGATTCTCCGTTTCCCGCCACGGGCAGTCCACAGAATCGGTTCAGATAGGTCGATGCCAGCTTGGGTCAAGCGGTGTTCCAGATCCGCTTTCACTTGTGGATTCCACTTCCCGTCAATCTGGCTAGGCTTCTTGGGTGAAGCGCGGACAGTCAGCCCGATATCCTCAACCACTGAATAAGCAGAAATGATCGCGTGAGCGAGCATCACATGATCACCCGGAAACGAGGAGATCGCCAAATGTGGCGATTTCCAAGGCTCCAGATCGACGTGGTGAACGGAGTAGAGCGAGAGACTAAACTCGTATCTGGCGACTGCATAGACCCATTGACGTCGCCGCGAGGCTTTAGCTGCTATGGCGCACGCCAGAGGGAAGTCGTGTGTTCCGCAGGTCTTTGTGAGGAGTGCCTTGCGCTCCTCCTCATCCGCCCAGTCTGGTTCCTGGTCGTTGTTCGCGATGAGTTGAATCTTAAATACGTCCGGATCACCCTTAGCCAGTGTGTGACATCCGCGAATTAGGTCAAGGGCGCGCTGGGCTGTGGCCCACGAGCCGGCGAGCAATACGACCTCCTGTCCGTTGTAGATTGTGTGGGGTGTCTTCCGCTGGGGAACAAGCGCCGCCTCCCAACCCGCACCCTTGAATGGTGGCGAGGGCTGATAGGGCTCGTCACCCAAGGTCTGCATTCCCGTCCAGAATTTCTGGCGTTTTCTCCTCATCGCACGTAGTCCTCAAACCAGCTAGAAATCGTCTTTTGCGGAGGTTTGCCCCATAAGCGGTTGTAGTTACTGATAGCGCGTACGATCATCTCTTCTGCGTTCCACCGGTAGTAGGCGTTGACAGGCTTGCCATCGCAGAGGTGTTTGAGTGCGTTACGCGGTCGATTCGCGCGTTGCTTGATCTCCTTCAAATCCGGGACGCGCAGGGGATATTCTTTTTCCTTCGCTATGGTCACTGCGAATGCCCATATCTTTTCGTTTCGCTCTACAACGCAGTCGTATGCGGACTTCTGCCCTTTGACGCGAAGCATGTTGCCGAGAATCTCCTCAGCGGCACCTGCAAGCGTGAGCGCCGACACAGGATCGTTCTCCTTCTCAAGCACCTTGATAGCTCGGAAAATCTGGATCTCTGCGAGGCGTCGCTTCGAGTGCTTCCGTGGTGGTGGATGAGTCATTATCTGAACTGGTTCCCAATGACTGAACACGGAACCGGGCTGCTTAAGGTGGCGCCCGCTGTTCGATCGCATTTTACTCCAAGCTCGCTTACGGGGCTAGCCTGTGGACTCGTTTACATACTAGGTCCCCTTAAAGATTTTCTCCTCCGCGCGGAGAAGGAGCGGCAAGTACGAAAGCTGCTTCGAGCGGGGATACGGCTTCCTCCGGCCTATCATCAAGGAGGTGGTCGAGCGCTGCCTCGACTGCGGAAATCCCAGTTGCGGGGCGCCCGCATCCGGCGGGGTGAGCGGGATCACGATGCTTTCTTCGATTGAGGAACGGAGCGCTCTTTCGAGTATTCAAAGCGACCCAGGATCCGCCAGGCGGCGGACTCCCCTTTCCGCAGCAGCGCATTCCACTCGATCGTCGCCCGCGGGCCGGCGGCAAGCCGATTGGGAGGGTCACCCCCGGCCCGATCACGGCGCGGGGCGGAGGGAATAGCGAAAAGCGTCGAGGGCCTTCCAGACGGCCGTGCCGCCCTCATCCAGCAGGGCCTTCCACTCGATCGTCACCCGGAACCCCTCGATCGTGACCAGGAGGAATCCGCGATGCTTGTCATCGTGGAACTCTCCGATCACCCGCTTATCGCCGTAGGCGCCGGGCCAGGCCTTCAAGCTGCCGCCCCCGGTTCCGGCGATGATCTGCCTAATCTCATGGCCGGCCCGGTCCCGGATCAAGGCCCGGTTGTAGAAGTGGTCATGGCCGCAGAAATAAACCCGGGCGCCGGCCGCTCCGAGACTGTCCCAGAACCTATCGCGATCCTCGGGGAAAAACGACAGGTTGTCCTTGTGGTTCGTCTCGAAGGCCGGCTCGTGGCCATAGACGAAGACGTGGCGGCCGCCGCTTCCCGCCAGCTGCTTGTCGAGCCAGGCCTGGTTGACCTTGTGCTCGCTCCCGGAGAATTGATCCAGCCCGACGATGAGTGCGTTCTTGTGGACGAAGCTGTACGTGAGTCGTTCCTCGCCGGCCGGACCGTTGCCCGGGATGTAGGCCTCGGGGAAGGCCTCCCGGAAGGCCCTCTTCAGTTTTTCCGGCGTGCCGGCGGGCGGCTCGAGACGGGCCGGCAGGGGCGGCAGGGCCAGACGCTCCGGCCCGTCATCATGGTTGCCGCGGATCGGGTAGATCCGGATCCCGGCTTGATAGACCGGCCGCATGGCCTCCCGCCAATGGGCGTATTGGACCGCGTACTCCGTCCCTCCGTTCTTGAACCAGCCGTTGATGAGGTCCCCGGAAACCAGGACGAAGTCGGCCTTCTCCCGCACGACCGCCTCGGCCAGAGCCTTGATGACGGAGTCGTTGAGGCCGGATTTTCCGGTTCCGTCCCTATTGTCGCCCTGGGTATCGCTGACGACGGCGAACCGCCACGGCTCGGAGCGGTCCGGCCGCCCGGCGACGCCGGTCCGGCCGGAAATCCCGGAGCAGGCCGTCGCGAGCAGCAGGGCGGCCGGAACGAGAAACGCCGCGAACCAGCGCCCGATATTCTTCGCGCCGCGGCTCATCACATCTCGTCTTTCGCCGGCAGGTTTTTATACCAGGTAAAATAGAGGATTCCCGTCAGTCCGGCGGCGACCGTCAGCCAGATCCCGAACTGCCGCCAGTTGCGGAGAAAGGCGTAAAACGGCAGGAGGGCCAGGCTGAATTGGAAGACGGCCGTGATCAAGCCGTTCAGCATGTCGATCTTGGGCATCTTGTCATGGACCGGAACGAGGCCGCGCCGGACCGCCTCGCGCCGGACCGGCCCCCAGAGTCCGAACGGTCGGACCTTGGCATAGAATGCGACCAGGACGTCCATGGGCGCCGGCTTGTTCAGGAACGAGATGACGACCGTCGCGATCAGGCACATGCCCATGTCCAGGGCCAGGGTGGCGCTGGCATGAAGATGCCGGACGAAGAGCAGCCGCAGGGTGATGAGTCCGGCCGAAACCGCCATGCTCCAGACAAAGGCCTTGGCCCCGAACCGCCAGTAGTGCCAGCGCAAAGTGGCCGGGACGAGGATGACCGTGACCACCACGAAGACCATGGTTTCCCACGCGGTGATGATGTTGGAGAACGACAGGCTCATGGCGAAGCCGATTCCGACGGCCGCGACCGAGGCGACTTGGCCCCAGCGGACGAGCTGCTTCTGGGTCAGGTTCTTGGCGAAATAGCGCTTGATGAAGTCGTTGAGGATGACCGAGCTGGTGACGTTGATCATGGCGCTGATGGTCGACATCAGCGCGGCCAGCAGGACGGCCATGAAGAAGCCGCGCAGGCCGACCGGAAACTTCTGCAGGACGAGCGGCATGATCTTTTCCGCATCGAACCCGGCCTGGCCACCCAGGTAGAAGAGGCCGAGGACCATGAAGGCGCAGCCCAGGATCCAGCGCAGGTTGTAGCCGACCGTCCACATCCCGGCCGCAAGCTGGGCGTCGCGCGGCGTGCGGACAGTCAGGAAGAACTGGAAGTCCCAGACGTTGGGGCCGGCCAGGATCCGGAAGATCATCCAGAAGAAACCGGCCGCCAGGATCGGGCCGAAGAGGTCGAAATGCCGATAGGCCGGGGCGGTCTGGGCCAAAAAGGACGGCCACATCTTCCAGGCGGGCGCCAGCGAGAACCAGCCCGGATCCTTGGCGATGAAGCTCGTCGCGGCCGGCTTGGCGAAGACCATGACCGTCAGGATGACCGCCCCGACCCCGATCAGGATGGTCTGAAAGACGTCGGTCAGGATGACTCCGAAAAACCCGCCCAAAGTGACGTAGATCCCGACTACCGCCAGGACGATCAGGGTCACCTCCCAACGCGGCAGGGGCAGAAACTCCTCGGCGAACTTGCCGGTGCCGACGCTGATGAACATCAGGTTGCAGATCATCAACACCAGCAAAAAGAGGGCCGCCGCCAGGCGGGCCGCCTCGACGTCGCGGCCCTTGCCGAAGCGGGTTTCATTCCACTCGGCGAAGGTCATGACCCCGGACCGGCGGATGTATTTGGCCTGGAAGGCCATGTAGAAGCAGATGATGAACCAGCCCCAAAAGATGTGCGTCGCCCAGATCGACTTGAGCCCCAGGTAGAAAATGATCCCGATCATGGACATGGTGCCGCCGATGTCGATATAGCTCGAGCAGCCCGACAGCCCCAGCATCCACCAGGGGATGTTGCGGTCGGCCAGGTAGTAGGAGTCGAGCTTCTTGGTGGCCTGCTTCTTGACCATGATGCCGATGGCGGCGACCAGGGCGAGGTAGACGACGATGATGGCCAGATCGACGGGATGGAGGCTCATGGCCGTTGTTTATAACAGACGCCCGCGCCTGTCAACGCGAAGCTCCG
>JAQULS010000029.1 GCA_028749235.1 Acidobacteriota bacterium | reverse complement strand
CTTTTTTACTTTATTATCTTATAGTTACGTACATGTCGGCCGGCCGACAGTTGATCAAAGAAGCTTGCATTCCGGAATCAATCGCGATATTGTAAGGGGCGATTATTCGCAAGGAATATTCCACGTGATCATTACCGTAACCAATCAAAAGGGCGGGGTAGGGAAGACAACGACCGCCGTCAATTGCGCAGCCGCTCTGGCTTTAGCCGGCAAGAGCGTCCTGCTCATCGATACGGATCCGCAGGGACACAGTACGATCTCCTGCGTCCGCGATCCCGGATCCATCCCGGTTTCTCTCTATGAAGTGCTCGGGCCAAATAAGGCCCCCATCGAATCGGCCATCACGAAATCGACGGTCCCGGGACTCGACGTTGCGATTTCACGCATTTCGATGGCCAAGATCGAAACGTCTCTGATAGGGGAGATCGATGGGCACTACCGCTTACGCGACGCGCTAGCGCCCATTCGGCCGCGCTACGACTATATGCTGATCGACACTCCTCCGACATTGGGTTTGATCACGCTCAACGCCCTTGTCGCCGCGTCGCATCTGCTGATTCCGATTCAAAGCTCCTACCTCTGCCTGGAAGGAACGGATGATCTTCTGGAGACGATCGAAAAAGTCCGGCGGGTCGCCAATCCGAACCTTGTCATCCTGGGAGTTCTGATAACTCTGCATGATACGCGGACGAACCTGGCCCGCGACGTCGTGGAGAGAATTAACGCGGTTTTCGGAGACAAGGTTTTTAAAACATGTATTTCGAAGAGCGTCAAAATAGAGGAATGTCCGGCTTATAAGGAATCGATTTTCACATATGCTGCTGCATCGATCGGCGCCCTGCAATATCGTCAAGTCGCGGAGGAGATCATTGAGCGGACAAAACGTTAAGCACTCCGGGTTGCCGACGTCGATAGGGATGAGGCACGACACGCACTTCGTCGACTGGATCTCTAAGAAGAATTCCGCGCCCCTGGTCCGGATGATCCCGCTCACGAAAGTTTCTCCCAATCCTCATCAAGCCCGGTCCTCCCTGGGTGACATCCAGGAGCTCATGTCTTCGATCAAGGCCAAGGGCGTTCTAGAGCCGATTATCGTGCGACCGAAAGGGGATACATATGAAATCATTGCCGGAGAAAGGCGCTATATAGCCTCGAAGAACATCGGCTTGACGGAGATTCCGGCCATCGAAATGATCGTCAACGATAACGAGGCCATGGAAATCTCCCTCATCGAGAACCTGCAGCGAAAAGATTTGGATCTTTTCGAGGAAGCCGATGGCTTGAAAGCCCTTATGGATATTTACGATTACAGCCACGCTCAAATTTCCGAAAAGATAGGCAAGGCCCGATCGACCATCACCGAGATTATCAATATCAGCCGAGTCCCCTCCGATATCAGATCGACGTGCGCCGAAGCCGGCTTGGAAAAGAACCGAAGTCTACTAATCGAACTATCCAAACTCAAGGGTGCGGATGAGATGAAGGCTCTTCTCAAACAGATCCAGGAGCGCGGCTTGCGGCGGGAGGATACCCGCGACCTGACCAAGGAAATGAAGGGGAAGGACGCAGCCGGTAAAACAAAACACTATGTTTTCAATTATCGGCCCAAGGAAGACCGATCCTATCAAGTTCGTATAGACTTCAAGAAAGAAACCGTCAGCCGAACCGAGATCATTAGGGTTTTGGAAGATCTCTTGAACAAGTTGAAGTCTTCCCGCTGATTCAAGCTCGATTCCCTAAAAAAATTCCGGTGTAAAGAATAGAAATAAACGACTGTCGAAATTTCGAATGTTATGAAGCGATAAACGCGACGCATTATACAGAAAATATCCCGAGAAGAATAAGCCCGTTCGAGACCCAGACATCAACCCGGGGTATTTGTAGGGTTAATACTGAGCGGCGCTTATAACCCCGATTTTTTTAAAAGGGGGGTTGGCGCCGCGAATGTGTCAAAGCCTTCCCATCTATCTTGTCGAGGCATATTTGTTAGTTTACATAATAGATCTTATGCGACTCATTATATAACAGGCCCTTATGTTGCTTATAATAATGTAATTGGGCTTTTTCAACGTCTGTGGATATCCCCTATGCCGACATCTTGTGCATCTGTGGATATCCAGACCCAAGCCCTCGTCTACGATTCTTCTCTATTTCTCTAAACGAGTATTGGCTTTCTCTTCAAAAGCCGATTTCATTAAATCATATTAGTCGCTAAAATAGACGTTATTTTCCGTCGACAGCCGCAACGTCGCGCTTTGCCGGAGCTCTATTCTTGCGACCAACGCTCCATTTCAGTTTCCGAAAGAATTATCCAAGCTGTCTCAGATACAACTTCCGATCCGGTTGCAGTCTTCCCCCTTACGCGCCAACGGATGACGCCCCCGTGAATAGCCGTCGAACCAAGCTGTTTAAGTATTTGTGGAGATATTATGAATTTCGTCTCCCAAATCCAATCATCGGAATCCGCTTCCATCGGGAACATATTCACTACGGCTAATTCCGGCTTTCCCGTTAGTTCCACCCTAAATCTTTCGAACCGTCCCCCGTTCCATTCAAGTACAATCGGCATCCCTGCCGACAACCGAGCACCATTCGCGGGCGAAAGAAGCTCTATCGTTCCCGCCATGGCTTCGATCGGACCATGGAAAGAGTTTTCTCCGTTCATATCAACGCATTCAAGCTTGTATAGATATCGTGTTCCTTCTTCGACACCGCCGTCGACGTATTCATAAATTGCGCCCAGTACCATATCCCCGCGAGCCGGAATTAAAGCCGGGGTCATGCGCACGAATTCCTTTTCTGTCTCCGCCTTTTTCCAGAGATGGAAGCCGGCGTTATCGCGCTCGGACGCGGTCTGCCAGGTGATATTGATCGTCTTTTTTTCCCCTTGCGCTTTGAGTGAGATCAATTCAACCGCCGTGGGCTCGTTTGGCATCTTGACAACGAAAGCATCCGCGTTCGATGTATACGCGTTAATCGGTGATCCCCAAGCCGCATCACTGTACCCAGCCACATAGATATTTCCGTTCGCATCGACAGCAATCCCAAATCCAAAATCGGATCCGCTTCCGCCTAGAAACAAATTCCATGTCAGATTTCCGGAGTTGTCCAGTTTCGCCGCAAAGGAATCATTTGACGATGTGAAAGCAATTCTGGGCGTGCCCCAAGTCGCGCTGCTTTTGCCCGTCACATAAAGATTCCCGCTGCCGTCCAAATCGATTCCATACCCGTCATCACCCGAGCTACCTCCAAGAAACGTATTCCAAGCAAGGTTTCCGTTACTATTAAGCTTTGCCGCAAAAGCGTCGGAACTGGAAGAATAAGCCGTAACCGGTGAGCCCCATGTCGTAAAGCTGGATCCCGATACATATATGTTCCCGTTCTCATCCACCGTTATACCGTATCCATAATCGGACGCGCTTCCCCCGAGGAATGTATGCCAGGTAAGATTCCCCGAACCGTCCAGCTTCGCCGCGAAGGCATCATTGCCCGATGTATACGCTCTTACGGGCGATCCCCAAGTCGAGGTGCTATACCCCGCCGCATATATATTTCCGCTTCCGTCCACGGCAATCGCATTCCCAGACCCGTATCCGCCTTCGCCCAGGGTTTTACTCCAGGTTAGATTTCCGGAACCATCCAGTTTTGCCACAAAGGCATCGCCTGTTTGCGAATCGCCGACAACAAAAATATTTCCGCTTGCGTCGTGGGCGATTTCATATCCGTAAGACGAGCCGCTTAAAAACGTATTCCAAACGAGATTTCCATCGTTATCCAGCTCGGCGGCGAAGCCTTCAGCGAAATCTCCTCCGGAAGAATGAGCCCTGACCGGCAAGCCCCAATTCCCGCTGCTGCCGCCCGTTACATAGATAGCCCCGTTTCCGTCTAAGGCGATCCCGAATCCTCTGTCGTATTTACCCTCTCCGCCCCCCAAGAATGTATGCCAGGTCAAATTTCCCGAGCTGTCCAGCTTCGCCACGAAAGCCTCCGCACCCGATGTATACGCTCTAATCGGCGTGCCCCAAGTCGCGGCGCTATATCCCGCTATATAAATGTTTCCGCTTCCGTCCACGGTGATCCCTGCCGCTTCATCGACGGCGCTTCCCCCCAAGAATGTATGCCACGTCAGCCAGGGATCGATATAGAGAGGACGGGTTTCATCGTAGCCTCTCACATCGAATCCTACTTCATGTTCGCTCAGTCTGCGAAACGATACCGCAACGTTTATTCTCTTGCCCTTTATATCTTGCCATGCGACCGGCGCGCTTTCACGAATCTCTCCCCGTTCATACGCCACGACAAGATCTCCGTTGCCGTCGATCTTGGCAGGCCGATTGTATCGAAGTCGGATTCTACAAGGATCCGCTCCGGCCTCGATTCGATAGGCGCTTTCGATAATCGCTCCCGCGGCTTTTCGGTAAGTCACCGTCACACCGTTCCACACATCAGGATAGGTCACGCGATCGATCAACGGGGCGCACTTCCCATCATCGTCTCTTCGGTCGATCCGTATACCTATCGGCTTCGCCATCGGCGATTTTGCGGTCGCCCTTTCACGTACTGGATCGACGGATTTTCCGCCGGCCATCTCCACTTTCATCATATGATCGGCAGCCGCTACAACCATGGAACTCGTCCCAAAGCTCAGGACATGCCCCTGCGAGGAGAATTGCTGGGGCATCGACTCCGTAATGTTCACGACCGGCACATTCGATGGCGCGGCCGGTTTATACGGCGCGGAAAAATAAATGGCGGCGCCCGCCGCGAAAGCGAACAGCCTAAAGGATCCCTTCGACATTCTGGCCGAAAATCCATATTTCATGATCCCCCCTCTGCGCGCATTATAATAATTCCCCTGTTATTGAATTCATCATATTTCCCGAAACATGTGAAAGTCAACATAATGCGATCTGACAAGCGCTTTCTCGCCGCCTTTTGATAAGCCGCTGGCGTCTAAAAAGTATTTTCCATTTAAAAAAAAGGCCGCCCGAAGGCGGCCTTTAAGAATCTGCGCCAAAGGACTTTTTACAAACCCTTGCTCATGGCGCCCAGGAAGTCCTGATTGGTCTTGGTCTTGCCCAGCTTCTCGATCAAAAGCTCCATGGCCTCGACCTCGCTCAACTGCGACAGGATCTTGCGCAGGATCCAGGTCCGGCTGAGCTCGGTCTCTTCGATCAGCAGCTCTTCCTTGCGGGTGGCCGAGCGGTTGATGTCGATGGCCGGGAAGGTCCGTTTATCGACCAGGCGCCGATCGAGGTTGATCTCCATGTTGCCGGTGCCCTTGAACTCCTCGAAGATGACCTCGTCCATCCGGCTTCCGGTGTCGACCAGGGCGGTGGCAATGATGGTCAGGCTACCCCCTTCCTCGATCTTGCGGGCCGAGCCGAAGAACTTCTTGGGCTTGTTCAGGGCGTTGGCGTCGATGCCGCCCGACAGAACCTTGCCCGAGGGCGGGATGATCGCGTTGTGGGCCCTGGCCAGCCGGGTGATCGAGTCGAGCAGGATGACCACGTCGCGCTTGATCTCGACCAGACGCTTGGCCTTTTCCAGGACGATGTTGGCGACCTGGGCGTTGCGGGCCGGCGGTTCGTCGAACGTCGAGGCCACGACCTCGCCGGCGACGCTTCTCTGGAAGTCCGTGACCTCCTCCGGCCGTTCGGCCACCAGAAGGACGATCAGGAAGATCTCGGGGTGGTTCTTCTCGATCGACTTGGCGATCGTCTTGAGCAGGGTCGTCTTGCCGGCCCGGGGCGGCGAGACGATCAGGCCGCGCTGGCCTTTGCCGATGGGGGTCAGCAGCTCCATGATCCGGGCATTGAGGTTCTTGGGGTTGCCGTCCTGGAGGATGATCTTTTCGTGCGGGTAGAGCGGCGTCAACTGCTCGAAGTGGACGTTGCGCCGCTGGTCGATGAGCACGTCCGGCAGCATGAAGTTGATGGCTTCGATCTTGATCAGGGCGAAGTACTTCTCGCCGTTCTTGGGCGGCCGGACGATGCCCGAGATGGTGTCCCCCGTCCGCAGTTGGAACTTGCGGATCTGTGACGGTGAGACGTAGATGTCGTCCTGGCTGGGCAGATAGCTGAATTCGGGCGCGCGCAGGAATCCGAATCCGTCCTCCAGGCATTCCAGGACGCCTTCCGAGAACAGCAAGCCCTGCTTTTTGGCCTGGGCTTCCAGGATCTTAAAGATCAGGTTGTGCTTGCTGGTTTTGTCGATCTCGATCTCGGCCTCGGCCATCCCGACCTGGGCCGCGATCTTGAGCACTTCCTTGAGATCCTTGCCCTCGAGCTCGATCAGCCCGAAGTCGTGCACCCCGTTGGGATCCTGCGGCGGCTCGTACTCCTCGTATTCGGGGCGGGGATCGGGCGGCATGTCCTTGGGTCCGTGCGGTTTGGGGCCGCGGCGGTAACGTTGTCCTTGATTCGGCATAGGCAGCTCCTTCTAGCTAATGCGTGATCGGAGGCTCGGGCAGGGCCTTGGCCTCCGCGGCCGTCCCGGCCGCGGCCTCCCCCGCCCGGGCTTCGGTTTTTTCGCCGTCGGGACGGGCGGGACCCGGCACGAGCGGCAGCGGTCTGGTCAGGACGAGCTTGAGGACGTCGTCCATGTTTTCAACCAAATGGATAGTCATGTTTTGCAGAATGGTCTTGGGCAGATCTTTCAGATCGGCCTTGTTGTCCCGAGGCAGGACGGCTTCCCGGATCCCTTCGCGATAGGCGGCCAGCAGCTTCTCCTTGATCCCGCCGACCGGCAGAACCCTGCCCCGCAGGGTGATCTCGCCGCTTATGGCCAGCTTTTTACTGACCGGGATCTCGGTCAAGAGCGAGAGGATGGCGACGGCAATGGTGATTCCGGCCGAGGGGCCCTCCTTCGGAATGGCTCCCTCGGGGACATGGATGTGAATATCGAAGTCTTTGGTCACATCCTTGGCCACGTTGAGCTCGAAGACCTTGGCCCGGACAAAGCTGAAGGCGGCCCGGGCGGACTCCTGCATGACCTCGCCCATCTGGCCGGTCAGGAGGAAGGTGCCCTTGCCGTGGACCTTCATGGCCTCGAAGGTCAGGAGCTCCCCTCCGAACTCCGTCCAGGCCATGCCGGTGGCCACTCCGATCTCGTCCTCGCGGTCCATGGCCGGCCGGCGGAACTTGGGCACGCCCAGGTACCCCTCGAGGTTGTTGACGCTGACTTTCTCTTTGCGGTCCCGGCCTTTTTCGACGACCCTTTTGACGACCTTCCGGCAGATCCGGGTGATTTCGCGCTCCAGGTTCCGGACGCCGGCCTCCCGGGTGTAATCATCGATGAGCTTGGCCAGGGCCGCGTCCGAGGCGGCCAGATTGGAAGGCTTCAGGCCGTGCGCCTTGAGCTGCTTGGGCCACAAGAACCGCTTGCCGATCTGGATCTTTTCCTCCTCGGTGTATCCGAGGATGCGGATGATCTCCATGCGGTCGATGAGCGGCCGAGGCACCGGCTCCAGGGCGTTGGCCGTGACGATGAACATGACCTGGGACAGGTCGAAGTCGGTGTCGATATAGTGGTCCAGGAAAGCGTTGTTCTGTTCGGGATCGAGGACTTCCATCAAGGCCGAGGCCGGATCGCCCCGGAAGTCCATACTCATCTTGTCGACTTCATCCAGCAGGAAGACCGGGTTGCGGGTTCCGGCCCGCTTGATCATCTGGATGATCCGCCCGGGATAAGCGCCTATGTACGTCCGGCGATGGCCCCGGATCTCGGCTTCGTCCCGGACGCCGCCCAGCGAAAGGCGGACGAATTTTCGCCCGGTCGCACGGGCGATCGATTTGGCCAGGGAGCTCTTGCCCACGCCGGGCGGGCCCACCAGGCCGAGGATGACGCCCTTGGGATCCTTGACCAGCTGACGGATCGAGAGATACTCCAGGATCCGTTCCTTGACCTTGTCCAGCCCGTAGTGGTCCTCGTTCAGGATGCGCTCGGCCTCGGCCAAGTCCCGCTTCTCGCGGGATTTCTTCGTCCAAGGCAGGGCGATCAGCCAGTCCAGGTAGTTGCGGCAGACCGTGGCCTCGGCCGAAAGAGGCGGCATGCTCTCCAGCCGCTCCAGCTCCTTGCGGGCCTTATCGGACGCGTCGGGCGGCATTTTGGCCGCCGCCACCTTCTTGCGCAGCTCCTCGACCTCCCCGGCCGGCTCGTCTTTCTTGGCTCCCGCCGATCCGACGGACACGCCAGGCGTAAACACGGTTTTGCGCTTGCCGGCCGCCGCGGCCCGGCCGTCCTTGCGTTGGGACGCCTGCAGGCGGTAAATTTCGGACTCGAGCAGGAAGCGGATCCGCCGCAGCCGCTCCAGGCTGTTGATCGTTTCCAGAAGGTTCTGTTTTTCGTCCAGGGGCAGGAAGAGGTGCGAGGAAACGATGTCCGCGATCCGGTCGGGCGAATGGTCGCGCAGGGCCGGCAGGATGGCCTGGACGTTGGCGCCGGGATTGAACTTGAGGTATTCCTCGAAGAGCGGCAGCACCACGCCGAGCTCCTCGCCCGCCTCCTTGCCGGCCTCGTCGTAGACCCGGACTTCCTTGATCAGGACCTGGTAGAACGGCTGCGAGGAGAGGACCTCGAGGATGCGGGCCCGCCGCTTGCCTTCGACGATGACCTTGACGTTCTTGTCGTCGACGGAGGCGGTCCGAATGACCTTGGCCGTCACGCCCATCGAGTAGATGTCCTTGGGCGAAGGATTGTCCAGGCTGGGGTCCATCTGGGCGGCCAGGACGATCAGGCGCTCGGTCTCGGACGACTTTTCCAGGGCCTGCACGGACGAAGGCCGGCCGATGGTGAACGGGACGAGGGTGGCTGGAAAGACGACCAGGTCGCGGAGCGGAATGAGCGGCAGGGTCTTCAGGGTTTCCAGGGTGTCGCCGTTGGGATCCATGTCACTCCCCCGCCGTCTTGGCCCGTTCCGCGCCGCTGTCTTCGACCATCCGCTTGGTGATTTTGATCCGCCCCGGCTTGCGTGAAGAGGGCAGGTCGAACATCAGTTCGAGCATGAGGTCCTCGATGATCGTCCGCAAGCCGCGGGCCCCGAGCTTGCGCTGCAGGGACCGCCGGGCGATGGCCGACAAGGCATCCTCGCTGAATTCCAGTTCGACGCCTTCCATCTCGAACAGCTTCTGGTATTGGCGGACGATGGCGTTCTTGGGCCGGGTCAGGATATCGACCAGCTCGGTTTCGCCCAATTCGTCGAACACGGCCACGACCGGGACGCGTCCGACCAGCTCGGGGATCAGGCCGTACTTGATCAGGTCCTGCGGGATGAGGTCGGCCAGCAGCCCGGACGCCGCGTCCGGCCGGACCTTGGTTTCGGCCTTGAATCCGACCAGCGACCGCCCCAGCCTTTGGGCGATGATGCGGTCGAGTCCGACGAAGGCCCCGCCGCAGATGAACAGGATGTCGGTCGTATCGACCGGGATGAATTCCTGGTAGGGGTGCTTGCGGCCGCCCTGGGGCGGAATATTGGCGTTCGTCCCCTCGATGATCTTGAGCAGGGCCTGCTGCACGCCCTCGCCCGAGACATCCCGGGTGATCGAAGGGCTGTCGCTCTTGCGGCTGATCTTATCGATTTCGTCGATGTAGATGATGCCCTTCTGGGCCCGCAGGAGGTCGCCCTTGGCCGCCTGGTAGAGCTTGAGGATGACGTTCTCCACGTCCTCGCCGACGTAGCCGGCCTCGGTCAGGGTGGTGGCGTCGGCTATGGCGAAGGGGACGGACAGGATCTTGGCCAGGATCTGCGCGGTCAGGGTTTTGCCCGTGCCGGTCGGTCCGATCAAGAGGATGTTGCTCTTGGCGATCTCGACATCGCCGGCCGTCCTCGGCTGGCGGATGCGCTTGTAGTGATTGTAGACGGCCACGGCGATCTTCTTCTTGGCCTTGTCCTGGCCGATCATATATTCGTCCAGGGCGGCCTTGATCGCGGCCGGCGTCGGAGAGGCTTCGGGCTCCGGCTCGGGCTCGGACGCGGGCTTGGGCCGGTCGGCCTCGATGATCGAGTGGGCGACATCGACGCAATTGTCGCAGATGAAGACGCCGCCCGGGCCGGCGATGAGCTTGCGGACCTGGCTTTGGCCGCGGCCGCAGAAGGTGCACTTGACCGGGCTTTCTTCCCGCCCGTTCTTGATTTCGTCCATGGCCCTCCGGCTCTCCGCCTATTTTTTCCCCGGCGCGCGGCAGGTATAGATCTGATCGATGATTCCGTACTCGCGGGCCTGGGGCGCGGTCAAGATATAGTCGCGCTCGATGTCGGCCTGGATCTTGGTCTTGGGTTGCCGGGTGTGCTTGACCAGGATATGGTACAAGGCCTCGCGCAGCCGCAGCATCTCCTTAGCCTGGATGGCGATGTCCGAGGCCTGCCCCTGCGTGCCGCCGGACGGCTGGTGCAGGAGGACCCGGGTGTTGGCCAGGGCGATGCGCTTGCCCGGCGTCCCCGCCGCCAGCAGGACCGCGGCCATGCTGGCCGCCTGGCCGACCCCTATGGTGGCGATCTCGTTGGTCACGTATTGCATGGTGTCGTAGATGGCCAGGCCGGCGGTGATGGAGCCGCCCGGGGAGTTGATGTACAGCGAGATCTCCTTCTCCGGATTTTCAGCCTCCAGGAACAAAAGCTGGGCGATGACCGTGTTGGCCAGCGCGTCGTCGATCTCGGTCCCGATGAAGACGATGTTGTCGCGCAGCAGGCGCGAGTAGATGTCATAGGCCCGCTCGGAACGGCCGTCTTGTTCTACGACGAAAGGGATAAGAGTCATGGAAAACCCGGGAACCCGGTCACTCCATTATAGCCTGGCTGACCAGGAAGTCAACGGTCTTGCGCAGAATCAGGGTGGCCTTGAGGCCCTCGCGCCGGCCTTCCTGGGCGAAGGATTCCAGGAGCCGCGCGGCCGGGACCCCGTTGGCCCGGGCCAGGTCTTGGATCTCCTGATCGATCTCCTCCTCGCCGGCGTCGATCTTTTCGGCCTCGGCGATCCGCTGCAGCAGGAGCTGGCGCTTGATGGCGGCGGCCGCCTGTTCGCGGGCCCGCGGCCGGAATTCTTCGACCAACTGGGGCGTAATGCTCTCGGGCGGGATGGATTGGAACGTCTTCTTCAAGACCTCCTCGGCCTCCTCCTCGACCGCGGCCGGGGGCAGCTCGATGGCCGTCTGCTCCACGAGCTGGTTGAGGACGTCCTCCGAGGTGTCCCGCTTGGCCTTCATCTCGCGGGCTTTGCCCAGCTCGGTCCGGACCTTGGCCCGCAGGGCTTCCAGGCTTTCGAACTCGCCTAGGCTCTTGGCGAACTCGTCGTTGAGCTCGGGCAGGCGCTCGGCCTTGATCGCCTGGACTTTCAGGCTGTACTCGACGTCCTTGCCGGCCAGGGCCCGGACCGGCGACTCCGCCGGATAGGACGTCCGGAAAACCTTGCTCTCCCCCGTTGGCAGTCCGCGGACGTTCTCGTCCACCGCGGGATCGTTCCCCGCCCGGCCGACGAGAAGAACCGACTTCTCGGTCGGACGCATGCGTTTGGTCCGCAAGTCCCGTCCCTGCAGCTCGATGACCACGTAATCTCCGGCCTCAACCCCGCGGCCGTCGACCGGAACATACTCCGCCGACTTGCGGCGCAGGTCCTCGATCGCCTTGTCCACCTCGGTCTCGGGGACCTCCGCGGTCCGGCGGGACGTCCGGACCTTGCGGTAAGCGGGCAGGGCAAAATCGGGCCAGACCTCGACGACCGCCTTGAACCGCAGCGGCGACCCGTCCTCGAGCGAAAGATCCTCGATGACCGGCGTTCCGACGGGATGGATGTCGCGGCCGTTGAGAATCTCCTCCAGGACCTTGGGCACCAGCTCGTCGACCAGGGCATGCTGGATCTCGTGCTGGTAAATCTGCTTGACCATGTCCTTGGGAGCCTTGCCGGCCCGGAAACCCTTGAGCCGGGCCCGCTCGGCGTAGTGCTCCAGAACGTGATCGAGCTCGTGAGCCACTTCATCGGCGCACAATTCGGCCTGGATTTCCTTGCGGCCGGGGCCGAGGTCGGTTACCGTACTCTTCAGACGTTCGATCGGTTCGGTCATGGGAGTCCCATCCTTGTCCGGGGATCGCTCATGGGCAGAGCGGGAATCGAACCCGCACTCCCTTTCAGGAACTAGGTCCTAAGCCTAGCGCGTCTGCCGTTCCGCCACCTGCCCATATGCAAAATCAGCCTTCGGTTCAAGGGATCCTGGAGACGCGTTCGAAGGGAACGAGGGAACTGAAGGCGACATTTTAACCGATCCCCCAACCGCTGTCAATCGGTTCACCCTGAAAAACGTCCCGCCCTCCCCCGGCCCGGAGGAGGGCGGGACGCCGGCCGGAACGGCCGATTCTACTTGATGTAGCTGCGCAGCTTGTTGGCCAGATTGGAATCGATCGGCTTCAGCTTGTTGACGATATCGCGCGCGCTATACTGATCGCGCAGGTTGAGGTAGATGATGCCCAGGTTATACAGGGCCGTCGGGTCGTCCGGCTTCAAGTCGACGGCTTTCTTAGTCGGGTCCATGGCCGCCGTATACTGCTTGATTTGCATCAAGCTCATGCCGATGTAAAGATAGCCGTAGAAACTGTCCGAGATGATCTCGACGTTCTTCTGGAAGGCCTTGGCCGCTTCGACGTAATTCTTCTGCATGTAGTAGCAGTACCCGACCTGGAACCAAGCATTGCCGTTGGCCGGCATGACCTCGATGGCCTTGCGGAACTGGGCAATGGCCTCGGCGTAGTTTTGCAGCTTTTGGTACATGAATCCGAGGTTGTAATAGGCTTCGGGATCACGCGGGTTGATCTCAATCAGCTTCTGGCCGGCCGCGGCGGCCTTGGCCGGCAGGTTGGCCTTGTCGTACATGGCCAGGATGCCTCGATAATAGTTGTAGGCGTCTTTGGGGCTCATGGTCGCCAGTTTGACATAAGCCGCTTCGGCCTGTTCATACTGACCGGCCTGCTCGTAAGACCGCGCTTGGCGATAGGCCAGCGATTGGTCGTCGGGCTGGGACTTGAGCGCTTCGCCGAAGGCGGCGGCTGATTTTTCGAATTCCTTCGTCTCAAACCGGCAGTCGCCGATGTTCTTGTAGATCGTCCAGGCGTTGGCCGGATTGAAGGCCAGGTACTTCTCGTATGCGTCGGCCGCCTTGGCCCATTCCCGCGCGTCCTGATAGGCGTTGCCCAGGAACATCAGGGCTTCCTTTTTGGACGGATCGAGGACCAGGGCTTTCTCCAGGTAAGGAGCGGCCTCCATGGGCTTCTGCATCCGGAACAAGACCTCGCCCAAACCGAGATGGGCGGCGGCGTTCTGAGCATCGAACTCGATGACCTTCTTGAAGGCGACGACCGCGTTGGCGTAGTCGCGTTGTTTGTTGTACACCGACGACAGCATCGTCCAGGCCGCCAGGTTCCCGGGCTGGGCCTTGGTCACCTTCTCCAGGTTGCGCTGGGCGTTGAGCGACTCGTCCATCCAATTGTAGAGCCGGCCGGCCAGCCAGGCGCCCTCGACCGTTCCCAGATACGCCTCGGGCGTCAAGGACTTGAAGTCTTGCACGGCGCCGGTTCTGTTCAGGGAAGCGAACGCGACGGCCGGAACAACGAATCGGAGGCGGTGGTCCATGATGGTCAGCAGGCCGATGAACTTGCCGTCCTCGCTCAAGACCGCGGCTCCGGCGAAGGTCTCGGGCACGCCCGCGCTGGCTTCGCCGATCGAGATCCCGCCGCCCAACTCACGCGTTTCGCGGATATCGCCTGAACCGACTACGATCTCGCCCGATTCGTTGGCGCCGACGGCCACGAACTTGCGGCCCTTGTTAAGGGCGTCGGGAGCCGGCACGAGCGGGGTCGCCTTGCCCTTGATCCGGATCAAGGCCAAATCGAGCCCCTTGTCGACCGCCACCAGGCCCTCGACCGACACCTTCTTCAGCTTCGAGTTGGTCGCGGTAACCGAGGCCGCGCCGCTGATCAGGTGATAGTTGGTCAGCGCCAAGTCCTTGTCCAGCACGACCGCCGACCCTCTGGCGATCTCTTTTTGATCCTTGTCGAAAGCGATAAGGGACAGGACGCCGGGACCGAATTCCTCGAGTCTTTTCACCGCCGGATCGTCCTGCCCGGCCGTGAGAAAGGCCGCGGAGCCGATGATGAGCGCCGCGCAGAGTGCGATGATGACGTATTTTTGCTTCATGATGCCTCCTGAAAGGCCGCATCGCGGCCCGGATGAATACATATTTTGACACGCCCTTCCGGCTCTGTCAATCGTTCGGTTGACTTCATAACGGTCATCGGGTAGTTTGGGGTTCGATGCGGCGCGCTCGGCCTTGGATCATCGTCCTTTACGCGGTCCTGTTGGCCGCGGGGTGCGCCCTTCTTTTCACGGGCCGGGCGACCATGCGGGATTTCCAGGTCAACGTTCAAGCCGGCGACCGTCTCGCCCACGGAGAAACCCTGTACCGGGTTTCGGACGAGCATTACCAGTTCAAATACGCCCCCTTCGCCGCGATCATCTACGTCCCGTTCGCCGGCCTTCCTCTCGGCGCCGCCAAGGCCCTCTGGCTGGCCGTCGTCCTGGCCGCCGTTTTCTTCGGCTCGGCCGCGGCCTCCGGCCTGGCCGGGCTGTCCGCCGAGAACCATCCCTGGCGCTCGGCCTGGCCGGCCCTCATCCTGTCCAAGTATTTCCTGCGGGAGATCGAGCTGGGCCAGATCAATGCCGTCATCACGGCGATCTTCCTGGGCATGGCCTTCCTGCTGCCGCCTCCGGAAAGCCCGCGCCGGTCCGGCCGGGAGATGGCCGCGGGGCTCTTGGCCGGCCTGGGGGGGGCGCTCAAACCGTACGGCATCATCATGCTGCCCTATCTTTTCCTTAAGAAACGCTGGACCGCCTTTCTGTCCGGGGCTTCTTTCCTGATCCTTTCGCTGGTCGTTCCGGCGGCTTTCTACGGTTGGAAGGGAAACGGGGCCGTCCACTCCGAATGGATCCGGACGCTCTCGCAATCCACTCCCCCGCTCCTGGTCTCCCAGGACAACGTCTCGCTTCTGGGCCTCTTCTCTAAATGGATCGGGCCGTCCGGGACCGCGACTCTCTGCTACGGGGCCGCCGTCGCCGTCCTGGCCGCGGCCATGATCTATGTTCTGGTCCATGGCCTCGGCCTAACCCGTCCCGAGCCTCTCGAGATCGGCCTCCTGCTGCTCTTCATCCCGCTCATTTCGCCGCTGGGCTGGGAATACACCTATCTTTCCGCCGTTCTCGCCGTGGCGATTCTTCTGGCCCACTGGCCAAGGATGGCCCGGGGCTGGCGGGTCTTTCTGGCGGCCGATTTCGTCCTGATCGCCCTGTCGCTCTACGACGTGATGCGGCCGGCGCTGTTCCATTTCTACCTCGGCAAATCGCTGCCGACGCTGGCCTTCCTGGCGCTCGCGGCCGCACTCCTCGACCTCCGCCGGAGGCGGCTCGCCTGATGACCCCGCCGGAGCAGCCATGATCTCCCGGCGGGCCAAGCTGGCTTGGCTTTACGGAATCTCTTTGTCGGCCGCCGCCGCCTGTCTCGCCGCCGTAGCCGCGGCGCCTCTCCTCATGGCCCATGGTTCAAAGAACGCAGTGCTCATCTACGCCCTTTTCTCCCCCCTTTGCCACCAGAGACCGGACCGTAGCTTTTTCCTGGCCGGGTTTCCCCTCGCGGTGTGCGCCCGGTGCCTGGGCATTTATGGGGGAGCTTTCCTCGGCCTCGCCGCGAGGCCCTTGGTCCGGCCCTTGACGGATCTCCGCCCGCCCCGGACGGCTGTGTTCCTCGCCGCGTCCCTGCCGCTCGCCATCGACGCCGTCGGAAATGGTCTCCGTTTCTGGAGCTCGCCCGGCTGGCTTCGTCTTGCGACCGGGCTTGTCTGGGGGCCCTTCCTGCCGTATTATTTCCTCTCCGGTATCGGGAGCCTGTTTGCGTCCCCGGACGAAAGAAAATAGAATAGCCCTCTCGTGAGAAACGCATGAACGGTCGCAAGTCCCGTCCGCTCGGGCCGGCCTTAATCGCCGGCACGGCCGGCGGCGTTCTGTCCGGCCTCCCCTTCATCAGTTGCGTATGCTGCTTGTGGATCATCGGAGCGGGCATCCTGGCCGCCTATCTATCGACCAGGAAGGCTCCCGAGCCGTCCGCCGCCGGCGAGGGCGCCGTGATCGGAGCCTGGACCGGGATCGTCGCGGCCGCCGTAGTCTCCGTTTTGAGTATTCCCCTGGCCCCCTTGAACACCGCCTTCGCCGGCCGCTTCCTGCAGCGGATGGCCGAATACGTCCCGGAAATGCCTGCCGGCTGGGAGCAGTGGATCCAGCCGGGCACCCGGACATTCTCCCCTTGGGGATTTTTTCTCGGCTTGCTCATCAACGCCGCGCTATTCGCCGGGTTGGCCGCCCTGGGCGGGATCATCGGCATGAATCTGTTCGCCAAGCGGACCGAGGCGCCTGTATCTCCGCCCGTTCCGCCCCAGCCCGGGAGCCCATCATGAAGCGCTTCAAAACCCATGTCATCGTCAATCCCGAGTCGGCCAAGGGCCAAACCCGCCGGCGGTGGTCCCATATAAAGGAAGGCCTCTACCATTTCATCAGGGAATACAAGGTCGATTTCACCGAAAAACCGCTGCAGGCGACCGAGATCGCCCGCTCCGCCCTTTACGCGGGGACCGACTTGGTCATCGGGGTCGGCGGCGACGGAACCATGAACGAGATCGCCAATGGCTTCTATGAGGACGCCCGGTTGATCAATCCTGAAGCCGCGCTGGGCATCGTTCCGTCCGGATCGGGCTGCGACCTGACCCGTTCGCTGAAGATCCCGCCCCGCTTGGAAGGAGCCATGCACGTGATCACCGAGGCTCCCACCCAGACCATGGACGTCGGACGAGTCGAGTTTCGCGACGCGGCCGGGAACCCGGCCGAACGCGTTTTCCTCAACGTCGCCGATTTCGGCGTCGGCGGCGAGGTCTGCCACAAGGTCAGCACCCGGCGCATGGAGAGGAAGGCGTCGTCCTACGTCCGATGCCTGGTTGAAACGATGATCCACTACCGCAACAAGCGGGTCCGCATACGCGTGGACGGGGTCGAAGTCCCGCGCGGCGAATACCTGATCGGAGCGATAGCCAACGGCCGCGTCTTCGGCAAGGGCATGAAGATCGCGCCCGGGGCGCGCCTCGACGACGGGCTCTTCGATATCGTCCTGGTCAAAGGCATGCGCTTCTTCGAGTTCTGCCGGCAGGGCTGGAAGCTGATGAATGGATCGCACATCGGCTATCATAAAGTCGGCGTTTGGCACGGCCGACGGGTGGAGGCCGATCCCGAGGACGATGAACCCGTCCTGATCGAGTTCGACGGCGAGCAGATGGGAACCCTGCCCGCGGTCTTCACCATCGCGCCGCGCAGCCTGCCGATCAAGGGGTATTTGTAATCGGGCGGGACGGACGCCGGGCCAGGCGCGGATCGTTGGTCACGATCGTCCGTCCGGAAGCATCCACGACCGTAAACAGCCGCGTCCTCACCCTTGTCCCGGCCCTGCGATAGGCCGCCTGCACCTTCTCGATGTAAGCGCGGGTTTCCTTGTAGGGAGGGATGCCATTGTACTTGGCGACGGCCGACTGCCCCGCGTTGTAAGCGGCCAGGATCAGGGCCGTGCGGCCCTCGTAAAGAAGATCCAGGTCCTTCAGGTAGCGTACGCCGCCTTCGATGTTCTGGGCCGGCTCGAAGACGTCGGCGACTCCATAATGGGCGGCTGTCGCCGGCATAAGCTGCATTAGCCCTTCCGCTCCGGCTTCCGATACCGCCCAGCGATTGTAGGCCGACTCGGCCTGGATGACGGCGTGGATGAGGGCGGAATCGATGCTGTGCCGGCGGGCGGAAGCCCGGATGAGAGGATCGTATTTGGTCTTCAGGTAAACGGGAAAGACCGGGCTTTTCGCCGCGGCGACCGGCAGGACGAAGACCGCGAGGAGAAGAAGCCCGAGCGGCCAAACGGCGCGTTTCATCATCCCCATCATGCCGGAAGGACATCCCGCTCGTCAATCGCCTCCAGGGGTGATGCCGCGGGGTCAGCGGCTCCTCCCGGCTGCGTCAGAGAAGCCGCTGGACGGCCTCGGGACCTGCAGCCAGGGCTTTATCAAGATCCCCGGTCAACGGGCCTCCCGCCTGGGCGAAGTCGGGGCGTCCCCCTCCCCCGCCGCCGATCAGGGGAGCGAGGGCCTTGATCAAGGCCGCGGCCGATACGCGGCCGCACAGCTCCCGGCTCACGGCGGCGACGAGAAAAGCCTTGTCGTCGCGGACGCCGCCCAGCAGAACAATGCCGCTTCCGAGGCCCTGCTTCATCTTGTCGGCCATGGCCCTGGCTTCGTCCGGGCTCAGGCCCTCCATCCTCCGGATAAGAACCTTGAGGCCGCCCACATCCCGGATCGTCTCGGCCGGCGTTGCGGTCGATCCCGCCAGGAGCTTCCGCCTCAGGGCCTTGATCTCGTGGTCCTTTTCCTTGATCGAATCGCGCATCCGCTCGACCTGGTTCAGCCAATCCTGACGCGGCACATTGAGGATCCGGGCCGCATCCGAAGCCTGCCGCTCCACTTCCTGCACGTGCCGCAAGGCCTCTTCGCCGGTCACGGCCTCGATGCGTCGCAGGCCGGCGGCGACGCTCGTTTCGGCGGTGATTTTGAAGAATCCGATCTGGCCGGTCGAGCCGGCATGGGCTCCGCCGCATAGCTCACGGCTGAAATCTCCGACCCGGATCATCCGAACCCGTTCGCCGTATTTCTCCTCGAAGATGGCCATGGCGCCCGAGCGCAAACCTTCCTCGAGCGACATCTCCCGCACCTCGATCGGCTCGTCGTCCCGGATCTTCTCATTGACCAGGGCTTCGACGCGATCGATCTCGCCCGGCGACAAGGCCTGAAAATGGGTGAAGTCGAAGCGCAGGCGGACCGGCGAGACGAGCGAGCCGGCCTGCTTGACATGGTCTCCGAGAATCTCGCGCAAGGCCGCGTGCAGCAAGTGAGTGGCGGTGTGGTTGGCCCTGACCGCCCGCCGCCGGTCGAGGTCGATGGCCGCCTCGACCACGTCGCCCACGGCCGCCTGGCCGGCGACAATCCGGGCCCGGTGGCTTCGGACGTTGGGTACGGGGTAGTACGCGGATTCGACGACGGCCGCAAAGCGGCTGTTCTTAAGTCGTCCCGAGTCGCCGACCTGGCCGCCCGCCTCGGCATAGAAGGGCGTCCGGTCGAGGATGATCTCACCGCTCTGCCCTTCGGATAGGACCTCCGCCGGCGCCCCGTCGCGGAACAAGGCCACCACCCGCGCTTCCGGGACCGCGGCCGCATCGTAGCCCGCGAACGCGGTCGCCGCCCCGGCCAGGCTCTCGTACGCCCGGCGCTCCTTGATCTGGGCGTCTCCTTTCCAAGCCTGGCGGGCGCGGGACTTCTGGGCCTCGAGCTCGGCCGTGAAGCCCGCCTCGTCGACGCCCAGCTTATCGTCCTCGGCCAACTCCCGGGTCAGGTCGAGCGGGAACCCGTATGTATCGTAAAGCTTGAAGGCGGCCGCTCCCGACAAGGCGGCCGCGCCGTCCCGCCGCGCGTCCGCGGCGAAGGCCTGGAAGACGCGGAGTCCCGAGGCCAGGGTCTGGGCGAACCGCTCCTCTTCCGCCCGGCAGATGCGGGCGATGAGCGGCTGCGTGGTCAAGATCTCCGGGTAGGCTCCCTTCATGAGGTCGGCCACCGTTCCCATCAGAGTGTAGACGAACGGCTTGTCCAGGCCGAGCTTGGCGCCGTGCCGAAAGGCCCGGCGAATCAGGCGCCGCAGCACGTAGCCTCGCCCATCGTTGGCCGGCATGATCCCGTCGCCGATCAGGAAGGCCACCGCGCGGGCGTGATCGGCGATGACCCGGAACGCCACCGCCTCTTCGCCGCCGGCCGGGACTTCACGGTCGGCCCGCGCTGCGATCTCGGCTATGATCGGAGTGAACAGATCGGTGTCCCAGTTGCTCGTCTTGCCCTGAAGCACGGCGGCCATCCGCTCCAGTCCCATGCCGGTGTCGATCGACGGCCTGGGCAGGGGCTTCAGGATCCCCGAGCCGTCTTGTTCGTACTGCATGAAGACGAGGTTCCACAGCTCCACGAAGCGGTCGCTCCCGGAATCGATCAAGGCCCGCGGCTCCCCCGCCTCCCCGTTCGGATCGATGTCGAAATGAAGCTCGGAGCAAGGGCCGCAGGGACCGGTGTCGCCCATGGCCCAGAAGTTGTCCTTTTTGCCGAAGCGAAAGACGCGCTCGGCCGGTATCCCGATCTCGCGCCGCCACAGCTCATAGGCCTCGTCGTCATCCTCGTAGACCGTGGCGTAGAGCCGGTCCGCCGGCAAGCCGAAAACGTCATGGACAAGCTCCCAGGCGAATTGGACGGCCTCTCGCTTGAAGTAGTCGCCGAAGGAGAAGTTGCCCAGCATCTCGAAGAAGGTGTGGTGCTTGGCGGTCCGGCCGACCTGCTCCAGGTCGTTGTGCTTGCCGCTGACCCGCATGCACTTTTGGACCGTGGCCGCCCGGCGGTAACCGCGCGTCTCCAAGCCCAGGAAGACGGATTTGAATTGATTCATCCCGGCGTTGGTAAAGAGCAGGGAGGGGTCGTCCTTGGGCCTGAGCGATGCGCTGGCCACGATCTTGTGGCCGCGGGCGGCGAAGTAGTCGAGGAAGGTTTCTCGGATGCGTTGGGCGTTCATGGCTCGGTTCCTTGGCTCAGCGGCCGGACTGGCTCTTGCCCAGGTTCTTCTCCATCTCCTCCATGGCGATGTCCTGCGTCGATTGGACGCCCTGGACGCGAAGCCGGAAGTTGTCGGGGCTGGTCGAGTAGCGCAGGCCCTGCTCGAACGAGATGAAGCCCTGGTCAAAGAGATAGAAAATCGACTGGTCGAAGGTCTGCATGCCGTATTGGGAGACGCCGGCGGCGATCGCGTCGCGGATGAGCACGGTTTTCTCCCGCTCCTGGATGCACTCCCGGACATAGGGCGTGGCCAACAGGACCTCGACCGCGGGCACCCGCCCGCGTCCGTCCTGGCGCGGCACGAGGCGCTGGGAAATGACCGCTTGCAGGATCGAGGCGAGTTGGAGCCGAATCTGCCTCTGCTGGTGGGGAGGAAAGACCGATACGATGCGGTTGATCGTTTCGGGAGCGTCGACGGTGTGCAATGTGCTCAAGACGAGGTGGCCCGTCTCGGCCGCCAGGATGGCCGTCTCGATCGTCTCCAGGTCCCGCATCTCCCCGACCAGGATGATGTCCGGATCCTCGCGCAAAGCCCCCCGCAAGCCGCGGGCGAAGGACTTGACGTCCCAGCCGACCTCGCGCTGGCAGATGATGCTTTTCTTGTCCCGATGCAGGTACTCGATCGGGTCCTCGATGGTGATAATGTGCTCCCGCCGATTCTGGTTGATGAAGTCGATCATCGAGGCCAGGGTGGTCGTCTTGCCGCTGCCCGTCGATCCCGTGACCAGGACCAGGCCGCGCTCGGTGGCCGCGATCTTCTCGGTCACCGACGGCAGCAGGAGCTCTTTAAAGTTCCGGACCTCGAAGGGGATGATCCGAAGGGAGACCGCGAGCGATCCCCGCTGGCGGAAGATGCTGCCGCGAAAGCGTCCGAATCCCGGCAGGCTGTAGGCCAGGTCGAGATCGAATTCTTCGTTCAGGCGCTGGCGCTGACTTTCCGTCATGATCTGGCCGGCGATTTCTTCCGTGTCCTGGGGACCCATCTTGGGAAGCTGCGTCAGCGGAACCAGGATGCCGTTGACTCGGAATTGGGGGTGGTTGCCGACCTTGATATGGACGTCGGAAGCGTCCATCTCGATGGCGATTTTAAGAAGGTCGTTGATATGCATGCGTTCTCCTCAATTCCGGCCCGACGGAGGCATCTTACCCGGCCGAAGCGGCCCGGTCAACCCGGCTCAGCTGGTCTCGCCGCAGTACGGGCAGTGGCGGGACCGGAACGGCAGAGGCCGCCGGCAGTTCCAGCAGAGGTCCCCGGCGGAGCGCTCCCGGGCCCGGATCCGGCCCAGGATGTCGTCAAGCTCCGATTGGGCGCGCTTCTCGCCCCGGATTTCGGCCAAGGCCCGCAGCAGCTCGCCCGGCCGCTGGTACCGCTCCTCGATCTTGGCCGCCAGGCATTTCATGACGATCTCGTCAAGCTCGCGCGGGACCTTCATATTCTTGATCCGGGGAGGAGTGATCTTGCCCTCCTGGGCTTTTTCCAGGATCTTGAAAGGGTCGGGATCAAAAATCGGCGGCCGGCCGATGAGCATCTCGTAGAGGATGCAGCCCAGGGAATAGATGTCGGCCGCGAACCCGGCTTTGCCCAGAAATTGCTCGGGCGCCATGTACGGCGGCGAGCCGATCCGGGTCGTGGCGTAGGGCACGTTCTGGAGCCAGGCCGACGTCCCGAAGTCGGTGATCTTGACCTGTCCCTCCTCCGAAACCATGATGTTCGAGGGCCGCAGGTCGCGGTGGATGATCTTGTTCTTGTGGGCGTGCTCGACTCCGGCCGCCACCTGGCGGATGGTGTCGATCGCCGCCGGCACGTCCAGCGTCTTTTCCTTTTGCAGGATTTTTTCGAGCGTCCGGCCGCGGACATATTCCATGACGAAGAAAAAGACCTTGTCGATTTTTTCGGCCGCCAGCAGGCGGACGATGTTCGGATGGTCCAGGGCGGCCTGCAAGCGGGGCTCCTTGAGCAGCTTGTAGAGCTCGAGGGACTGCTTGTGAGGGACCTTGATGGCCACCTTGATGTCGAGCCATACGTCCTTGGCCAGGTAAACCGAGCCGAATCCCCCGCTGCCCAGGGAACGGATGATCTCGTATTTGCCTACCTTCTGGCCCTGCATGAACATAGCGTTCGCGTGCCTCCCAGGCTGCCGGCTCTAAAGGCTCCGGGCATGCATCAGGACGGCGACGGCGCTCAAGGCCGCCGTCTCCGCCCGCAGGATATTCGAACCCAAGCTGACCGGTTCGAAGCCGGCGGCGGCCGCCGCATCCACCTCGGCCGCGGTGAATCCGCCTTCCGGACCGACGAGCAGGGTCCATGCTTCGTCGCCCGGGTCGGGAGGAACCGGCGTGGCCGCCAGGACATCCTTGAACGGCCGGCCGCCATGCTCGGTCAGGATGACCTTGCCGCCGGGCCGTTCGGAGGCGAGGAAGACCGCCAGCCGGACGGGCGGTTCGAATTCCGGCAGGCGTCCGCTCTTGCACTGCTTGGCCGCCGCCCGCGCGACCTGCCGCCAGCGCTCGATCTTCCGGCTCCCGCCGTCCTCCAGGCGGACGACCGACCGCTCGGCCTGAACGGGAAGGACGGCCGCGACGCCCCATTCGACGGCGCTCGAGACGACCTCGTCCATGGCCTTGCTCTTGAGAAGCGCTTGGGCCAGCGCGACCCGGGGGCCGGAGGCTCCCGGAGCGATTCGGCAGCCGAGGTTCAGCCGGGTTCTGTTTGGACCGACTTCCTCCACCCGGGCTTTCACCTTGCCGCCTTCTTCGTCGAACAGCCAGACGTCTTCACCGGGACGCAGGCGGGCGACCCGGCCGAGATGATGGTGCTCGGACCCTTCCAGGACGCAATCCTTCCCGCCCAACCGGGCCTTCTCCACGAAAAACAGGTTCGCCGTCACCGCCCGTCCTTGGCCGCGGCCGGACGCCTTCGTCGTACGGTTTCGCGGTCTAGCGTTTCCAGGGACTCGCCTCGCAGGGAGGCCAGTTGCTTGAACAGGGCCCTCTCCTCCTTGCTCAAATCGGCCGGAGTCTCGACCTGGACGCGGACGAAGAGATCCCCGGTACGGCGGCTGTTCAACTCGCGGATGCCCTGCCCCTTGATCCGGAAGACCGTCCCCGCCTGGGTCCCGGCCGGAATCTTGAGCTTCTCGACGCCGCCGTCGAGGAGGGGGATTTCGAGGTGGAGCCCCATGGCCGCCTGGGCGAAGGAGAGGACCACCTCGCAGGTCAAATGATTCTCCTGGCGGGTAAAAAATTCGTGCGGCCGGATGCGGATCCCGACATAGAGATCGCCGCTCGGAGCGCCGCGCTCGCCCGCCTCGCCTTCGCCGGTCATCCGGAGACGCGTCCCGGTGTCTATGCCCGCTGGAATCCGGACGCGCAGATCCTTCTGGCCGCGCTTGAGTCCGCTGCCCCGGCATTCCTCGCAGGGCGAGGCGGCGATTTCGCCGGCGCCGCGGCATTGCGGACAGGTTCGGCCCACGGAGAAAAAGCCCTGCTGTTGCCGGATTTGCCCCCGTCCGCCGCAGGCCGGGCACGACGACTTGCGGGTGCCCGGCTTCATGCCCGAGCCGCGGCAGGCCGGGCAGGACTCGGCCCGATTGAGGGTGATGTCCTTTTCGGCTCCCGCCGCCGCTTCTTCCAGGCTGATCTCGAACTCCAGCGCCAGGTCCTGTCCGCGGGACTGGGTCCGAGCCCGGCGCCCTCCGCCGAAAAGATCGCCGAGCCCGAAGTTGAATCCGAAAAAGTTGCCCAGGATGTCCTCGAAATCCTCGAAGACCGAGGAGTTGAAACCCTGGAAACTCTCGCCGCGCAGGCCGTCGTGCCCATAGCGGTCGTAGGCCGACCGTTTCTCGACGTCGCACAGGACGCTGTAGGCCTCGGCGGCCTCCTTGAACCGGTCCTCGGCCGCCTTGTCGCCGGGATTGCGATCGGGATGATCGCGCAGGGCGGCTTGGCGGTAGGCCTTTTTGATTTCGTCGGAACCCGACTCGCGGGAGACGCCCAGAATCTCATAGTAGTCGCGCTTAGCCATTCTTGGCACCCTCGGCCGAGGCCTGCTTCATGATCTCGTTTTTTTGCGAGCGGGATAGCCCCGAAGAAGGCTCGACGACCATCTTCTGTTCGCGCCCCGACACCGTATCGCGGGCCGAAACCCGGACCATGCCGTTGACGTCGATCTCGAAGGTGACGTCGATTTGAGGGATGCCGGCGCTGGCCGCCGAGATCCCGACCAGGTCGAACATCCCCAGCGAGGTGTTCTCGCTGGCCTTGCCGCTTTCCCCCTGCAGGACGTGGATGCGGACCCGCCGCTGGCCGTCCTCGACCGTGGTGAATGGCTTGGTCTTGCGGACCGGAAGAGTCGCGTTCTTCTCGATAATCCGCTCGAAACCGTCCTGCTCGATCTCGATGCCCAGCGAGAGGGAGGTCACGTCCAGAAGCAGGACGATCTCGCTCATTTCTCCCGACAGGATGCCGGCCTGGATGGCGGCGCCCAGGGCGACTCCCTCGTCGGGATTGAGATGATCGTTGGGGGCGCGACCGAAGAAATCCGCCACCTGCCGCCGCAACAGCGGCATGCGGGTCTGTCCGCCGACCAGGATGATGTCCTCGATCTCGCCCGGCCGCAAGCCGGCCTCGGCCAGGGCCCCCTCGACGAGCGGGAAGGCCTTCTCGACCAGGTCCCGCGTCAGTTCCTCGAGCAGGGGCCGGGTCAAGGTTCGGCGCAGGTGGCGCGATCCAACCGAGGCGGAAGCGATGAACGGCAGGTTGATCTCGGACTCTTGGGTGAAGGACAGCTCGCGTTTGGCCTTCTCCGCCGCCTCCTTGATCCTCTGCAGGGCGTACTTGTCGCCGCTCAGGTCCTCTCGCGTCTCCCGCTTGAACTCGGTCAGCAGCCAGTCGACCAGCCGCCGGTCGAAATCCTCGCCGCCGAGATAGGAATCGCCGGCGGTGGCCAAGACGTGGAAGACGCCCTCGCTGATTTCAAGGAGGGTGATGTCGAACGTCCCGCCGCCCATGTCGAAAACGGCCACCTTGCCCGCCCGCTTGCGGTGCAGGCCGTAGGCCAAGCTGGCGGCCGTCGGCTCGTTGATGACCCGCAGGACATCCAGCCCGGCGATGAGAGCGGCGTCTTTGGTCGCCTGCCGCTGGTTGTCGTCGAAATGGGCCGGCACGGTCACGACCGCTTCCCGGACGGCCGTGCCGTAATAGGCCTCGGCGCTTTTCTTGAGGTAGCCCAGGATGAGGGCCGAGACCTCCTGCGGCGTGATCCGCCGCTCCCCGACCTTGACCTGGACGTCGCCGTTCGCGGCTTCGACCAGGGCGTAGGGCAGGTGCCGACGGGCCTCCTGCACCCGGGCCGAACCGAATTTCTGGCCGATCAGCCGCTTGATGGCGAACAGGGTTCGTTCGGGATTGGTCAAGGATTGGCGCATGGCCAGGTTTCCGACCAGCGTCTCGCCGGTCGAGGCCAGGCAGACCATGGACGGAGTGGTCGCCGCGCCCTCCAGGTTGGGAATGACCTTGGCCGCCCCTTCGATCATTCCGGCCAAGCAGGAATAGGTCGTTCCGAGGTCGATGCCGATGAGAGGATTCATGTCAATCCTTCTTCGGGACCAAGACCTTGACCAGGGCCGGACGCAGAAGACGATCGTGCAGGAGATAGCCGCGCTGCATCTCCTCGACGACGCGCGGCTCCTCGACCTCGGCCGACGCCTCGGTCACGATGGCCTGTTGGAACGTCGGGTCGAAGGCGGCATCGGCGACGTCGATCGGCGTGACGCCCTGCTTGCGCAGCAGGTCGAGCATCTGTTTATGGATGAGGCCGATGCCCTCCTCAAAGCCCTCCCCTCCCGCGGCCGCATGGGCCGCCATCGCCCGTTCGAAGTTGTCGCTGATCGCCAGAAGATCCTTGAGAAGCTCGGCCAGGGCGTACTGGTAATATTCGGATTTTTCCCTATCCAGCCGCTTGCGCTGGTTTTCAAGCTCGGCGGCCGTGCGCAGATACCGGTCCTTGAGGCCCGCGATCTCACGCCTCGCTTCCTCGAGGGCGGAAGCGGCGTGGCGTTTCGACGGCGCCATCGCCGTGGCTTCGCCTTCCGCCGCCGGTTGGCCCGCGACGGCCGGGCCGGCGGATGCGGCCTCCGGGCCCGGATCCGGAAGCTCGGCCTCCGGGACGGGCTCGGTCTTGGGATCCTGTTCTTCGCTGGACATGGCTTCTTCCTTAGGAGGGTTTCCGGCTGATGGCCCGGCTCAATTTGGCCGCGACCCGATCGACCAGGGGAATGATCTTTTGATAGGGCAGGCGCTTGGGGCCGATGATCCCGAGCGAGCCTAAAACCTGGCTGTCGTCGCCGTAGGGCGACAGGATGAGCGAACAGCCGGCGATCTGGGGCGCCTTGGACTCGTCTCCGATCAGGACCATGACCCGGTCCAGGGAGATGAAATCCGACAGCAGCTTGGCCAGGTTGGCTTTCTCCTCGAAGTTCTGCAGCAGGGACTTGAGCATGTCCCGATCGGCTTCCTCGAACTTGCCGACCAGCCGCGAGGCGCCCTGAACGATGATCGGAGGCTCGCTGTCTTCCTGATCCACGGACGTCTTGAGCAGGGACATCAGCCGGGCGAAGGCCTGATCGAATTGCGTCTTGGCCCGGGGCAGCTCGCGCAACAGGAAATCGCGGACGGCGGCCAGGTTCTTGCCGGCGAAGTTCTGGTTGATGTACTGCGAGGCCCGATCAAGCTCGGACTGGGTAAAATAGGCTTGGGCCGACACGATCTCGGTCAGGACCATGTTGAAGGTCGTGACCAGGATGACCATGACCTTGGCCTCGCCGATCTTGACGAAGCGGAGGTGCTGAAAGTTGATCCGCGAAACCCGCGGCGAGAGGACGAAACCGACGCTGTCCGATCCGTCCGCGAGGAACCGCGAGGCTCCATCGAGAAGGGCGTTGAGATCGCCCCGGCGCGTCGTCCAATCCTCGATCGGGAAGCCCGGCTCCTCCAGGTTGCGCGGCCGGTCCGCCAGAAGGGCGTTGACGTAGAAGCGCAAGCCTTGGTCGGTGGGGACGCGGCCGGCGGAGGCATGGGGCTGGGAGAGGAAGCCCAGTTCCTCCAATTTGACCATGATGTTGCGGATCGTGGCCGGGGAGTCGCCGAGGACTTTCCGCCCGTGAATGAAGCCGGAGCTGACGGCGCGGCCCGAGCGCAGGTAGACCTCGACGATCGTCCGCAGGACGACGCGGTCCTTTTCACGCAAGCCGGAATTGACCATCGGGGTTCGGCGTTCATTATAGCCGGGGATCAGGCGAGGCGCAAACCGGCCGGGCCCTCGCCGGGCCTCTATTTTTCCGCGGTAGGGCCGGAAGCGGCGCCCGTCACCGCGCCGGCCCGGCGGTCCGTTCCTGCCTCTCTTCGCGGAAGGCGATCCCCCGCCGGGCCAGGTCCGCCAGGACGGGCTCGTAAATCTCCGGCCAGACCGGAATGACCACGCCCCGTCCGGCCAGCCGGCCGTCGAGCAGGAGCCGCGCCCCCGCCGCCGCCGGCAGCCCGACCGTGCGGGACATCGACGAGTCTCCGCCCGGAATTCCGCGATCGACCAAAGTCGAGGTGATCCGGATCTCGCGGCCTTTCTCCGTCCGGGCATCGATCACGTGCTGGAGCAGGATCATGTCCCGCTCCCCCGGCTCGTAGCGGAGCCGGCGGAGCATCAGCCGTTCCAAGGCCTCGAGCGGCGAGGCGTGTTCCACGCCGATCGAAACGTCGTCGAACAGGCCCAGCCAGGCCATCCGGTCAAAGACATCCGATCCGCGATCCATCTTCAAACGGGCCGCCGCGGCCGCCCGCGGTTCGGTCCCGGCCGGAGCTTCGGCCAGGGCCAGGATCAGGTCCCGCGCGCTCCATCCGGCCAAGAGGCGATCCTCCTGGCTCAAGTATCCCAGCGCCGCTATGGCCTTCATCGTCCGGCACCAGCCGGGGTAGCGGAACGTTCCCCGGTACATCGTCCGCGCCCCGGGAATGCCGTAGATTCCGAGATACGGCAGGGAGTTGCGGTTCGGGTAAGCCTCGAACAGCCCCAGGCCCGGCACGTCCAGAAGTTCGTAGTGATCGAAGAGCACCGCGCCGGGAACGTGGATCTCCCGCCCGTCCTTCAAATAGCGGGCGTCATTGGTCCCGGCCAGGAGAACGCCCCGGGGCGACCAGGAGAATTTATACCCGAAGGGATTGTTGTTGGCTTCCGGCGAGGGCAGGCCGCCGCAGTAAGACGTGAAGCCCAGGACCGTTCCGCCGGAAGCTTGGACGCCGTGGATGAGGCGCATGGCTTCCATGTGATCGATACCCGGATCCAGGCCCATTTCGTTCAGAATGGTGATTCCGGCCTTGCGGGCTTCTCCATCCAGGGCTCGCATGGCGTCGCTGGCATAAGACGCCGTGACCATGTTCTTGCCCCGGCGCAGGCAGGCCCGCGCCACGACCGGGTGGAAAGCATAGGGAACCAGGCTGGCGACGACGTCGGCCGAGGCGATTTCCGCGTCCAGCGCCGCTTCGTCCCGCAGGTCGAGCCCAAAGAAGGACGCCCGGGGATGGGACCCGGCCAGGACCGCCGCCTTGTCGGGTTCCAAGTCGCCGATCCGGACGCGGACTTCGTCGCGTTCGAGCATGGCGCGCAGAAAGGGACCGGCCACGAAGCCGGCGCCGAGCACGAGGACCTTACTCATGGCGTTCCTCCCGGGAAGGTTCCCGATCCAGGCAGGCCCGCAAGTATTCGAACGCCGGCGTTAAACGGCCCCGGCAGAGGATCATCGCCCGCTTCAACGGCGCCGGCAGATCGCAGGCCCCCTCGTCGCGGCTGAAATCCGCCTTGGCCAGAAAGGGTATGTAGGCCTTCAAAGCCTGGCTGAAAAAGACCGAGGATTCGAGCGGGATTTCGGCCGGGAGGTTGTCCACGGCCATGACGGCCGGCCCCCGGCCCTCGAAGCCCGGCCGGACGGCGTCGGCGGCCGTCTCATAGACGAAGACGGGATCGGCCTGGTCGGTCGCATGGGCGGTGATCTCGATGCCTCCCTCGACGTCGCAGGAGATATCCGCCACGACCCGCAGGCGAGGCTGGCCGGGAGCGCCGAAAAGGTCTCGAATGTAGGCTTTCCTCACGAACCGGGGATAGGCCGGAGCCCAGTAGATGCCGTTGAGAAGCAGGGTCAGATGGGGCAGGTAGGCCTCCAGCAGGGGTTCGTAGGCGGCCGGGTTCTCGTAGTAGTCCCTGAGCTCGAAAAGCCGCTGCGGGTTGCGCGGCCGGACGAGGTGCTCCTCCCGAAAGACGGTCTTATAAACCCGATGGGTCGAGTAGTTCTTCTGGCGGAGAAACGATCCGAACCGCTCGGGCGGGACCTCTTCCATCGGCAGAAGATCGAAGATCTCCTGGGCTCCCTGGGAGACGTGCCCGTAGCCCATGAAGCCGCAGATGAACGGAACGAGGGACTCGGGCAGGCCGTCCGTCCGGATGGAATGGGCGACCTCGGCGATCTCCTCCTTGGCCTCGACCAGGCTGGTGTAGTGGTACGTTTGAAGCAGGCCGGAGAAAGGATTGGCCGTCCCTTCGGCGTCGAGCTTCCGGCCCAGGGCCCACAGGGTATCGACCATCCCCGCCTGGCCGGCTTGACGGCCGAAGAAAAGGAGGCGGCGGTTCTGATCATCGGTGATCTTCTCATAATCGATCAGAGTGCAGCCGAGCTCCATCAGGCGGCGCAGCATGGGCATGTTGTGGGTCTGGCCCTTGATGGTATGGGAGA
>JAQULS010000028.1 GCA_028749235.1 Acidobacteriota bacterium | reverse complement strand
CCCGGCCTGCCGCGCATGGAGAAGACGCGCTTCGTCGGCGAATATCCGTTTGCGGCTGTCGAGATGGAGGACCGCAAACTGCCGCTCAAGGTCACCCTGGAGGCCTTTAACCCGTTTCTGCCCCTCAATGTCGAGGAGTCGGGTATTCCGGCCGTCGTCCTTCGCTACCGGCTGAAGAACTTGAGCTCCAAGAGGGTTCAGGTGACCGTGGCCGGATCGCTCCTTAATCCCGTCGGGTTCGACGGCGAGGGCACGATTACGAGCGTCGACCACGCCAAGCTCGGCGGGAACGTCAACCAGGTCCGCAAGGGCGGCGCCCTGAACGGCCTGTTCATGAGCTCGAAGAAGGCCGATCCGCAGACGGCCGCCTTCGGCAACCTGGCCCTGACGACGCCCTGGCGGGACATCACGTACCTTTCCCACTGGGTCCGCGGCGAGTGGTTCGACGACCTGCAGATCTTCTGGGACGACTTCGCGGCCGACGGCGTGCTGAAGAACGAGGAGGACGCGTCGCCTTCCCCGGACGGGCGAAGCGACATCGGGACGCTGGGCCTTCAGGCGACCATCGAGCCCTTCGGCGAGGTCGTCCTGCCGTTCTATTTGTCCTGGAGCTTCCCCAACTTCCTGGACTATTTCGACGTCGTCCGCTCCCAGCGCGGCCAGAAATTCCTCAACCAGTACGCCACCCGCTTCGCCGACGCCTGGGCGGCGGCCGAGTACCTGGACAAGAACCTGGCTTCCCTGGAGCGGGAGACGCGCCGCTTCCACGAGATCTTCTACGACACGACCCTTCCGCCCTTTGTTCTCGACGCGCTGTCCTCGCAGGCGGCCATCATCCGGACGACGACCTGCTTCCTTCTCAAGGGCAATCAATTCTTCGCCTTCGAAGGCTGCAACGACAAGGGGGGCTGCTGCCCGCTGAACTGCGGCCACGTCTGGAACTACGAGCAGTCGCTGGCCTTCCTTTACCCGAGCCTGGAGCGGTTCATGCGGGAGACGGACTTCCTGGTCAACACCAAGGACGACGGGGCGATGATCTTCCGAACCAGCCTGCCGATCAGCGCCGGCTTCTTTTGGGACTTCAAGCCGGCCGCCGACGGCTCGCTGGGCAAGATCATCAACCTCTACCGCGACTGGCAGATCTCCGGCGATAACGCCTTCCTTAAGAAACTCTGGCCCAAGGTCCGCAAGGTTCTCGAATACACCTGGGCCCATTGGGACGCCGACAAGGACGGGCTGATCGAGGGCGAGCAGCACAACACTTACGACATCGAGTTCTACGGCCCCAACAGCATGATGGGGACGTTCTACCTGGGCGCCCTGAAAGCCGCTTCACTTATGGGCGAAGCCGCCGGCGACCCGGCCACGGCCAAGGCATGCGCGGCGCTTCTCGACAAGGGCCGCAAGGCCTTCGACGCGACGCTGTGGAACGGCGAGTACTACGTCCAGAAATACGACAAGGTCATGGAGAAGAAGTACCAGTACGGCGACGGCTGCCTCTCCGACCAGATGCTGGGCCAGTGGCTGGCCATGGTCGCCGGGCTGGGCCGCGTTCTGCCCGAGGATCGCCTCAAGACGACCCTGGGCTCGATCTACAAGTACAACTTCCTGACCGACTTCTCGGACTATTCCAGCGCCCAGCGCACTTACGCCCTCAACGACGAAAAGGGCCTCCTGCTCTGCTCCTGGCCCCGGGGCGGCCGTCCGCCTCTGCCGTTCGTCTATTCGGACGAGGTTTGGACGGGCATCGAGTACCACGTCGCCTCGCATCTGATGTACGAAGGACTTCTGGACGAGGGGCTGTCCATCGTCAAGGCCGTCCGTGACCGTTATGACGGCTTCCGGCGCAATCCCTGGGACGAGGTCGAGTGCGGCCACCACTACGCCCGGGCCATGTCCTCCTGGGGCCTGCTGACGGCGCTTTCGGGCTACGCCTACTCGGGCGTGGAACAGAGGCTGGAATTCGCCCCCAAGCTGCACGCCGAGGATTTCCGGACCTTCTGGAGCGCGGGCTCGGGCTGGGGTAAGTTCGCGCAGAAGGCGTCCGCCAAGGGCGAGAGCGTCGAGCTCCTGGTCGCCTCGGGCGGGCTGACTCTGCGCGAGCTGGCGGTGACCCTGCCGCCGTCGCTTCGGGGCAAGGCCGTCCAGGCCGTCAAGACTGCGGGCGGGGGATCGCCGGCCGTCGCTCCTTTCAAACAGGACGGCGCCCGCGTCGTTCTGCGCTGGGCCAAGCCCGTCTCTCTGAAGGCTGGGGAATCGCTCCGGCTCGAGATCGGAGCCTGACCGGCGGGCGCTTTCACAAGCGCGGTTTGTACTTGAGCTCCTTGAACGTCAGGCGGAACTCCGTCCCGTTCTCGCGGCCGATATCCAGGCGCCCTTCGAGCTGGCCGGCCAGCATCTCGACGATCTGCATGCCCATGCTGTCAGACGTCGCGAAGCTGAAATCCGTCGGCAATCCGATCCCGTTGTCGCCGATCTTCAGCTCCACCCGGCCTTCCTCGTCGACCTGCAGGCCGAGGCGGATCTCGCCCGGCCGGCCGTCGGGGAAGGCGTGCTTGAGGGAGTTCATGACCAGTTCGTTGACGATCAGGCCGCAGGGAATGGCCGTCTGGATGTCCAGAGAGACCTCTTTCAGGTCCGTTTTCAGCCTGACCGGCGTGCCGCCGTGCGGGTGCGTGGCGATCAGGTTCTCGGCCAGCCGTTGGGTATAAGCGCCGAACTCGATCCGCGACAGGCTCTTCGATTGATAGAGTCTCTCGTGGATGAGGGCCATGGACCGAATGCGCCGCTGGCTCTCCCGGAAAAGCTCCGCGTCCGCGGGATGGCTGAGGTACCGGCTCTGCAGGTTCAACAGGCTGGAGATGACCTGGAGGTTGTTCTTGACCCGGTGATGGACTTCCTGGAGCAGGACGTTCTTCTCGGCCAGGGCGGCCGCCAGCGCTTGCTGGTTATCCTTCTGGGCCGTGATGTCGGTCAGGATGCCCTCGATGATCATCCGGCCGTCCGCGTCCTTGGCCGCCTTGGCGTTGGTCAGGACGTGAAACTCCGTGCCGTCCCTACGGCGGAGGCGGATCTCCATGTTGCGGACTTCTCCGTCGCGCTCCATCGTCTCGAGCAGGCGGTCTCTCTGCCGGACGTCAACGTAGGAAGAGACGACTTCGTAGCCGGCGGCTTCTTCCGAGACGGGATATCCCAACATCCGCTTCATCGCGGAATTCGCCGACAGGAGGCGGCCTTCCAGATCCGTCTGGTAAATGCCGTCCAAGCTGTTCTCGACCAGCCTCCGGTAGCGCTCCTCCGAGGCCTGCAGGGCTTTTTCGATGAGCTTTCGCTCGGTGATGTCGCGGCTGACGCCGATCAGTCCTATGACGCATCCGTCAGGATTAAGGATCGGAGCCTTGATGGTCTCGAAATATTCTTTGCGGCCGTCCCCGAGAACGGTCTCTTCCTCGAACCGGACCAATCCCCCGGATGTCAAGACGACCTCATCGCTTTTTCGGCACTCCTCCGCCAGGCGGGGCGGGAGGAAATCCTCATCCAAGCGTCCTTCGATCTCGGCCTGACTTAAACCGAACGTCGTCTCAAAAGCCTTGTTGATCAGAATGTTCCGGCGCTCGGCGTCCTTGAAATAGACAATGTCGGGGATAGCCTGGAACAAGCCGAGAAAACGGGCGTTGGCCTGGACCAGTGAGGTTTCAGCGAGGACGATATCCCGGATGTCGCGGACGAGTCCTCGGAATCCGACCGGCGTGCCATCCTGAGCCCGGAGGAGCGAGACCGTGAATTCCGTCCAGAACGCGGGCCCCTCCTTGATCTGGACCAGCAAGCGCGGGATCCGCGAGGAGGTCCCGGTTTGATAAACTCGATTGAAGACATCATATATAGCCGCCGCGCTAGCCGGCTCCATGTAATCGCGATTGGATATGCCGAGCATCCGTTGCCGCGGGATTCCCGTCAGCCGGGCTACGGTTTCGTTGACTTCTATCAAACGGCCGGCCAGGTCGACTTCGTAGTAGCCTTCGTTGAGTTCGTCGAGAAGAGTTCCGGGATTGTCTCCCGGGCGGAAAAGTTCTTTCTTATCTGTCATGGCCGCGCCTTTTTCCCCCATCCAAACCGGTGCCCGCATTCTATGCTTAAAAAGGCGGGGATAGCCAATAACGTCCTCAACAACAATTCTAATCCATTGCGATCCAGCCCGCCATCCTCCGGCGAGATGAAGAGAGAGAGGGGACATGGCCGGGAAGGAGCTAGCCTTTCGGCGCCGTTGTGCTATGATTCAACGAAGATATGAAGAAATTCGGTTTTGGCCCGCCCCGGGCCCCGATCCGCTCCGCGGCCGAACTTCCGGCGGGGCTGGCCGCGACACTGGCCCGCCAATGGGTCGAGGCCGCAGAACACGCCGCGAGTGCCAAGGATGGCCTGACTGCCTTCCTTCGCATCCACTTTGATTTCCTGGCCTCGGCGCCCGAGACGGGAGAAATCCTCTACCAGGGCCCGCCCGACGATCAATCCGGGCGCTTCGACGCCTCCGTCAGGGATCTGTTCAAGCCCCTTTTGGAGGCTGTGGCGGCGCAGGTCGAGCGGGGCAAGCGCGACAAGGCGTTTCGCCCCGACGTCGATCCCGCCTCGGCCGCCGTCCACTTCCTGGGCCTCGTCCAGATGGCCTTCCAATTCTGGTCGATGAAGGGCCGCTCGGGGAGCCTCCGGGGGATCGGGGAAGAGCTGTTCGGGCAGTGGCTGAACTCGATTTCGGCTTGACGGGCAACCTTTTTCCCGTTCCCCGCATCTTAGACGGTGGAACGAAAAGCCATGGAAACACCTTATGCGGCTTCGGCGTTGGAAATGAGCCCGCGAATCATGGATAATTCGTTCATGAGCAAACCGGAGCCCGAAGCCCAGCCTCTCGCCGACCTGATCGCGCGCGGCCGGGAGGGGGACTCCGCGGCCATGGAAGCCATCTACAACCGGTTCCGCGTTTCCTTCTTCGGGCTGGCCCGCCGGTACTCCGGCGACAGGGCCACGGCCGAGGACCTCCTGCAGGACATTTTCATCAAGATTTTCACCCATCTCAACGACGTCAAAAGCGCCGAGATGTTCCCCGGCTGGGCTTACCGCATCGCCCTCAATACGTGTTTCAGCCATTTGCGCGAGAAGCAGTCACGGGCCGGGCGCACGGTGGCCTTGGACGACGTCGAATTCGCCCTGCCCGACACCTCGACGGCGGGTCCGGAATCGGACCTGCGCCGGCCGCTCGAGGACGCCATCGCCGTCTTGCCCGCCCGCCTGAAGCAGATTTTCCTGCTCCACGACGTGCAGGGCTTCAAGCATGAGGAGATCGCCGCGATGCTCCGTTTGTCCGCCGGGACGTCGAAGTCCCAGCTCTTCAAGGCCCGGCTCAAGATCCGGGATTACCTTAAGGCCCGCCGCATCGGGCCGGGAGAACGTTCATGAAGTGCGCCGCGTACCACAAGCTGATCGGGGACCGCTTGGAGGGGACGATCCGTCCCGCCGACCGGGCCCGTCTCGACGCGCACCTCGCGGTCTGCGCCGAGTGCCGGGATCTCATGGAAGATTTTCGCAAGATCGCCGAGAGCGCCCGGACGCTCGACGACGAGGAAATTCCCTCCCCCCACGTCTGGCCGGCCATCTTGACGGGAGTCCGGGCGATTCGCCGCGGGGCGCACAAATCGTTCCGAAGCAGGTCGCGCGGTTTCGGTTTTGCGGTCCCGCGCTGGGCCTACGCGGCCGGATTCGTCCTGGTCGGCGCCGCCGTCGGCTTGATGGTCGGCCTGGGGCCCTGGAGGGGAGCGGCCCAACCCGGCATGTCTCCCGACCAGGCGGCCACGGTGGTCAAGCTCAAAGAGGCCGAGACCCACTACAAGCTGGCCATCCAAGCCCTGAACGAGGCCCTGCAATCGGGTTCGATCACGGTCGACCCCGCCACGACCGCCCTCTTTGCCCGTGACCTGGGCGCCGTGGAATCGGCCATCCAGGCCTGCCGCGAAGCCGTCGATCGCGAGCCCGGAAACGTCGACGCCCGGGTCTTCCTTCTGGCCGCCTACCAGAAGAAGATCGAGATTCTCGACGGCGTCATGCAGTTCCGCAAACAATCGCCGTCTCCGGCCCTGCCCGGAGCGAGCCTTTAAATCCTTCCAAGGAGGATGCCATGAGCAAGAACACGAAAAGAGCGATCCGCCGGGCGGCCCTGATCGGCGCCCTGCTGGCCCTGGCCGTCTATCCGCTGACGGCCTTCGGCGAGGAGAAGATCGAGCAGAAGTTCGCCAAGGTCGAAGCCCTGGCCAAGAACGGCAAGGTCATCGTCGACAACATCTCCGGCTCGATCGAGGTCCGGAGCTGGGCCGAGGCCCAGGTCAAGATCGATGCCCTCAAGGTCTCCAAGGCCAAGACCGCGGTCAAGGCCAAGGAGAACCTGGACAAGGTCCAGATTGTCGTCCAGAAGACCGGCGAGATCCTGCGCATCGAGACGAAATATCCGGAGCATGCGGAGCGCGGCTCGTCCAGCGTCTCGGTCTCCTATCGGATCTGGATCCCCGCCGAGGCCTCTCTCTCGATCAAAAACGTCAGCGGCTCGGTCCTCGTCGAGGGGATCGGCGGCGCCTTCGAGGGCCGGACGGTGAGCGGCGGCGCCACCCTGACCAAGCTCGGCGGCGGCGCCGATTGCTCCGTCGTGAGCGGGACGGTCAAAGCCTCCGACATCGTCGGGAACTGCAATCTCCGGTCCGTTTCCGGCAACATCACGGTGGAGAGGGTCAAGGGCTCGATCGAAGCCGAGACCACCAGCGGCGCCGTCCGCATGTCCGGGATCGAGGGCGCCAAGAGCGTCCGGGCCAAGGTTTTGAGCGGTAACGTCGTCTTCGATGGCAAACTGGAGAAGGACGGCAAGTACAGCCTGGAGGCCATGAGCGGACGACTGGAGATGACCATCCCCGCCGGTTCGGGATTCGAGCTGGACGCCGAGTCTTTCAGCGGCGGCATCGACACCGATTTCGAGATCACCATGAGCGGCCGGATCTCCTCCGGGCGCGGCCCGAGCCGGGAGATCCACGGCGTGATCGGCGGCGGCGGCGCCTCGGTCCGGCTGAAGACCTTCAGCGGCTCGATCAGCCTGAAAAAGAAGTAAGCGGGCGTCGCGGAGAACGCATTCCCTCCCCGTCCCGCCGGCTCCGATCGGGGCCCCGCGGGACGGGGATTTTTTATTGGGGGACAGTATACGTAATCCCCAATTCTTTTCGTGCGGGAGACTCCTTACAGAGGCCGGCCGCCGGATATCCTTTCCCTTTCGCGGCTGTGTCAAACGGCCTCACCGCCTTTCGAGGCCGGGACAGGCGGCGGAAAATAGGGAATTACGTATACTGTACCCCTATTATTCTATAATGCTTCCATGCCCACCGCCGATCTGCGCCGCGTTTGCGCCCTGAACTTCACCCGCTCCCTGGCCTACACCTCGATCCTCTTCCTCCTGCCGCTCCAGTTCGTCCGGATCGGGTTCAACGGCTGGCAGATCGGGCTCATCGTCTCCCTGCTTTCCATCGCGCCGCTGCTCGCGGCCTTCCCGACCGGCTGGGTCAACGACCGCTTTTCCATCGCCGGGGCCATCCGGGCCGCTTTCCTGGCCGACGCCTTTCTGCTCGCGATCCTGGCCGTGACCACGAGCTTTCCCGCCGTCTGCGCCGCCTTCTTCCTGCTGGGCGCGGCCAACAACATCCTGGACGTCTCGCTGGCCAGCCTGGTCTACAAGGATCAGACGGCCATGGACCAGAACCGTAAATACGGCCTCTATGTCTTCTGGAACGGATTCGGGGCGGTCTTCGGCGTCGCCGGCGGCGGCTTGCTTGTCCAGGCCTCGGACTTCCGGATCATGCTTTTTCTGTTCGGCGGCGTCATGCTCCTGGCGGCCGCGTTCGTCCGGCCGTTCGAGGCCGGCAAGTTCCACCTGACCGGCCTGCGTGACTACGGCCGCAGCGTGCTGCGCCGCAAGTCCCTGCTCTTCGTCGTCTTCGTCTTCTTCCTCGGCCTCCACTGGGCCGTCGAGGGAACGGTCTACGCGCCGTTCCTCGAAAAGCGCTTCGGCCTGGACACCTGGGCGTCCGCTCTCTACATGGCGGCCGGCCTGCTCTTCCTGCCGATCGGGGCGCTCGCGATCGGCCGGCGCAAGTTCGGTTTGGCGGCCAACCGCAAGCTCATCCTGGCGGCCATGGCCCTCTCGGGCGGCGGGCTCATCCTGATGACGTTCGGCGGGGTCTACATATCGCTGGCTTTCCGGCTGATCCACGATTTCGGCGACGGCGCCGCGGGTGTTCTGATCGCGCTTTACACTTCGCGCCTGTTCGAGAAGCAGAGCATCGGCGGCAGCGCCGCCCTCGTCCTGGCCGTGCAGATCCTGGCCAAGATGCTGGGGGCCATGATCCTGACGCCGCTGGGGTTCCGGTACGGCCTGCAATGGCCTTTCTGGGTGGCCGGCGGGCTTCTCCTGGCCGACGCCGTTTACGGCGCGGTCATCTTCAAGCGGATCGAATATTGAGGATACCGGGATGATCGCGACCCAGGGAACCGGCTTCGACGTCATCCTCGTCTCGGGCGAGCCCTACGTCGACCATCCCTTGTCGGCCGCCGGGGTCATCGCCCGCATCCTGGATGACGCCGGGCTCAAAGTCGGCGTCATCGAGCGGCCGCGCTGGACGGACGCCGCGGACTTTGCCCGCTTGGGCCGTCCCCGCCTCTATTTCGGCCTGACCTCCGGCTCGATCGACAGCATGCTGGTCAACTACACGCCGCTCAAACGGCGGCGGGAGAAGGACGAGCACGCGGCTTATCGATCCGGCATGCCCGATAGGGCCTTGCTCGTCTATGCCAACCGAATCCGATCCGCGTTTCCGGACGCGCCCATCGTGTTGGGCGGCATCGAGGCGTCCCTGCGCCGGTTCGCCCACTACGATTATTGGGCCAACGATGTGCGGCGGAGCCTGCTTCTCGACTCGCGGGCCGATATCCTGGTCTATGGGCCGGGCGAAAGCCAGGCCGTCGAGATCGCCCGCCGCCTGGACCGGGGCGACGACCTGGCCGGAATCCCCGGGACGTGCCTCGTCCGGCGCGGGATGCCCGGCAATTTCGAAGAGATCCCGGCCTACGAAGCCGTCAAGGTGGATCCGGAAGCGTTCTGCCGAGCCCAGAATGCTTTCTCCGTCCGCAAGGCTCTGGCCCAGCGCCACGCCGAGCGTTTCGTGCTTCAATACCCCGCGCCCATAGCGGCTCCGGCCGATCTCGACCGCATCTATGGCCTGCCCTTCTCGCGTATGATTCCGTCCCATTTTCCGGAGTTCCGGATGGCCCAGTTCTCGGTCGTCACCCACCGCGGGTGCATCGGCGGCTGCTCCTTCTGTTCGCTGGCTCTGCACCAGGGCGACCGCATCGTGTCGCGGAGCGAAGGCTCGATCCTGGACGAGATCAAGCGCCTGACGGCCCATCCCGACTTCAAGGGCTTCATCGATGACTTGGGCGGCCCCTCGGCCAACATGTACGGCATGGACTGTCCGGCGCCCTGCGAGGGCGGCAATTGCCTGGCCTGCGGCTCGCTCGACCGGAGCCACGAGCGCTTGATCGGCCTGATGCGCCAAGCCCGCGCCGTGCCGGGCGTCAAAAAGGTCTTCGTCCGCTCCGGGATCCGCTATGACCTGGCCCTGGAGAGCGAGGAGTACATCCGGGAGCTGAGCGGGCACCACGTCTCGGGCCGGCTCAAGATCGCGCCCGAGCACGTCTCGCCCAAGGTCCTGGCCCTGATGAACAAGGACGGCGGCCGATTCGAGGAGTTCCGCCGGCTCTTCCGCTCGCTCAACCAGGCCGAGCGGCGCCACCTCAAGTATTACTTCATGGTCGCCCATCCGGGCTGCGGCGAGGACGAGGCCCGCGAACTGGCCGCCGCGGTCAAGCGGCTGGAGAGGGACGGGGAGAAGCCGGTCGAGGGCGTCCAGATCTTTACCCCGACGCCCATGACCCGCTCGACGTGCATGTACCACACCGGCCGCGATCCGATCACGGGGGAAGCCGTTTTCGTGCCGCGGACTTATGCTGAAAAGAAAGCCCAGAAGCGGATGCTGGCGGGATGATCGTTCCGCGATTCTTTTTTGCGGCGATTGTGTTAATTTATGGATCTGATGCCGTTGAGACAGGCCCATGAACACGAAGACGGATGAAGCCAGACTCGAAGCGGATCTTCCATCCGGGGAGACCGACCTCGCCCGCGGCTTGACGGAGGAAGATGTGCGGCGCCGCCGGACCCGCTTCGGCCCCAACGAGGTCGCCGAGGCGAAGCCGCATCTCATCGGGCTTTTTTTGAAGAAATTCTGGGGCCTGACGGCCTGGATGCTCGAGGCCATCATTCTCTTGTCTTGGATCCTGGGCAAGACCGCGGATGCGGCCGTCGTCGCGGGGCTTCTGGTCATGAACGCGATCGTCGGGTTTCTGGAGGAAAGCAAAGCGTCCCGTGCGGTCGAGGAGCTGAAGACCAAGCTGCGGATCCAGGTTCGGGTCCTTCGCGACGGCGCCTGGACGATTATCCCGGCGAGAGAGCTTGTCCCAGGTGATGTCGTCAGGGTCAGGCCCGGAGATCTGCTCCCCGCGGATTTGAAGATCGGCCTTGGGGCCGTCGCGGTCGATCAGTCGGTGCTGACCGGGGAATCCCTCGTTCAGGAGCGGCAGGCCGGGGATGTCTTGTACGCCGGATCCGTGCTGCGGCGCGGAGAAGCGACCGGAATCGTCCTGCGCACGGGCGCTTCAACCGGATTCGGGAAGACGATCCAGCTCGTCCAATTGGCGCGTCCCAAGCTCCACCTGGAAGAGGTGGTTGCCGGGCTCGTCAAACGCCTGCTCGGGATTATCGGGAGCCTCGTCGTCCTGACTCTGGCCGTTTCGTTGATCAGAGGATTTCCGATCCTCGAGATCCTGCCCTTGCTGCTCGTCCTCCTCTTATCGGCGATCCCCGTCGCCCTGCCCGTCATGTTCACGGTCAGCATGGCCGTCGGAGCCCGCGAATTGGCCGGGACAAACGTTTTGATCACCCGGTTGAGCGCGGCCGAGGACGCCGCGACCATGGACGTCCTTTGCCTGGATAAAACAGGCACCCTGACCCTGAACGAGATCGTCCTTTCTCACGTCGTCTCGTGGCGGCCGTTTGCCGAGGAGGACGTCCTGCTTTTCGGAGCGCTCGCCTCGCAAGAAGCCAACCAGGACCCGTTGGACCTGGCGTTCATCAACCGGGCTGAACAGAAGGCCCTGCCGCTGTCGTCGTATATCCAGGAGCAGTTCGTTCCTTTCAATCCGCAAACCCGCAAGACCGAGGCTTCCATTCGCGGCGCGGGACGGGCCTTTCGCGTCATGAAGGGAGCGGTCGCGGTGATCGCCGAAGCTTGCGGATTGGATCCGGACTCGCTCCGGGCTCTGGAGGCTCAGACGGGGACCTGGTCGGAAAAGGGCTTTAAAACGCTGGCCGTGGCCGTGATTGCCGATGCCGGGCCGGCTTTCGTCGGTTGGGTGGCCCTCGGCGACGGGCTTCGCCCCGACTCGAAAGCCCTGATCCGCGAGCTGCGGGCCCTGGGGCTTTCGGTCAAAATGCTGACGGGCGACGCTTGGCCGATCGCCCGGGAGATCGCCCGCGAGGTCGGAATCGGCGAACGGATCTCTCGGATGTCCGAGCTGAAATCCTTGTTGGCGAGCGATCATGCGGCGGCGCTGAAGGCGATCGAGACGAGCGACGGCTTCGCCGAAGTCTACCCGGAAGATAAATACCTCATTGTCCAAAGCTTACAGGCCGGCGGGCATGTGGTCGGCATGACCGGAGACGGCGTCAACGACGCGCCCGCTCTGAAGCAAGCCGAGGTCGGGATCGCCGTGAACAGCGCCGCGGATGCCGCCAAGGCCTCGGCCAGCGTCGTGCTGACGAGCGCGGGATTGTCTGGGATCGTAGATCTGGTCAAAAACGGCCGTCGGGTTTATCAAAGGATCAACACCTGGGTCCTGAACAAGATTCAGAGGACGATTCTCAAGGCGTCCTATGTGGCGGGCGTCTTTCTCGTCACGGGTGATTTCGTAGTCTCGGCCTTCGCCATGGTCTTGCTGTTGTTGATGACGGATTTCGTGAAGATCTCCCTGTCGACCGATCACGTCCGCTGGTCGCGGCAGCCCGAGACATGGCGCATCGGACGGCTTGTGAAAGCCGCATCCCTTTTAGGGATCGCCATGGCTCTGGAAGCCGTCGCGCTGCTGGCTTTGGGCCTGAAACTCTGGGGGCTGTCGCTCCTCGATCCGATGGTCCGGACGTTCAGCCTGGAAATCCTCCTTCTCTCGGCCTTGGCGTCGGTTTTCGTCATCCGCGAACGGCGGCATTTTTGGAGCTCCAGGCCCAGCCGGATGCTGGGGATCATGATCGCCGGGGATGCGATGGTCGGCATCTTGATCGGCGCGTTCGGTATTCCCGGCCAGTTGCCCCCTCTCCCGCCGGCTATGATCGCCTTGACCGTCGGTTTCACCGCCGTGTCCACCTTCGGGCTGAATGATTTTTTGAAGGTGCAGCTTTTAAGGAAGATGAAAATCGTTTAAAGCCGTCGGCCTAGCGGACGGCCTCGATCCGGTATTTGACGACGGTCCACACGCCCTCGTCATTCATCGTAAACGTCCAGAAACCGCTTATACGCCGCAGGGAGGAAGAATTGTCGCTCGAGCGAGAAGCTTATGATTTCAGGGTCGCGAATCCGCGCTCCGCGAAGTGACGGTCGAACGTGAACGCTGCGTCGTTGGCTCTGAGGCGCATGACTTCGAAGCTGACGCAATCGACGAGGCTTAGATCGGATTTCGCGATGGCTCTCATGGCGCCCACTGCCCGCCGATGGATGTCTTCATCCACCCAGACAATTCGAACCACGCCGAAGAGACTGTCGAACAGGGGAGGGAGAGCTTTATCGCCCATCCTCCTTTGGACAAGCGCGACCGTCTCCAAGACCACGTAGTTATGAGTTTCCAGATCGGTGCCGGAATCGAGAAGTCCGGCCCAGATACGGGCGGCTTCTAAATGCTCACGGTCGGCCGCATTTAGCAGGGCATAGAATGCGGACGTGTCTATAAAGACGCTCATTTTTTCCAATCGTAAAAGGCATCCGCGAGATAGGCATCGTGATTCTCGGCGACGTCATCAGGGCCCGATCGGGCGATCCCGACGGCCGCCAGGGCCCGCCTCTTACGCGTCTCCCAATCCGGCCCGGCCGAGTCTTTAATCAGGCTGTCGACGGCCTTTCGTATCCATTCGGCCATCGATCCGCCGCGCTCCTCCGACAGCCTCTTGAGGCCTTCGGATTGCTTCGGCGTGAGCTGGATCTGGGTCCTGATCATTCGCGGTTTGTCTCTTTTCACTCTCATAGACGATCCTACATCCTTCTTTTCTCATTATTACAGAAATATATTGATTAATTCAATAGTGATAACAAAATAAATATTAGTAATCGTTATAGCGAGAGATAGGTTGAAAGCGATTTCTGTCGGCTTTTCGATTGGAGGCAAGATCATATTTGATGATGAAAAACCCGCCCTCTGGACTGAGCCTGTCAAATGGAGATAATGGTCCCGAGGTTCCGCGACAAGGAGAGAGACCATGAAATCAAAAGCCCTGAAGATTCTGGTTCTGGCGATCGCCCTGTTTTCGGTTGCGCAGGCCGCGGCGGCCCAGTTGCCCAAGGAGACCGAGGTCCAGAGGGTCCAGCGGATGAAATGGTGGACCGATGCCCGCTTCGGGATGTTCATCCACTGGGGGCTTTACGCCATGCCTGCGAGGCACGAATGGGTCAAGAACCGCGAACGGATGACCAACGAGCAGTACCGGAAGTACTTCGAGCTGTTCAATCCCGACCTCTACAACCCCAAGGAATGGGCCAAGATGGCCAAGGCCGCCGGCATGAAGTACGTCGTGCTGACCGCCAAGCACCACGAGGGCTTCTGCCAATGGGATTCGAAATACACCGACTACAAGGTGACCAACACGCCCTTCGGCCGGGACGTGATCAAGGAATACGTCGAGGCTTTTCGGGCCGAAGGCCTGAAGGTCGGCTTCTACTATTCGCTCATCGACTGGCACCATCCCGACTACACGATCGACCGGGTGCACCCCCAGCGTGTCGAGAACGACGCCGACTACGCGAAGCTGAACGCCGGCAAGGACATGGCCAAGTACCGCGAGTACATCAAGAACCAGGTCCGGGAGCTTCTCACCAACTACGGCGAGATCAGCATCATCTGGTTCGACTTCTCGTTCCCGGGCAAGAACGGCAAGGGCCGGGCCGACTGGGACTCCGAGGGCCTGCTCAAGCTGGCCCGATCGCTGCAGCCCGGGATCATCGTCGACGATCGGCTCGATCTGGCGGACGTGGAGGGCGGCTGGGACTTCACGACGCCGGAACAGGAAAAAGTGGCCAAGTGGCCCGAGCGCAACGGCAAGCGGGTTCCCTGGGAGACCTGCCAGACCTTCTCGGGATCCTGGGGCTATTACCGTGACGAGGCCACCTGGAAGAGCCCGGCCCAGCTCATCGAGCTTCTGGTCGAGTCGGTGAGCAAGGGCGGCAACCTCCTGCTGAACGTCGGGCCCACGGCGCGGGGGATGTTCGACGACCGGGCCCAGGCCAGCCTGAAGTCCATGGGCGAGTGGATGCGACTCAACGGCCGCTCCGTCTACAACTGCACCGAGGCCCCGGCGGGAATCGTCACGCCGCCGAACACGCTGCTGACGTGGAATCCGGCGACCAACCGGCTCTACGTCCACCTGTTGGCTTATCCGCTCGACCAAATCGTCCTGCCCGGCCTGGCCGGGAAGGTGAAGTATGCGCAGTTCCTGCACGACGCCTCCGAGATCCGGTTCAGCGCCGGGACCGGGGAAGACGCCGGGAACTTGTCGCTTTCGCTCCCTGTCCGGAAGCCTCCGGTCGAGATCCCCGTGCTGGAGATCTTCCTGAAATAGGGGGAATACCCGCCGACTCTGTAAATGAACCCGGTTGCGAGCGGCTCAGGCCTTCAGTGCCTCAAACTCTTGTTCGTCGAAATGGCGGTCGAATGCGAACACCGACTCGTATGAAGGCCTAGCGGGCGGCCTCGATCCGATATTTGACGACGGTCGGCTCGTCTACATCGTTCGTCCTGATTGACCAGAATCCGTCCGCGACGAAGGCCATCCGGCGATAGGAAAGCCCATCCACAATCCGGGCGTGCCCGAGGAATCGGCCGCTCCGGTCGAAGACATCCATCCGGAATGAGTCGAGACTCGGCTCCGGACCATAGAGCATGACCCAGATGCGGCCCTGGGCGTCGGTCCGGATGTTCGAGAAGGGCGGCTTGAACTTGGGGAACTCGGTATTCTTGATCATGTAATCGGCAGCGCCTCGATGCAAGGTCGGTAAGCCGCCGGAGGAGTCTTGCGTCATGTAGGAGAGGCCGGCGAAATACATCTTCTTGTCCTTGGTGGTGACTTCGACGGGCTCGTAGGTGCGGCTGAATGAGGAAAGCTTCCCTTTGTCTGGGTCGTGGATCTCGATCTCATAACTGCCGGAATAGCCGATGACGATCCTGCCGTCAGGCAAAACCTCCGAGAAGAGCTCGGTTGCGAACGGGATAGACAGGTCCATCGCTACCGGCTCGGTGATGGGCTTATACCGATGGATTTCGCGCCGATAGATCGTTTTCAGAAAGTCGAAATCGGCCGAATAGAGATCCAGGAGCGCTTCCTCCTTGTGACCCGGATCTTGACGATCAACGAGGTACTTTTCGACGAGGAACCGGCCGTCGGGAAGGGCGCGCAGGGTTCTCCAGGTGAAAGCCTTCTTGACCGGGATTGACTTAATGTATGCCCCCTCCAGGTCGAGGATAATGATGTGCCCGATATCCCAAGCGTAGAGGCGGCCGTTGGAAATCTCGATTTGGACGAGAGCGCTGAATTCGCCCGGCCCCTGCCCCTTGCGGCCGATCGTTTTCTGGAAGGCGCCCGAGGCGTCGAAAACCTTGATGTTGATCTCCTTATAGTCGGCGACGTAGATATGGCCCCTATCGTCTACGGCGAGATCCGAAAGCTGCGAGAAGAACCCCTTGCCGCCCATGGCCTCGTCCGTAATGGTGATCTCGGGCACGAAGCGGACCGCGCCCGACTTGAAAACGTCGTCCGAGACGGGCTTCCGGCCGGCCGGCGTAGTCTGCGAATAAACGAACCCGGCGCAAAAAAGGGCGATGAGGAGTTCGGCCGTTCTTTTCATAATCCCCCCTTATCGAATGCCACAAGTACAGATCCGATTATCCTAAAACGCGTTCTCCCGATCAAGAAAGCGGATGGATCACCCTTTTTTCCGGGTCAGGATCTTCTCCATTTCGTCCATCACGCGGTTCATTTTCGCCATGCACAACGCGAACGGTTCGGAGGCCGTCATGTCGACGCCCGCCTTCTTCAGCAGGTTGATGGCATAATCCGATCCGCCCGCCGAAAGGAAATCGAGGTATTTTCTCGTCGCGGCTTTGTCGCCGCTCAAAACCAGTTCCGACAACGCCGCCGAGGCGGTGAAAGCCGTTGCGTATTGATAGGCGTAGAAATCGTAATAGAGCTGTGGAATAGCGGTCCAGTCCGCTTGCCTGTCGTCGTCCACAACGCAGACTTTCCGATCGTGGCCGTAGTACTTCCGGGTGATCTCGAGATAAAGGCGATTGAGCCCGTCGCCCGTGAGCTGTTCGCCTTTTTCCGCCATCTCATGGATGAGCAGCTCGAATTCCGATACCAGGGTGGCCCGGAAGATCGTGACCGCGAAGCCGTCAAGATAGTTGCCGAGCATCGAGAGCCGCGCCTCGTCGTCTCCGGTCTGCTTCAGCATGGCGTCGATGAGCAGGGCTTCATTGAACGTGGAGGCGACTTCCGTGACGAACCGCGGGCAAGTCGCCGTGGTGAAAGGCTGGCGGGCGTTCGAGAGATGGCTTTGCATGGCGTGTCCCAACTCGTGCGCGAGTCCGCTCATGTCGTCGAACGTTCCGTTGTAATTGAACAAGATGTAGGGATGGACATTGTAGGCCCAGCCGTTGGAATACCCGCCCGAGCGCTTGCCTTCCGTCGGATAGATGTCGATCCAGCGGCCGGCAAACGCCTTCTGGACCGCCGCGACATAGCCTTCGCCCAGCGGCCGGAACGCCGCCAGAATATGCCCCTTGGCCTCCTCGAAGGAGAAGGATCGGGCGGCGTCCGCCGTGAGCGGCGCGGCCAAGTCGTAATAGTGCAGTTCGTCCAGGCCGAGGATTCTCTGCCGAAGCTTCAAATAGCGGTGCAGGGTGCCCAGATTTCCGTTCACATTGGCGACCAGGGCGCGAAACACCTGAACGGGAATGTTGTCTCCGTCCAGCGAGCTTTCAAGGCAAGAGCCGTATTTCCTCGCCTTCGTCTCGAAAAGATCCTTCATGACCTGCGCGTTCAGAAGCGCGCCAAAGGTGCGGCGATACTCGTTCAGCTTTCCTAAATACGCCGCTGACGCTTTCTCCCGGTCTTCGCGGTTCGGCGATCTCCGCTGCCGTGAGTATTCGGACGGATCGATGGTCACCGTTTTCCCGTCAGCCAGGATCACCTTGGGGTACGGGAAATCCGTGTTGACCAGCAGGTCGCGGATGCTCGACGGCGCCTCCGACATCAGCTCCGCGACGGCGATGATTTTTTCCTCCCCCTCCGTTCCGGTATGAGCCTGGCGGCGGAGGAGGTCGTCCAAGTAGTGACGGTGAGGATCGAGCCTCCGATCACCGAGAAATAATCGAACCCGGGCGGCGTCGATGGCCAGGATTTCAGGTTCGATGAAGGCCGTCTTTTCTCCAAACATCGCGCCCAATTGATCCGTTTCCTGCTGGAGCGCCGCATTCGATGCAACGCGCATATCCTGATCCAGGCTCAAATTCGCATAGGCGAACATCCGGGCGAATTCGACGTTGAGGCGATCGAGGAGGTCGAGGCATCCCGCCAGCTGTTCGGCTGATTTGTTCAGGGTGCCCTGATACGCCTCGAAACCCGAGAGCGAAGCGGCGAATTTCCGCTTGGCTTCCCGCCAAGCCGCATCGGACGAATAGATCGCAGTGAGGTCCCATTTGTAGGCGTCGGGAATCTTGCCGCGGTCACGCTCCTGGGGCATCGACGTCATGGGCGTCCAGAACGCCAAACAGAGAAGCGACATAGCGGAGATGGCAAAGGAGCGCATCCGTTCACCTCGATTGGAATTCAATCGGCTTATTGTAACACGCCCGGCCGGGAGCCAAAATGAGAAGCCGTTCAGGGCTTAAAAAGCGCTATTCCGTGTGCCGCGAAGTCCGCGTTTAAGGCGAATGCGGCATTCGCGCTTCTTCCGGCGCCGCTGTTCTGTTAGAATAGATACATAAAGAAAGAGAGTGAAAAATGTCTGCTATCAATATTTTGCCCAGGAATCTGGAAACAGTCCTGGAAGTTCTCGAACGTTTCGTTCCCGGGACCGACGTCAGGGCTTTCGGGCAGAGGGTCTCGGGCAATGCCCGCCGCCACTCCGACTTGGAGCTGGTCATCATGACGAAACAGCCCCTCGACACAGCCGTCGCGGCCGGCATGCACGAGGCCTTCGCCAAATCCTCGCTGCCGTTTTCCGTCGTCGCCCTCGACTGGGCGGTCCTTGAGGACCGCGTCCGCCGGGACATCGATGAGGAATCGGTCCTCATCCGAAAAGCGGCGCTTCTGCCCTGATGCGGGCAGGCCCCGGCGCGCGGCGGTAAATCCGCCCCCTCGATTCTGGCCGGTTTTTTGGTTCCTTGGTTCCGTCCGTGAATTCATACGTTCGCGGCGCGAAACCCCGATTTTCAAATCGGGGTAAAGGCGCCGCTCAGTATTACCCTGGATATACCCCGGGCTTTGCAGTCCTCGTTCGCGGAGCGAATGAGGGCGGGCTTCAGCCCGGGGAGTCTAACGGGTTAATTATGCCAGCCAAGAGGCGGATTTCCGGTTTGACTCGAGCCGCGACGATGGATAAGAATACCCGCGATGCCACGAAGGGGGCAAAGCATGAAAACCCGATTTTGGAGATGCGCTCTGGCCGTCGCCGTCGGCTTTTTATTCCCCGGATGGATGACCGCGCAGACCGGACAGACCGTCAAGCAGGAAAGCCTCACGGGAATGAAGCTCGTCTGGATTCCCGGCGGGGATTTCGACATGGGACACGCGGACAGGTATCCCGACGAGGTCCCCGTCCATCGGGTCCATGTGGATGGATTCTGGATCGGGCAGACGGAAGTGACTCAAACTCATTGGGATAAGGTGATGATGAAGTTGCCGTCCCTGCACCAAGGCTGGGATTTTCCGGTCGAAAATATCAGCTTCGAAGACGTCGAAGCTTTCATCGCGGAATTGAACCGGCGGACGGGTCAAAAATTCCGGCTGCCGAACGAAGCCGAATGGGAATATGCCTGCCGGGCGGGGGCGGCGGGGGATTGGTATGGGGAACTGGACGGCATCGCCTGGTACGATAAGAATGCCGATAAGAAAACGCATCTGGTCGGACGCAAAACGCCCAACGCTTTCAACTTGTACGACATGCTGGGCAACGTCTGGGAGTGGTGCGCCGATTTTTACGGCGAGAAGTATTATGCGAACAGCCCGGCCTCGAATCCGCAAGGCCCCGATTCCGGCGCCTATCGGGTCGTTCGCGGCGGCTCCTGGAACAGCCCCATCCAGCGCGTCCGCGCCCCGAGCCGCTTCGGCTATCCCCCGGGCTCCAAGTTCGCTTTCGTCGGCTTCCGCCTCGTTCTGGCGGAATAGGCCGGCCGTAGCTCCTCTGTTCGGCTGTATCCGGACCATATCCGGAAATCCCGGCGGTTTATTGATACCGGCTTTCCCTAAAGCCCGATCAAAGGGAAAGGGCAAAATACGACAAAGCAGGACAATCGCCGTTTAACTATTGATCATATGGATTTTTTACGTAGGATAAGGACTTGTAAGGAGGAGTTATGAAATCATCCAAGGCAATAAAGCATCTCGCGGGCCTGATTTGCGCGGTCTTTTCGGCCGCTATCGGAGTCCATGCCCAGATGGATCAGAAGCCGGTCCTTGCGGTCCTGAACCTGTCTTCTCAGACGGTCTCCCAGGCCGATGCGAACACTATTTTGGGCTTTATTCAACAGGAATTCTTCAATACCAAAAAGTATAAACTTGTAGAGAGGGCCCAAGTTGAGAAGCTGTTGAGGGAGATGCGCCTTCAGCCGTCGGAGGTCTGCGATCTGAAATGCGCGGTCGATATCGGCAAACGGCTGGGAGCGCAGAAAGTCGTGAACGGGACATTAAGCAAACTCGGAAACGCCTATTCAATCCAGCTCATGCTGATCGATGTGCCGACGAGCGCGATCGAGAGCATGCAGAGCGGCTTGGAAGAATGTCCGCTCGAGCAGTTGCCGGGACGTATTCCCAAACTGATCAATGGGCTAGTCCCCCCTGGGAGCCGGCCATCGGAGGCGCCACCCGTTATACAGCCGCGAGCGGAAATGCGGCCAACCCAGACTGTTGATAAAAGCGAGGCGGTTTCATACAAGAAAAAGTCACCATGGTTGGCCTTGACACTCTCGATAATTCCAGGCTTAGGTCAATACTATAACGGCCAGATATTCAAGGGGATCCTCATAGATGCAGTAGTGACAATAGGATTCGTGTTTTTGTTTGCATCGTACGACCTCAGTGACGCTATTTTTGATCGTCGTCATACAATGAATGAAGCTGCACCGGTTTTTTTTGTTGTGGCCGAGCTCGGATCGCTTATTGATGCCCCACTCTCTGCGGCAAGGATCAATAGACAACGCGCCCGCCTGAACGCGCATATGTTGAATTTGCCTGTCGGCGATGATCAATCGTTAGGGCTTGATTTCGGGCCGGTTTACAAGGGCTGCGCTGCGAAACTGACGTTTACTTTCTAATCCGTCCTTTGCCTCGTCAGCATCTTGGTGTAAGTCGCGTTCTGCCTGATCTGGTCGATGGCGTTCTGGGCGTAGATGCCGACGCGATTGACTTCATGATGAGTTTTTTATATTGGTATGCCGATGTCATTGCGAAGGGAGCGAGATGTGCATTCCGGATTGAGGATTCTTGTCCTTAATGCTCTTATCTGCCTGGTGTTTCCCGGCTGGATTGATTCACAACCCGGGCAGACTCCCAAAAGCGTCCTTGCGGTCATTCAGCTTCAGGAAGGAAACGGCGTGACCACATCCGATGCCATGATCGTTACGACTGGGGTCGAAGAATCGGTCCTTCGGACGAATCAGTATATTCTAGTCGAGAAAAGCCAAATAAAGAAAATCCTGGATGAGCAGAAATACCAGCAATTAGGAACGTGCGAACTCGAATGCGCGGTCCAGATCGGCAAGCAATTGGCCGCTACGAAGGTCGTTATCGGGAACTTGGCCCGATTGGGCGACCGGTACGCGATTCAATTGAAATTGATCGATGTTGAAAGCGCTCAAACAGTCAATATCGCCAGCCTGTATAAAGACTGCAAGATCGGGGACTTGCCGGATTTCCTCGGCGCTGTCGTCAATCAGCTCTTGGGGCTCAGGGGAGAGGTTGGTGCCAGAGCAGAGGATATCGGTTTGGTTTCCCCCATGGCAACGGGTCAGGAATGGCAAGACAGCGTCACGGGAACGAAATTCGTCTTAATTCCGGCCGGAGTGTTCGATATGGGATCCAATTCAGGGGATCCCGATGAAAAACCGATACACCGGGTTTCCGTAAACGGATTCTGGATCGGGAAGTATGAAGTATCGGTTGGACAGTGGCGGCAATTCTCGACTGAAACAGGGTACAAAACAGAAGCGGAGAAATCCGGCGGTGCATATGTTTTAGTTGGAAAAGAATGGAAAATGAATCCGGGAGCGTATTGGGACAAACCCGGTTTCGGGCAGACGGACGAACATCCGGTGACCTGTGTGTCATGGAATGATACGCAACACTATATCGAATGGATTAACAAGAGAGAGGATACCGACAAGTACAGACTCCCGACCGAAGCCGAATGGGAGTATGCCTGCCGAGCGGGATCGACTGGCAGTCGATACGGAGACCAAGGGGAAATTGCATGGTATTGGGATAATTCGGGACAATCAGCGCATTCGGTGGGGAAAAAGAAAGGGAACGCATTTGGTTTGTATGACATGCTGGGGAATGTCTGGGAATGGTGCCTGGACTTGTACGGGCCATATTCATCCGGCTTTACGAGCAATCCCGCAGGCGCATCTTCGGGATCGAACCGGATTTTTCGCGGCGGCTCATGGGCCTATTATACGCAGCTTCTCCGGTCCTCTGATCGCGGCTACGAAATGCCGTCGTGCCGGTACGTAAATATTGGTTTTCGTTTAGTAAAAACAAATTAAAAGCTAAATGGACACTAGGAAAGACTTCATGCGAGCAAAATCCTTTAAAATCATCGTTTGTATGCTATTTTCAGTTCTTTTTATTATCGGAACCCAGGCCTGGGGACAAATTGAAAAGACCGTCCTGGCCGTCCTCGATTTGACTGCCGAGAACGTGAATGCCTCGGATGTCCGAATCATTACCAGCTATGTCGAGGAAGCTGTCTTCAAAACAAATCAGTTCATTCTGGTCGAAAGGAACCAGATTCGGAAGCTTCTTGAGGAAGCCAAGTACCAACAGTCCGGAGTTTGCGAACTGGCTTGTGTGATCGAGATAGGCAAGCAACTCGCCGCAAAAAGGGTCATCATCGGAACCATCGGCAAGCTCGGAGAGATGTTCTCGATCAGCCTCAAGATCATCGATGTCGAGCTTGGCCAAACGGTTAACATCGAGAGCCTTCGCCGGGATTGCCTCATTGAGGAGTTACCCGATCATCTGGGAGATGTCGTCAACAGACTTATTGGAGCCGTTGTAACGCCCGGCCAAGTCGTGCCTGCGAAACGAGTCATCGAACCCGCTAGAAGAGAAAACAATGTTTCAGATTTGTCTAAAGCTAGACTGTCAACTGCGGATGATCAAACACTTCTCCGCAAGTACAGAAGTAAAAGAACCTGGGGTTGGGCGATATCAGTGCCCTCAATTGCTATCAGCGGCCTCTTTCTGATCGGTTCGATTGATTGGATGAACAGGGATGAGCTCGGATTGGCGGCGGAAAACTTAGGGGGAGCCATTGCGACCATCATCACCACATATATTGGAATTAACATGATCGTGAAAGGTAATAAGGGAATCAAAACCTTACGAGCGAAAGGCTTGATGACCCGGTTCAACTTGTTGATGAATCCGTCCCGGAAGCTATACGGCCTTGACGTATCGATCGGATTTTAGCTAAGAGAGCGAATACTATTTAGCCCGCTTGGGCCTCGTCCTTTATATTTATTCCATTCCAACTCCGAATATCCTGAATGTTGGCAAACCGAGAAGTTGACATGGCTTAAAGACGAGAAACAGGCGACGTATCAATATTTGGGGACAAGTGAATCATTCGCTCTTCCGGGAAGCTCTCGCTGCCCCAGATTATAGTTTTTCTCGTTTACTGCAGGCTTCTTGCCGAAGTAGTCGACGTGTCTATCTTTTACGGAGGGAGTACCTTCAATAACGATATCCGACGGCGAATCCGTACGCGTTCCTTTTTGGATTAAGAATTACACCCAAATTGACTAGGCTCGATTTATCCGTATTTTCGTCCACCTGGTTGAGCGGAATAAAAAGTCCTATTAAGAAACCAGCTCCAAATCCGACGCCGGCATACGGTAGCGCTTTCTCACTCTTGTCTTCATCTTTACTTGCTAAAACTCCCAACAACATTAATCCCCCAATTAAAGCTCCACCTATTAGAGCATATTTAATTTGAGCTTCTGTTTTCGATTTGCCTCGAACAGTACCAAGAGGGGAAGGGGACCCATCCGTAAATAGATAGGTTTTTGGTTTTGAATAATTTGGATCGATTTGTACGGCAGCGGCCATATGCTGTTGAACAGCTTCTTTATCATTACTATCTACTGCTTTCAAACCTTGGCTGTATTCTTTGTACGCCTCGAGAGATTGCGTTTCCGGCGTTTCTATTTTCGCAAGGGCTCCGACCGATATGTCGATCTTCAAGGTAGATGCAATATTTTTGACGATACGGTCCTGGATCGGAAATATCCTCGAGTCTGTTTCCTTAATGGACGTGATCACCTCGGCGGTTTCGACTTTTACCAGCCGTGCATTCAGCCGATAGATGTCGGCATCCTTCTGCCAGCCCCCAAAAATAACGTATTCAGCTCCGAGCTGCTTGCCTATTCTTTGGGCCGTTGCCTCGTCGATCATGCCTGATTGCTGATAAGCCAGCTCACGGTTGATGTCTTTGAGACGAGTTCTCTCGATGACCTTGAACTCAATGATGTTCATAAGATCCGATATGATCGTGTCCGCCGTGCCTGATTGGAGCATGGCGTCTTCTTTCGTATCGTTCATGTTCGAATAAAAATCAAGAACGGCAATGACGTATTTATGAGTTTGGCCTAACGCGAAGAACGGGAAGCCGATAAAAAGAATCGATACCGTTAAAAAGCCGCAAATGACCGCCTTGCCGGATTTCATGTTGTATGCCTCGTGGAATAAGGGATGATTCATCTATCTCATCACGATTATCTCGAATCGCTTACCCAAGAATAGCTCCAACACGACTTCGAAGGAGCCGTCCGGATTCTCTTTACTTGAGATGACCCGGGCGCCCTTGATGAAGCTCTGGACATCCGATGAGATGCGGTCCGATTTCGTAATGAAGTCCTGGACGAGAGTATCCGAGCTGATGTGAACGCCCGAAACCTGTTGGGCCAATTTACGATAGGCGTCGGTTTCGGCTGCCTGCTTGGCCATGAGGCGGGATTGGGCTGCGTTAACCGCTTGCGCCGGCGGAGCACCGTTCCCGATGGCTCTCAGCGTAAGATCAGCCCAATTCGGGTTGAGCGTAGGCTGAACCGACGTCGAGCACGCCAAACCCGCCGCGATAATGGCCAGGCTGGCGAGAAGCGCCACCTTCTTTATAAGGTTTCTCATGCGGAAATCCTTTCGGCTTCTCAATAAATGATCTCGGCCAGCGCGTTAAGGCGCAGCTCGAGAGTTACAGTCGCGATCTGCCCGTCGAACTTGGTATCCACAACTCGGGCCCCACGGACGAATGCGTCAACGTTGGACTTGATCTTATCGCTCTTCATAACGAAATCGCGGACATAAGTGTTGGCCTCGACATTGATACCATATATTTCCCGGCTTAATGCCCGGTAGGCGTCTTGCTTGGCCGCACCGATGGCCATAAGCCGTGCTTGCGCGGCATTGATCGTTTCGTCCTTCGAAGGCAAAGCCCCGCTCCCGTTGACTCTGATCACGCGGTCGAACTGTTTCTTGACCGCCGAGTTGGGAATAGCAGCGGCAGGAGCATTATTGCCTCTGGGAGGCGCTCCGCTTCCCGTAACGGCGATAACAGGGATATCATAATCGACTTTCTTGCCCAGAAGCTTTTCCAGATCTTCGATTTGGAGCTCGATATCGACATCGCAGGAGCCGTCGCTGTTATAGCGTGTCGCAATGATCTTTGCGCCCTTGATGAAGGGATCAAGCTTCGTTCGGATTTCGTCATGTTCGACCACATAATTCTGGACGGATGTCTGGGATTGGATCGTCAAGCCGAAAATGATCTCGCTCAATGTCCGGTAGCCATCGTTAATAGCCGCTTCGCGGGCCATGAGCTTGGCTTGGGCGGGCGAGTACTCCTGGCTTTGCGGCGTCGCATACCCGGCCGCGGCCAGCCAGACCAATAAAAATAGGCAAGACAGCTTTGCGGCGGATTTCATCGTTCCCCTCCTTCTCGGGATTTAAAATTCAATCCGAACCATTATCGTGTTCTGGCTTGCACTCGTCACGTATGCCCGGCAGAAAACGAACCGCGTCCTCTGAATATCTTGGGCCAGCATTTGCGCATCGCCGGCAAATCGGACATCCAAGCGCGCACTGTTCAGAGCGAATTCCCTCTGGTATATGCTTTCGACTCCCCGGATCTGATCACGCAAGACGTTCTTGAACCGTTCTAAATCCGAATAGGACCTCAGCCCCGCGACATGAATCTGTACGACAGCGGTCGAAGAGGTTTCCTCGGTCCAGCCGGCGAGGATCCTGGCTATGATCCTATCGGCCAGCACGGTGCTTGTCCTCCGAATCGCTTCGGCTCCGGCCGATTGCTCGCTGATTTGGGCACCGGCTTCGGAATGTGAGTCGCTGGCCAGGATTCGCCCATTGTCGACATTGATCGCCCGGGCGGTTATCTCGGCCCTGGCCGACTTGAATCCCGAACCCTGCATTTGGGGTAAATCGCTGATATCCTGGGGTGTCGCCAGTGCTTTACCGGTAATGACCAGCTCCGCACCCTGTTCTAAGCCGATGGCTTGGGCGGCGCGCTGGTCTCCGGCGATGAGCTTGAGTGCCCGCTCCCTGGAGAGGGACGCCTTTGCGGTCTTTGCGTCGAGGCAGTAGAAGCCCTTTTCCGTGAGCTTATTAAGAAAAGTTGTCTCGGCCATTGACAGGTCTGCGGAAAAGACCGCCCCCCCGCGCTGCGAGATATTCTCCTCGGCGATCAAAACGAGTACCCGCGGCAGATTCTTCCTCTCGAGGAGCAGTCCGATGGCCGCTAAATCGTTTTGGACGGATCCGAGAAGGACAACGGCCTCGATCTCGACTCGGTAGATATCACCGTCCGGTCTTTCGGAGATGATCTCGTAACTCTTGATGTATCCCTGGGCCTTGGTCAAAATCTTGTCGTAAACAAGCTTGAAGTTCTTGGTGACCGTCTCCGAGTTGACGAAGACGCCGACTCCTTGCTCGACCGCGTTCCGTTGGGCTTCCTGAAGTGCCCGGTCGTGTTCGATGCTCCGATTTCCGATGAGAGCGGTTTCGCCTTTGGCGAATATCTGTTGTTCCTTTTGACCCGCAAAGGATGCCGCCAAAATGGAGCCGATCATAACAAGTATGGTGATGACTTTTAAAACCGCTTTATTCCCCGACGAAGATAAAGCCTTCTTTAGGCTGATCGCGCTCATGTCATTCAAGCTCCCATCAAATTTCTCTATTAATAGAACATAAAATAAGTAAAGTCAAATATGTCATTTCGTCGAGATTCTTGGCCGAATTGACAATCGGGTTTTAGTCCTTTAGGATACGCCCGGGAACTGGAGCCTTGAGGCCGAGAGGATAAATGTCGAAAAAAACCGCAATCGCAGTCGCTTTTTTATGGCTCTGTACGACTCTGCCCTCCTTCTCCATCCAAGCCAAACCGGTTCTGGCCGTCTTGGAGCTTCTCGGAGAAGGCGTCTCTACATCGAATGCCAGGATCATCACTGGATACATCGAAGAGTCCGTTTTTAATTTAAACCTCTATAGAATCATATCCCGCACCCAGATCGACAAAGTCATCAAGGAGCTTGAATTTCAGCAGACGGGTGCTTGCGAGCTTGAGTGCGCCGTGAAGGTTGGTAAGCAATTAGCGGCCAGAAAAGTCATAATCGGCTCAGTCGGTCAGCTCGGGCGGACGTATTCAATTCAGATCAAGCTTATTGATGTTGAAACGAGCGAAATGGAGCGTATCAAGAGCATATCCGCCGAGTGCGAAATCGGCCAACTGCCTCAATATATTGGCAACTTGGTCAATAAGCTATTCGATCTTCCCACCGAGGATTCAGGCATCATTCAACCGCCCACAAACCAGACGAAGGAGCCGGAGAAAGAAGTGGCTCTTTATTGCATAGCCGATCTGCGGCCGATCAATAAAGTGTTGGGTCTCGGCGCAGGGTATAGGAGTAAGTATCAAGGTCCGCTATGCGCAACGAACAAGGGCATCCGATTGAAGCTGCCTGATTTTGTATATTTCGTCCCATGGAGCGAAGTGGCAGACATTAAAGCCTTTCGAGCCATGGGCGTCGGTATCGTCTGCATGGCGATCAGTTCTTCCTCTCAAGGCAAGCAGGAATTCAACACGGGCGGTGAGTACAGCATTGATAAGGATAAGATTGAAAAGCTTCGAGAAGTATGGAGTCAATTCCGATAAATGGCAATTCGGGGAGTATCCCGTGGGCATTTTCCCCGAGAAACGCGACTTCTACGACCCGGGCGACAGGCACACCAATCTTGGCTTTCGTCTCGTGATGGATTGATTAGATTCTGGCTTTTTGTTCTTTTACCTTTTTTGTCCTTTTTTCTTTACCGCCGCCCGTAGGGCGAGGCGGTAGGCGATCGCTTGATGAGTTCGAGCGCAATCTTGTCGGCCAACGTCCCCTTTTTCTGACCTCCTGGATAACCGTTCTTTGAAACCGATCAATTTACTATAGTACACTTTGGCATGGTTAAGGAGGAATTCATGTCAAATGTGGAATCGTTAGAACTGGAATGCCCTTATTGCGGACATAGCCAGAAAGCGGCTTTATGGAGCTCCATCAATGTCGGGCTCGATCCCACCATGAAAGACAAACTATTTCGTAGTGAAGTTAACGTCCACAATTGTTCGGGTTGCGGCAAATGAATTACCGGTTACTATATGCAGCTTCTTCGATCTTCTTAACGCGGCTTCGAAGCGCAGTCATCCCGGTATGTCAATATCGGATTTCGTTTTGTAAAATCTAATTAGTCAAGCGGCCTTCCCGGACAAGTAGAATTCGTAAAGCTACGGTTCGTTCAACCCTCCTGCTTTCTTGCTAGCGTTATTGTACGAGCCCCGGTTTGATTCGAGCCGCGAATATAGATATAAATAGGGCCGATGTTGAAAGGGGTGTCGACCATGGCAAAAAAAATGAAAAAATCTAGAATTGTCGTTCCGTTCCTCTTCGTCTTTGACTTCTAAGGAGATCGGATGATGAAGCGTTCCATGGGTTTGGTATGTGCGGTCCTATTCATTATCATCAGAGTTTATGGGCAGGCGGCGGAGCAAAAACCGGTTCTCGCGGTCTTGAGCTTGACTTCGCAGAACGTATCTCCCGGCGATACGAGCATCATCATGGGCTTCGTGCAGGAGGAATTTTTCTATTCCCAGAAGTATCAGTTGGTGGAACGAATACAGATTGATAAGCTCTTGCAAGAGATTCATTTTCAGCAGTCAGGATTATGCGACGTGGAATGCGCCGTGAACCTAGGTAAGCAATTGGCGGCGCAAAAGGTGGTTTATGGGACGGTCGGAAAACTAGGGAATGCCTACTCGATTCAATTATCAATGATTGACGTTGCCACCAGCGCAATAGAGGGCATGTACAGCATCTTGGAGGAATGTCCTCTCGAGCAACTGCCCGGATATATTTCCCAATTGGTCAAGGGGCTTATCTCTCCCGAAAGTCGACAAGCGAAGCCGGTACCTGCATTTCGGCCTCAGCAGCCGCAAGTGGAGGTTCAGTCTTACCAGACCGTCGATCAGAATGAACCGGCGACACTGAAGAATAAGTCTCCAATGCTTGCCTGTGCATTATCTCTAATTCCAGGAGTTGGGCAATATTATAATGGCCAAATAATAAAAGGCGTAATACAACAAATCCTTTTTATCGGAGGATTAGTAGTTTTTATTAATGAAGACTTATATGGTGGACGTTGGGAAAGTGATGGATTTCATGCGCATACGCAACCTAGTCTATCGAATTGGATTGGGGCTGGAGTTTTTGTATTGGCTGAGGTATGGTCCCTGATAGACGCTCCAAATTCCGCTGCTAGAATCAACAGAAAACATGCGAATATGAACGCGCATATGTTGAATTTGCCTGTCGGCGATGATCAATCGTTAGGGCTTGATTTCGGGCCGGTCTATAAAGGATTCGCAGGCAAATTATCTTTTTCTTTTTGATCGACGCTTCTTACTTCGTCGGTATTTTCGTATAAGCGGCGTTTTATCCGCCCCTCTTACTTCTCGATCCGTTTGGCCGGCATGGCCCTGCCGTTCTGGGTCAGCACCATGCTCGTAACCTTGCCGGCCGCGTCCTTGATGAACTCGACCTGGCCGTCCACGACTTTGAGAAAGAACTTGGTCTCGGATTCGGGGAAGATCTCAACGGCGCCCTGCCCGGTGGCCTGGGTCATGAACTTGCCCCCCTGGCGGAAGAACTTGACGGTGAATCCCGGCTGGAGCTCGTACTCGCCTGCGTATAGGTCGAGGAGCTTGGGGTCGATCGCGACGGCTTTGCGCTCTCCAGGCAGGGGCTTGGCCGTGCGGATGAAGCGAAGATCAGGGCCGTAGCCGGCTTTGTACGAAGCCTCGTTCGGAACCCCCTTGGCGTTGCGCTTGAATTCGATCCGAGCCTGAGAGCCGGATATGAAGAAAACATCGGGCGAGAGGGGTAGAACCGTCACGCGGCCGATCCCCGGGCCGGATATCTGGACGTTCGTCGCGTTCACCCAAACGTTGAACTCTTCTTTCCAGGCGTTGGCGTAGACGCCGGCCAGGGGAGCGAGATCTTTCGCGGGGACGCTCACGGCCTTGGGGTCGCTGAGGGGTTTGCC
>JAQULS010000027.1 GCA_028749235.1 Acidobacteriota bacterium | reverse complement strand
AGCTGGGCCGGGCTGAGGCCGACACCCGGGGTGGCGTCCAGCCGCTTCAGGAGGCGGCCGTTCTGGAACTCCAGAACGGTCGGGTAGACTTCGATGGCATACGCCTCGCAGGCTTCCGGATCCTCGCCGATCTCGATGATCCGGCATTCGCCGGGGTGTTCCCCGGCGAATTCTTCGAAATGGGGCAGGAAGCGGAGCGAGAACGGGCACCACTCGGCGTAAAAGAGCACCAGGGTCCGGTCCCGGTCTTTGAGTTCGTCGGCCAAGGCCGTTTTGACCGGATCGGCGGCCCGGCCCTTTTTCGTTTGACTCATGGTGGTCTCCTCGTTCCTTGCCCTTCCGTTCGGATTGTACCCGATTTTCCGGACAATTCCCATCGGGATGAGAGGGGATATTTTCGCGCCGCCGGCGCGGCCCGGCCGCTGGCATGGTCCCGAGCGGAATGATATAATTTCATTCGTCCCATGGAAATCATCATCCAGCCGGATGTCCGGCTCGCCAGCCTGACCGGAGCGCGTCTCGTCGCCGGCCTCGTCCGCCGCAAGTCCGACGCGGTCTTGGGCCTGGCCACCGGCAGCTCTCCCATCCCCCTGTACGCCGAACTGGTCGAGATGCGCCGCCGCGACGGTTTCGACTTCAGCCGTATCCGGACCTTCAACCTGGACGAGTATATCGGCCTGGATCCGGAGCATCCCGCCTCCTACCACGCCTTCATGAAGCGGCATCTTTTCGACGGCCTCAACGTCCCGGGCGCGTCCATCCACATCCCCGACGGCCTGGCTCCCGACGTCGAAAAGACCTGCCGCGACTACGAGGCGGCGATCCGCGCCTGCGGCGGCATCGATCTCCAGGTCCTGGGCATCGGCTCGGACGGGCACATCGGCTTCAACGAGCCGACCTCGTCGCTGGCTTCGCGAACCCGGATCAAGACCCTGACCGAGCGGACCCGGCGGGACAACGCCGCCGCATTCGGCGGCCCGGATCGCGTCCCCTGCCATGTCATCACCATGGGCATCGGAACGATCATGGAAAGCCGGACCTGCCTGCTCCTGGCCTTCGGCAAGAAGAAGGCCGCCGCCGTCGCCGCCGCGGCCGAAGGCCCGATCACGGCCATGGTCCCGGCCTCCATCCTGCAGATGCACCCGCGGACCATTTTCCTGTTGGACGAGGAGGCGGCGTCCGGGCTCAAGCGGGCCGATTATTACCGCTGGGTCTACGACCACAAGCCCGCCTGGCAGAAAGGCTGATCCCGGCCCTTATCGCGTCCAGGCCTGGTTCGGCCCGACCGTCAATTCCGAGCCGGGCGTTCCCGCCAGCGCGATGGTCCGGCCCAGGACGTCGCCTTCCATCACATTGTCCTCGACGCGGACGCCCTGGCAGAACTCGAAGGTCAGCCCGGCGTGGCGGGCGTGGAAGGGCTGGAAGGCCCGGCTGCGGACCAGACGGTTGCGTGAAAACGTCAGCCCGGCCACGGATTTGGCGTAAAGGACCGGGTAGTCGAAGGGGTAGAACGTGTTGTCCTCGATCCGGATCGAGCGGTGAAAGGGATAGGCCGGATCGGGCTTGGGGATTTCCGGGAAGACGCTGATGATCCCCTCGCAGAACTGGTACATCGAGGTCAGGCAGGGCGGGGCGAAGTCGTTGTGGCGAATGACGACGTCCCGGACGGCGCCTGATTCGTACCATTGGTTCGCGTCGCCGGCGATGAGGATGGCCGAGCCGCTCGACTCGAAGCGGTTGTACTCGATCACCACCCGGCCCGGCGTCGAGATCAGCACGCCCCGGGCCCGGTTGGAGTCGAAGCGGCAGTCCCGGATCTCCACTGCGGGCGCCCAGGTCAGGTTTTCCAGGGCGTCGCCCGGCTCGATCCCGGCCGGCACCGGCGCCTGGAACCGGATCTCGAAGGTGTCCCGATCCCTCGCCTTCCAGTCGGCGCAGACGCCCTCGCCGAGCGTCCGCATCGAGTCGTTCTCGATGAAGCCGACCCGGTCGCCGGCGCGTCCCCAGCGCATCCCCGTCGACTGGTCGTGCATGAAGCGGGCGATCAGCCGGTCGGGCGCGGGCCGGGCGACGATCCGCGCGCTCGTCCCGTGGACGTTGATCGGATCGTCCATCAGGCCGTGGAAGCGGCACTTTTCGATCCGGACGAGCCCCCGGCAGTTGGAGAAATGCGCCCCGTCGTCGTGGCCCGACAAAACCCTGCGGGCGGGAGACGGGACAACGTTGTAGTCGCGCAGGGTGACGTTCTCGCAGAATTGGGCCAGGAGCCCCAGGCCGGCGCAATGGTGGAGGTCGACGTTTTCGACGGTCACGTTCCGGCTGTCGGAGAGGAAGAGGCCGGCATGGTCCCGTTCGCCGTGGCGGAGAATCAGGATGTTGCCCGGCTGGGGCCTGCGGTCGAAACGCCTGTGCAGCCGGATCAGGCCTTGCTCCAGCTCCTCGGCCCGGTATGCCCTCCAATCGCGGCCGAGACAGCCGGCGTCGCCCGTCCCCGGAACGACCCGCAGGGTCCGGCCGTCGAACTCCATCGTCCCCCACCAGGCGCTCTTCCAGCCCTCGCCGGCGAAAATGAGCTTGCCGTTTTCGATGAGGTAGGGGAACTGCCGGACGTCGAGCCGCAAGTCGAGGTATTCTTCGTCGGCCGCTTCGACCACGGCCTCGGCGCCCAAGGGAATGTCCCAATCGATGCTCAAGTCCCGGATGACCACGTCGGAGGAGCGGTCCACGGTGAAGGGCTGGATCCGATCGTGGAAGACCAAGGCCGACCCGTCGCCGTCCACGGTCAAACGGGAGAACGCGTCGATGAAGACGGCCAACCGCTTGGGATTGTTGTCCGTCGTGTTGGATTCGAAGTATTCCTTTTGGAGGTCCGGAACGGGCCAGAAATCATAGCGCCCTTCCGGAAAGACGAGGACGGGGTTCTCGAGGCGCCGGCAGGCCTGCAGGGCCTTGATCACGGCCGGGACGGCGTTGGCGCGGCTGTCAGGCCTGAGGCCGAAGTCCGTAACCTTGATTTCGACGGCTTGCGGCGTCCGCCCGGCGTAGGCCGCGGCTGAAGCGGCCGCGGCCGCGAGGAAGAGAAGATACGCCGCCGCGGGAAAGTTTCGAAGCCTGCGGCTCATACTCGCCTCCCGGTATCTTTTTGAACGCGACGTCCGTTACTTCAAAACGATTTCGATGACCGGCACTTCCGCGTTCGGCTTGACGACGGGAAGGCGAAGAAGGACGGCGCCGCCGTCGTCATCCTTGCGGTCGCCCGGCAGGAAGCCCAGGTAGCCGAGGTCGCGCGGGTTCGAGGCGTCCTTGAACGCGATTTCCGAAGCGTCGTTGAGGAGCTGGGCGTAGCGGACCTTGCCGCCCAGCCCTTCCAGGGTCATTGTCCCCAGGGGCCACTCCAGGACGTGGACGTACAGCCTCTTGGTTGACGGATTATAGGTCAGGAGGGCGTTGTCGGGCTTGAGGAATTCGGCCGGGGCCTGCGTGCAGCCGGTGATCGCGCGGTCGTGGAACTTCATCCAGCGGCCGATCCCCTCCAGCCGCTCCATGGACCGGTCGTCGAATACGCCGCGTGCGGTCGGCCCGACGTTGAGCAGGAGGTTCCCGCCCTTGCTGACGACCTCGATGAGCATGGCGACGAGCTGGCGGACGCTCTTCCAGGTGCCTTCGTCGCGGTGGTAGCCCCAGCTTCCCGAGAATGTCTGGCAGGTTTCCCAGGGCACTTTCCGCCCGTTCATGGTCACCCATTCCTTGGGCATGAACTGCTCGGGCGTGCGGAAGTCCCAGCCTCCCGGGACGTCCAGGAGATCAAGCCGGTCGTTGATCAGGATGTCCGGCTGCAGCTCGCGGATCATGGCCAGCAGCTTCTCCGACTCCCAATCGGCCCGCCCCTTGCCGTCCGGGCCGGGGAAGGAGAAATCGAAGAACAGGCAGTCGATCGAGCCGTAGTTGGTCAGGATCTCGCGGACCTGGTCCCGCATGTAGGCGGCATACTTTTTCATGTCACGGCCCTTGGCCGTCTCGCGGTAAGCCGCATCGCCGGCCTGGGGATGGTTGCGGTCCACGACGTATTCGGGATGGTGCCAGTCGATCAGGGAATAGTAGAACCCGACCTTGAGGCCCTCCTCTCGCATGGCCTTGACCAGCGGGGCGATGAGGTCCCGGCCGTAGGGCGTGGCGGTGGCCTTGTAGTCGGTGAATTTCGAGTCGAACAGGCAGAACCCATCGTGATGCTTCGTCGTGATCACGAAATATTTCATCCCGGCGGCCCTGGCCGCGCGGGCCCATTCCTTCGGGTTATAGAGGTCCGGGTTGAACTGGTCGAAATACATCCGGTAGTCGGCGTCGGTGATGTGCTCCCGGTTCTTGACCCATTCATGCCGGGCCGGCAGGGCGTACAGCCCCCAGTGGATGAACATGCCGAAGCGGGCCTCGGTCCACCATTTCATGCGAGCCTCCTCCTGAGCGGGCGGTGCAGCCTTAGCCTAGCGGGAGCGGCGGGATAATTCAAGCGGATCGGATACTCCGAACCGCGTTTCCCGGAAGCAGGAGATAAATCTATAATACGGCCGTATGATCCTCCGCGAAGTCCAAGCCAAGTCGATCCTCAACGCCTCCAAGATCTACGACTACTGCGTCAATCCCTATACCGGCTGCGAGGTCGGCTGCCGCTACTGCTACGCCGCGCTCTTCATCCCCCGCTATTCCGGGCACAGCGAGCCGTGGGGAACGTTCGTCGACGCCAAGGTCAACGCCCCCGAACTCCTGGCCCGGCAGATCCGCCGGGCCAAGCCGGGCATGATCTGGCTCGCCTCCGTCTGCGATCCCTACCAGCCGATCGAAGAGCGGTTTGGGCTGACCCGGGCCTGCCTGGAGATCCTGCGCGGGGCGGGGCACCCCGTCACCATCCAGACCAAATCGGCCCGCATCCTGAGCGATTTTGATCTCATCCGTTCGATCCCGGACAGGAACGTGACGATCTCGATCACCACCGACGACGAGAAGACCGCCCGGCTCTTCGAGCCGCGGGCTTCCTCTCCGCTGGAGCGGATCGAAGCCCTGGCCCGCTTCCACGAAGCGGGCGTTCGCACCGCCGCCTTTATCGGCCCGATCATTCCGGGCGACCATGTCCGCCTGGTCGGGCTCCTGGCGGGCAAGGTCGACGAGGTTTTGGTCGACCGGATGAATTATGTCCCCCAAGTCAGAGCCTTGGCCGAGCGGCACGGCTTCGGCGAGGCGCTGACCGACGCCTATTTCCGCGAACGGAAAACGGCGCTGGCCAAGGCCCTGCGGGAAGCCGGAATCCCGCACCGGATTTTGTTCTAGCCTCATCCCCCGTTTCCGGGAAAACGAAGCGATTCGGAGTGCCGGCCGTCAATCGTCGAATTCGTGCCGGACGCCGACCGGTCCGGCCGGCGGTTTCTCGGCCAGGGCCGCGTCCAGCCAGCCGTCCGCGGCATAGATGTCGGGCCGGAAGTGGATGCTGCCATCCGGAAGCGGCCAGGCCGTGCCCGAAAACGCGTGCACGGCGATCCGCCTCTGGATGAAGACCGTCTGCTCTTCCCCCGGATCGATCATCTCCTGGACCCGCTCCGGCGTCCAGCGCGGCTCGCCTCCCAGAAGGTAGGCGGCGAACTCGAGCGGGCGCTCGACCCGCATGCAGCCGTGGCTGAACGTCCGGACGGCCTGCCCGAAATCGGAGCGGTAGGGCGTGTCGTGCAGATAGATGTCGTAGCGGTTGGGGTGGCTGAATTTGACCTTGCCGAGAACGTTCTTCGGCCCGGGCATCTGGACGAGCCGGAAATCCAGGTTCCGCTCGGTCACCGCGGCCAGGTCGATGGAACCGGGGTCGACCAGCATCTCCTCCTGGCCTTGCTTTCGGAAAAGGTACATGTCGTTGGACTTGAGGTAGTTCGGGTCGGCCCGGATGTACCTGACCAGCTCCTTGGCCAGAACGCGGGGCGGCGTGTTCCAGGAAGGGTTGAGGACGATGTCGGTCATCCGGCTGGAAAAGCACGGGGTCGGCCAGACTTGGGTGCCGGCCACGATCTTCATCCGCATCACCTCGCGGCCCGCGTCCATGACGAAGAGCTCGAAGTTCGCGACGTCGACCATGACGTAGCGCGGCCCGAGGTCGGCGGGCAGCCAGCGCCAGCGCTCGAGGTTGAGGACGATCTGGCGGGCCCGTTCCGAAGCCGGGACGTTGAGGGCGGCTCGGGTCGCGGCGTCGAGCCGGCCGGTCTGGGGAAGGCTGTGCCTTTGCTGGAAGCCGCACAGGGCCGCTCCCAGGGATTCGTCGAAGAGGTCGATTCTTTCCGGCTTCTCCCGGGCGGCCCGGCCCTCGGCCGCCAGTCGCGATCTTATGAGCGCGACGGCGCCGTCCGAATCGCCGGGCGCGAGATCGAGGCCGGCCGGAACCCCCGCCCAGCCCAGGCGGGACAAGACTTCGTATCGCTCCAGGCTTCGGCGCAAAGCGGCGTAGTATTCATGCCCGGGCGCAAGGGCGCGGAGCTCCTGCCGCAAATCCCCTCCGGCCAGCGCCCGCTCGAGCGCCGCCGCAAGATCGGCCTTGGAAGATCGTCCGTCCCAGCGGGCCCGCCGGGCATCCTGGTCGACCTTGCCGTCGGCCAGGTGGGAGGCGAACAGAAGAAAGGCATCGGTCAGAAGCAGGTCCGTCTCGGCCCGCAAGACGGTCTCTTTCCGGCCCTGGGGGCGGGACAGGACGCGCAGGTGATAGTCATCGGGGTTGAGACCGTCGCGGCCGGCGGCGCGGATGGCGGCCAGAAGATCGTCCACCGCCGCGACCCGATCGCCCCCCCGGCTCCAGGCCGGGCGGAAATAGCGGGCCTGGTAGAAGTCCCGCACCGCGGCCGAGGCGATGATCGGTTCGCCCGCCGCGCAGACGAGCGGCGGATCCTCGACCGTCGCCAGGCGGCCCCATATGGCGTAGCGGACGCGGTCGTCGAAGCCCAAGCCGCCGCGCGCGAACGGCTCGGACCGGCGGCAGCCGGAGGCCAGGAGGCAGACGGCTCCAACCGCGAGGATCGTCGCCGCGCGCAGCCTTGAAGACGAGCGGAAGACTTCAACCATGGGAGAATCGGGCTCATCATAGACGAGTCGAGCGGACCGGTCAATTTCAGTAAAGGGAGAATTTCTCCTTCAGGGAAAAGCTTTTTGCCTTGACATTCCGTTGATTCGCGTACTATATTCCGTCGACTGTTGACTTTTAATAACGGAGCAAAAGGGATTTCTTTTGCGCCAATCGATTCGTCTTCATAAGCGAAGGGAGCACTGAAATGAAAAAAATCTTATGCTGGGCTCTCGTCTTCTTTTCCTGTTTGGCCGTGTCGGAAGCCGGGACGAAAAAAAAGATGATTCGACTCAGCCTGGAAGTCAACACATCGTTGACCGCCTATCGCGATACCGAAGACAGCCAGGCCGCGTTCCAATTGAGCCAGCAGCTCTGCAAAAGCGAGGACGCGACTTACTGGTCCTACGAGGCGATCACATTAGGCGCCAATTTCCTTGTCAGCGTGACCGACTACTTTCAGGGCGGGATCTTCTTTGACTGGGCGGGAATCAATGCTCAAGGCGCAAGTCGCAGTTATACGGTTTCGGGAGGCGGCTATACCTCATGGTATTACAATGGGGGCGCTTGGTGGGGCTACGACGTGCCTTCTTACGTCAAAGACGAGTGCAAGTACAAATTCGTTTTCCCGACCATGGCTTACGGCGTGATGGGCCGAGCCATCCTTCCGATCATAAAAGAAAAGGAAGGGCCGTTCCACTGGGGACAATCCGGATTGGCCGTTTTCGGCGAAGTCCGATTGGGCACGCTCGTCTTATCGGGCGCGAAATACCAATTCTCCGATAATTCGATCATTCAGCTCCGGGATGAATACAGCGGGAAATCGCCTTATTTATCTCTCGGAGGCGGCCTTAAAATTTTGGGCGTGGCGTATGTGGGGGTCCGTTGGAACAAAGCCTTCATCGATGAAGTGAACGTGACGACGAAAATAAATGACTACGACCCCGATGCGGTGGGCTATACGGGGATTCTCACGGTTTTGGACGGCAGCCCTTTAAAGATGGATTTCGGCGGCATGACATACTATGTGACGGTCGTCATTCCGCTCTTTGGTTTTGGATCCCTCTAAAACAACTTCGCAACTCAGGGCCATCGTAACGCTCCTCGGCCTCGGCTTGACCGTTCCCCCCCCACGGTCTACAATGCCCGCTTGGAGTCAACATGACCCTTCAAATCGGCGTCCTGCTCCTCCTCATGGTGGCCGCCTACGCGGTGGCCAGTCTTAAGAAGCTATCCGTCGAGCTCAGCATCCTGGCGGCCGCCGTCGCGGGCGGCCTGGGCGGCGCGTTCCTCAAAACGCCGCCGCTCGGCGAACTCCCCCGCCATCTCGTCGAGGGCATGTTCCCCTACCTCGACGTCATGCTCGTCTTTTCCACAGCCACGTTCTTCATGGCCCTGGTCAGCGAGTCGGGCGGCGTCAACTACGTCGTCCGGGGGGCGATCAAGCTCTTCTACAACGTCCGGGTCGTCGCCCTGCTGGTGCTGATGATCATCATCCTGATCCCGGGCGCCCTGACGGGAGCCGGCAGCGTCTCGATCCTCGTCGTCGGCGCGCCGGTGGCCCTGGCCCTGAAGGCCTTGGGCATCCCCGAACGCAAGACGGCCGCGATCCTGTTCATCGTGGCCGGCCTGGCGGCGGCCGCGCCCCCGGTCAACATCTGGGCCATGATCCTGTGCGCCGGGACGGCCATCCCCTACGTCGGGTTCACCTACACGCTGGGCATCCCGGTCCTCATCCTGGGCACGTTCACCGTCCTCTGGCTGGGGCTTAAAAAGGAAGGCGGCATGGACAAGGCCGCCGCCCTGGCCGCCCTGCCCCCGGTCCCGCCCGGGATGAAAGGCTGGCGCGTGCTCGTGCCGTTCGTCGTCTTCTTCGGCATGGTCATCGCCAACCGGACCTGGCCGTTCGCGACTCCCATCTTCGGGCTGCCTCTCGAGTTCAGCGCGGCCGCCTTCACGGCCTGGCTGGTCAGCCCCAGGAAGCCCGACGTCCTGAAGCTGGCCCTCAACACCATGAAGCGCCTCCTGCCCCTCCTGGCCACCATGATCGTCGTCGGCATGCTGCAGCAGATCATGACCGCCACCGGAGTGCGGGGCATGATCTCGTACGCGGTCATCTCCATCCCGCTCGTCCTCCTCTTTATCGGACTGGCCGTCATCATCCCCGTCTCCGAAGGCGTCCTGACCTACGGCGCGGCGGCCATCCTGGGCATCCCGCTGATCTGGTTCTTCGACTCGATCGGGCTGCACGCCACGGTGGCCATCGCCGGCTTGAGCATTCTCTGGCCGCTGGGCGACGGCCTGCCGCCGACGGCTCTGATCGGCCGCTTGAGCGTCATGGTCTCGGACTACAAGGGCACGTACTGGTCCTTCCTCCGCCAGACCTGGGTGCCCTGGCTGGTCATCACGATCACCAGCATCCTGATGGTCGTCTACAGCGCCAAGCTGTCCTTCCTGGTCAAATGGAGCATGTGAGGAGCCCCGCCATGAACGTCATCATGATCTTTTACTACCTGATAACGGCCGCGCTGGTCTGCCTTCTCGGCTGGAACCTCATCCGCGAGAAGAAAAGCGCCAACGACATGATCCTGGGCCTGCTGGTCATGATCCCGCTCGTCCTCCGCCTTCTGAGGGTCAAATGAGCGCCCCGGAGTCCAAGCCCCTGGCTCATCCCGTCCGGGTCAAGATCGTCCTGGCCGTCCTCGCGGCCGCCCTGACCGTCGCCGGCGGCGTGCCGCTCTTCAAGCACCGCCACTTCGGCACGCCCTTCGTGGCCGGCCCGGGCGTGACCAAGGTCATCAAGCTGTCCGACTATTCGCCCGGCCTCAAGGGCCGCTTCGTGGACGCCGACGTCTTCGTCATGGAAGGCGCCGAGCCGGGCGGCAAGGCCCTGATCATGGCCAATACCCACGCCAACGAACCGGCCGGATACCTGGCCGTCAAGATCCTGATCGAGAACGCCGTGGTCCAGAAGGGAACGCTCTATATCATCCCGACGATCAACGTCTCGGCCAGCCGGAACACCAAGGCCGGAGACGGCTACCCGCTCTACTACGACATCCCCACCGACTGGGGCCGGGTCCGCTTCCGGATGGGCACCCGCGACGCCTCGCCGCTCGAGTCCTGGCCCGATCCGGACGTCTACATCCACTACCCCGACAAGCAGCTTCTGTCCTACCTCGACCTCCGCAATACCAACCGGACCTGGCCCGGCCGGCCGAACGGCCCGATGATGGAGCGCGTGACCTACGCGGCCATGGAGCTGATGCGCAAGGAAAAGATCGACCTGGCCTTCGACTTCCACGGCGCCGAGACGATGTTCCCGGTCACAAACTGCATCGTCGCTCCCCAGAAGTCGGCCAAGTTCGCCACCCTGGCGTCCATGATGGTCAAGGCCATGGAAGGCTTCGACAGCCACGTCGAGCCCTCGCCGCAGAACTTCCGCGGCCTGTCCCATCGCGAAATCGGCGACTTCTCGAACACCCTGCCGTTCCTGCTCGAAGCGCCCATCCCCTTCCTGGACCAGCCCACGGGCCCCAAGACGGTCAAGCTCCTTCTCGACGGCAAGGATCCCTTCCTGCTGAGCCTGGCCAAGAAGAAGAAGCTCTTCGTCTCCTATGACGCGAACGGCTGGCCGATGGATAAGCGGGTCGGCCAGCACATGAGCACGACCCTGGAGATCATCCGCCAGTTCAGCAAGAAGACGCCCGACCGGGCCATCCGCCTGAGCGGAGCGCCCAAGTACGCCGACCTCGTCCGCGACGGCGTCGGCAAGTACTTCCACGATCCGGCCAAGGCCGAGCCGGGCCGGATCCACTACGAGTAGAATCGCCCCGCGGACAAGGAGCTCATTGATGAAGCGATCGCACCGCCTTCCCTTTTCCGTCGCCGCGGCCTCGGCCCTGCTGGCCGCCGCGGCCGTCTTCCTTCTCCTGCCGCCGCGGCCGTCCGCCGGCGAGGCCCCGGCCTTCGCACCGCAAAGCGAAGCCTGCACCGTCATCATCGTCGGCAAGGACGCCTCGACGGACGGCTCGGTCATAACCACCCACACCGCCGACTGCGGCACCTGCGACTGGACCTGGCGCAAGGTCCCGGCCGCCGACCACAAGCCCGGCGAGACGCGCAAGTTCTACAACATCTCCCAAATGAAGGCCTGGCCGCCCAAGGAAGGCCTGAAGTGGGACCTGATCAAGAAGGACTTCAACGGGGTCGCCATTCCCGAGGTCCCCCACACCTACGGCTACATGCACGGCGTCTTCGGCTACATGAACGACCAGCAGCTGGCCATCGGAGAGTCGACCATCGGCAACGTCCGCAAGCTCGACAATCCGACCCAGACCGCCAAGGTCAACATCACCATGCTGACACTGCTGGCCATGGAGCGCTGCAAGACCGCCCGCGAGGCGATCAAGCTGATGGGCGGTCTGGCCGAAAAGTACGGCTACGGCTTCGTCGACGGCGGCGAGATGCTGGCCGTGGCCGACGCCAGGGAAGTCTGGATTTTCGAGATCTTCGCGGCCGGGCCGCTGTGGACGCCCGAGAGCGGCAAGCCGGGCGCCGTTTGGTGCGCGGAGCGGGTGCCCGACGACATGGTCAGCGTCTGCCCCAACGAATCACGCATCGGCGAGATCGATCTGGCCAACCAGGACTTCTTCCTGGCCTCGCCCAACGCCGTTTCTTTCGCCGTCGAGCAGAAGCTCTACGACCCCGCCTCCGGCCGGCCCTTCAACTGGAAGCGGACCTACTCGCCCGGCGCCGGCAGCGCCTTGAGCTCGAACGGCCGGCGGCAGAGGATGTGGCGGTTCTTCGCGAGCGTGGCTCCCTCCAAGAATTTCCGGACCGACCTCGAGAACATGGACTTCCCCTTCGCCGTCAAGCCGGACAAGAAGCTGTCGGCCCAGGACGTCATGACCCTGACCCGGGACAAGTCCTACGGCACGCCCTTCGACCCGGTCGCCGGCATCCGGGGCGGCCCCTTCGCCAACCCCAACTACTGGGCCAACACCCGCAAGATCAGCGTATCCAACGTCGAGTACACCACGGTCACCCAGAGCCGGGCCTGGCTTCCCGACCCGGTCGGCGGCGTCGTCTGGCTGTCCTGGGGCGCCCAGGACACGGCCTGCTTCATGCCGTTCTACGCCGGCACGACGTCCATCCCCAAGTCGTTCAACGTCGGCGACCACTTCGAGTTCAACCGGGCTTCCGCCCGCTGGGCCTCCGACTATGTCGACTACCACGTCCAGCCGATCTACAACCAGGCCATCCTGGACGTCCAGAAGGCCCAGCAGGAATGGGAGACCGGGGCCCTGACCAGGATGGCGGAGATCGACAAGCGGGCCCAGGCCCTCTACGTCCAGTCGCCGGCCGAGGCCGTCAAGCTCCTGACCAAGTTCAGCAACGAGAACGCCGAGAAGGTCGTGGCCGCCTGGTGGAACCTGGGCGACGCCCTGCTCGTCAAATACAACCACTTCGCTTTCTACGACGGCGCGAAACGGACCCGGGGGCGAGTCCAAATGTTCAGCCCCTTCTGGAACAAGGCCGTCCGCGTCGTCGATGCGGCGCTTGAAAATTAAAAAAGGAGAGGCACGATGAGACACCCGAAGAGCTGGGCGGCCGCGGCCGCCCTGATCGTCGGCCTGCTGGCCGGCGCCTATGCCTTCGTCGGGCCGGCCCGGACGGACGCTCCGGACCTGACCCTGACTCCCGACCGCGAGGCCTGCACGGTCATCATGGTCGGCAAGGGCGCGTCGACCGACGGGTCGACGATGACCACCCACACCTGCGACTGCGGCACCTGCGATTGGACTTGGGGCCACGTCCCCGCGGCCGACCACAAGCCCGGCTCGGTCCGCAAGATCTGGCACATCAACCAGTACACCACCTGGGCCGAGGGCACCAAGTGGGTGGTCGCCCCGACCAAGGGCGACACCGGATTCTCCATCCCCGAAGTCCCCCACACCTACGCCTACCACCACGGCATGTTCGGCTATATGAACGAGAACCAGGTGGCCATCTCCGAGTCGACTATCGGCACGATCCGCAAGCTGATCAACAACACGCCGTCGGCCAAGATCGACCTGACCATGCTGTCCCTGCTGGGCATGGAGCGGAGCAAGACCGCCCGCGAGTGCATCCAGGTCATGGGCAAGCTGGCCGAGACCTACGGCTACGGCTTCAACGACGACGGCGAGATGTTCGCCGTGTCCGACCCCAACGAAGTCTGGATCTTCGAAATCATGCCCGTCGGCCCGCTGTGGACGCCCGAGACCGGTAAACCCGGCGCGGTCTGGTGCGCCCAGAGGGTGCCCGACGACCACATCAGCGTCTGCCCCAACGAGTCCCGTATCGGCGAGATCAACCTGGACGACAAGGACAATTTCCTGGCTTCGCCCAACGTCGTCTCCTGCGCCGTCGAGAACAAGCTCTACGACCCGGCCTCCGGCAAGCCCTTCAGCTGGAAGCGCGCCTATTCGCCTGCCCCCGGCTCGGCCCAGAGTTCGAACGGCAGCCGCCAGAGGCTGTGGCGGTTCCTGGCCGGCAACGCCCCGTCCCTCAAGATCAGCCCCGCCACGGAAAACATGGACCTGCCCTTCTCGGTCAAGCCCGACAAGAAGCTCTCGCCCCAGGACGTCATGAACTGGACGCGCGACAAGTCCTACGGCACGCCCTATGATCCCATCCAGGGCATCCGCGGCGGCCCCTTCCAGAACCCCAACTACTGGCGCGGCACCCGCAAGATCAGCGTGTCCAACGTCGAGTACACCAGTCTCGTCCAGTGCCGGCCCGGCCTGCCCAACGAGATCGGCGGCATCGTCTGGGTGGCCTTCGGAGTCCAGGACACCGCCTGCTACATGCCGCTCTACGCCGGCATGAACGCCGTGCCCAAGTCCTTCACCGTCGGCGACCACTTCGTCTTCAACCGGGCCTCCGCCCGCTGGGCCTCCGACTACGTCGACTACCACGTCCAGGTCATCTACAACCAGGCCATCAAGGACGTCCAGAAGGCCCTGGTCGAGTTTGAAGGCGGCGCCCTGCAGAAGATCCCCGAGATCGACAAGCAGGCCGTGGCCCTCTACGCCAAGAGTCCGGCCAAGGCCCGCGAGTACCTGACCAAGACGGTCATCGATCTGAACGACAAGATCGTGGCCGGCTGGTGGGACTTGGGCGACAAGCTGCTGGTCAAGTACAACCACCTGGCCTTCTACAACTCCGAGAAACGGACCCGGGATCGGGTCAACGCCTACGACGCCCAGTGGAACAAGGCGGTCCGCATGGTCGACGCCTGGCTGCAGGAAGACGCGGCTCCGGGCGGGCCCCGCCGCTGACGGCGGACTCGCCGTCCGGCGTCCGGAGCGTTATAATAGGCAGGGAAACCGCCTAAGGAGTCAAGACATGAAAAAAGCACTCGTCATTCTATTCGCCGCCGCCTCGGTCGTCACTTTAGCCGCCGGACAGACGGCCGTTCCCAAGGCCAAGCTGCCCGTGCTGACCACGTCGGCCGGGCAGAGCAACGACGTCAACGCCCTGAACATCGTACTCGAGGAAGCGGACATCAAGTACGACTACTGCGACGTCCCGACCCCCGAGATGGTCGCGGCCGGCGTCGGCCTGGGCAACAAGCAGTCGGCCGAGGGCTTCCACGTGGAGAGCACGACCGACCTGGCCAAGTTTCCCAAGGGCACGCCCTTCAAGGCCTGCCTCGTGGCCATCGGCGCCAGCCTCAAGGGCATGGGCGCCTCCGGCCTGACCATCGACACCGAGGAAGCCCGGGTCAAGAAGCTGGTCGACTACTGCAAGAAAAACAAGATCTTCCTCGTCGCCGTCCACGTCGGCGGCGAAGCCGGCCGCGGCCCGGCCGGCAGCGACAACGAGCGGATGATCGACGCCGTCGCTCCCCTGGCCGACTTCATCGTCGTGACCAAGGACAGCAACAAGGACGGCCGCTTCAGCAAGATCGCCGAGAAGGGCAAGATCGGCTTCCAGCAGGTCGACTACGCACTCGGCCTGGTCGACATCGTCAAGAAGATGTTCAACTGACCCTGTCTTTGAACCCGCGCCGCGCCGCCCTACCCTCATCGCCTTCGGTGAGGGTAGGGCTTTTTTTGACACCCGTCGCGTGACTCTGATATAAATCCTGGCTCTGATTCCCTCGTTCCGTCCGGAGGTGTCCATGTCTTCCTGGAAACGGATTCCCGCCCTCGTCCTCATCCTGGCCTGTTTCATTCCGGCCGCTCTCGCGGCCGCGGGCCCGACCTCGCCCCAAAAGCACTTCGGCTTCGCGGTCGGCGATGATTACAAGATGATCAATTACACCCAGCTCATCGCTTACTGGAAAAAGCTGGATGCGGAATCCGACCGGATGACCGTCGTCGACATCGGCCGCACCGAGGAGGGCCGGACCATGGTCATGGCCGTCATCTCCTCGCCGGCCAACCTCGCCAGGCTCGACCGCTACAAGGCGATCGCCCGGCGGCTGGCCCTGGCCAAGGGCCTGACGGACGCCGAAGCCCGGGCGCTCGCCGTCGAGGGCAAGGCCGTCGTCTGGGTCGACGGCGGCCTCCACGCCACCGAAGTGGTCGGCGGCCAGGCCATCATCGAGCTGGCCTGGCAGATGACGAGCGGGAAGGACGCCGAAACCCTGCGCCTCCTGGATGACGTCATCCTCCTGCTCTGCCCGGCCAATCCCGACGGGCTGGAGCTTGTGGCCGACTGGTACATGCGCGAGAAAGACCCCCTTAAGCGTTCGATGAGCGGCCTGCCCCGACTCTACCAGAAATACATCGGGCACGACAACAATCGCGACTTCTACATGGTCACGCAGTCCGAAAGCGAGGCCGTCAGCCGCCAGCTCTACATCGAGTGGCATCCCCAATTTCTCTACAACCAGCACCAGTCCGGCCCGGCCGGCACGGTGCTTTTCTGCCCCCCGTTCCGCGATCCCTTCAATTACGACTTCGACCCGCTCGTCCCCATCGGCACCGACCTGCTCGGGCTGGCCATGCACGAGCGGTTCGCGGCCGAGGGCAAGCCCGGAGCCATCATGCGCGGCGGGGCCGGCTACTCGACCTGGTGGAACGGCGGCCTGCGCAGCACCGGCTACTTCCACAACGTCATCGGCATCCTGACCGAGATCATCGGCAGCCCGACGCCGAACGACATACCCTTCCTGCCGAGCCGGATCCTTCCGACCGGCGATTATCCTTACCCGATCATGCCCCAGAAATGGCATTTCCGGCAGTCGATCGACTATTCGATCACCGCCTGCAAGGCCATCCTCAACTTCGCCTCCCTGCGCCGCGAGGACGTCCTGTGGAACCGCTACGTGATGGGACGCAACGCCATCGCCAAGGGCCGGACCGACACCTGGACCTTCAAGCCGCGGGACGTGGCGGCCGTACAGGCCGGGGTCGACAAGGACCGGGCCGGGGCCGCGCCGGCCGGCGCCGCCGGACCCGGGGCCGGGCCGGGCCCGGGTATGCGCGGCGGAGCTTCGCTCAAGTACTATGAGGCCTTGCGCGATCCGGCCAAACGGGACCCGCGCGGCTTCATCCTGCCGTCCGATCAGCCCGACTTCCTGACCGCGACGAAGTTCGTCAACACCCTGATCAAGAGCGGGATCGCCGTGCAGCGGGCGACGAAAGCCTTCGCCGTGAGCGGCAAGAATTATCCCGCGGGCTCCTACATCGTCAAGTCGGACCAGGCCTTCCGGGCCCACCTGATGTCGATGTTCGAGCCGCAGGATCATCCGAACGACTTCACCTATCCGGGCGGCCCTCCCCGCCCGCCCTATGACAGCGCGGGCTGGACCGTGGCCTTCCAGATGGGCCTCCGGTTCGATCGCGTTCTGGACGCCTTCGACGGGCCGTTCCAGGAAATCACCGGCCCGGCCAAGCCGCCGGCCGCCGATCTCGGCACCGGCCCGGCCCAAGCCGCCGGCTTCCTGATCAGCCATCAGGTCAACGACGCCGCCGTCGCCGTCAACCGCCTGCTGAAAGCCGGTCTTGAAGCCTACTGGCTGGGCGATCCTCTCGAAGCCAACGGACGGAGCTACCCGGCGGGAACGATTTACGTCCCGGCCAAGCCCGCCGCTCTGGCCATCCTGGAGAAGGCCGCCAAGGACCTCGGTTTGGCCGCCGAAACGCTCGACGCCCCTCCCGCCGGCCGGGCTTTCAAACTGAAACCGGCCCGAATCGGGCTATGGGATACGTACGGCGGTTCGATGGATTCCGGATGGATGCGCTGGACGCTGGAGCGGTTCGAATTTCCGTTCGAGGTGGTCTATGCCCCGGCCCTCGACGCGGGCGGCCTGGCGGCCAAGTACGATGTCTTGATCTTCGTCGGCGGGGGCATCCCCGCTCCGGCCGGGCAGGGCCGGGGGGGCGCTTCCGGCGGCGGATTCACGCCACCCGCGCCGGCCGGCCTTCCGGCTGAGCTCCAGTCCAGGGTCGGCCGCGTGACGGCCGACAAGACCATTCCCCGGATCAAGGAATTCCTGGAAGACGGGGGAACGGTGATCACCATCGCGAGCTCGACCGCCCTGGCTTACCATCTCGGCCTGCCGGTGGCCAACCATTTGTTGGAAAAATCGGCCGATGGCAGGGAGATCCCCCTGGCGAGTCAGAAATTCTACGTTCCCGGATCGATCCTCCAGGTTAAAGTGGATACGGCCAACCCCCTGGCCTACGGCATGCCCGAGCGCGCCGACGTCTTTTTCGACAACAGCCCGGTCTTCGATCTGCTGCCGGAAGCGGGGCTCAAGGGCTTCCGCCCCGTGGCCTGGTTCGAGTCCCAAAATCCCCTGCGCAGCGGTTGGGTCTGGGGAGATTCTTACCTGTGGCGCGGGATCGCGGCCATCGAAGCGCCCGTGGCCAAGGGCAAGCTCTTCCTGTTCGGGCCCGAGATCGCCTTCCGCGGCCAGCCGCACGGTACGTTCAAGCTGCTCTTCAACGGGATCTTCTACGGACCGGCGCGGGAGACGAATCTTTAATAAACCCGTTCGATACCCCGGGCTGAAGCCCGGGGTATTTGTAGGGTTAATACTGAGCGGCGCTTATAACCCCGATTTTAAAATCGGGGTTTGGCGCCGCGAATGTATCATCCGTCCGCGATCCGGCCGTCGATGCCGATGACCGTGCGGCGGGGACGCAGGTCCGCGCCCGCAAGCATCACCGCGTCTTCGACCATTCGGACGAGGCCCGCGCAGCAGGGCACGGTCATGACGGCCACGGTCAGCGAGCGGATGTTATTCGTCCGGATGATCTCGGCCAGCTTCTCGACGTAGCCTTCTGTTTCATCCAGCTTGGGACAGGCAATGACCAGCTTTTTGCTCTTGAGTAAGTCCTGGTGGAAGCTGCCGAGCGAAAACGCCGTACAGTCTGCGGCGACCAACAGGTCGGCGCCCTGAAGGTAGGGGGCGAGCGGCGAAACCAGATGGAGCTGGATCGGCCACTGGGTCAGTTCGGATCGTCCCGATACTGTTTTTTCCGATGCGATCTCGTCGCGCTTGATCTCCCGGGCCATGCTGCCGGGACAACCGCAGGCAAGAGGGGCGGCCGGCCGTTCGGCTTTCGCCTTGTGAGAGCCGCTGCCGTGGCCAGAGTCTCCGTCTTCGAGGCCGTGAACGTTCTTGGCGGCATCCATCCCCCGCGCCTTTAAAACGTGCTTATAGGCCGCCTTCGGATCATAAGCATCGCCGTCTCTTTCGACGATTTTGAGCGCGTTGGTCGGGCAGACATCCAGACAGGCCCCCATCCCGTCGCAGTAGAGCTCACGGACCAGGACGGCTTTGCCCTCCTTATCCAGCCGGAGGGCTCCTTCGGCGCAGGCGGTGGTGCAGAAGCCGCAGCCGTTGCATAGATCGCGGTCGATTTCGATTATCTTTCGTTTGGCCATGGTTGATCTCCCGGAGCAATTATAAGGGATCCGGCCGGCGTCCTTCCTTGACCAAGGTCAAATCGACGCGAATCGGGGGAGATCAGCCCAGGCAGGCCTTCAGACCGGAGCATTTCAGAACCCGAATGGTCTTGCCCTGAACCTCGATCAGGCTCTCCTCGCGCATCAGGCGAAGAGTCCGGGAGAGAGTCTCGCCGACCGTGCCCAGGGACTTGGCCAGCTCGCCCTTGGCCATCGGCAGGTCGATCCGGCATCCCCCCTCCCCGCCGCAACGGGAGAGAAGGAACTCCGCCATCCGCTGGCGAACGGTCCGCATGCCCAAGCTTTCGACCCGGCGGCTCAGAGCGACGCACTTGCGGGCCAGGAGGGAAACGAAGAAGCGGGCCGCGGCCGGGTCGGCGATGATGGCCCGCTCCACGTCGGCCGTCCGGAAGGCCAGGACCCGGGCAGCGCGTGACGCTTGGGCGAAAAACGGATACTTGCCGCGGACGAGGGCGAAGGCTTCGCCGACGAAATTGCCGGTTTCGAGGCGGGCGATTTCGAGCTCGCGGCCCTGTTTATCCAGCTTGAAGACGCGGACCTCTCCGCTCAGGACGAAATAGAAGGCCGCGGCCGCTTCATCGGATTGGAAAAGAAAGGCGCTCTTGGGCAAGCGCATCTCGCGGCCCAGGCGGCGGATGGGAGCGGGGAGATCGATCATGCGCTTATTATAGGGGTCAGGTCTGAAGATTCAAGATATCTCATCCCTTATGACAAAATACATCGCTTTTTACTGAAAAGCGTCATAAGAAAACTTGAATCTTTAGACCTGACCCCCGATTTCCCCTTGAGGATGGGTCGCCGATTGAATATGATGGAACGGTGCGTCCTGCCTATCTATCCGGAGGTCTTCCGTCATGAAATCATCCCTGCTTCGCCGCTCGCTTTTCGCCGCTTTGATCGTCGTTTTGGCCACGGCATACACCGGGGCTCTTCCCTCAACTCCCGCTCCTGCCGCGCCAGAGGCTCCGATCACAGCGGTCCCGATGGCTCAGTACCTGGCTTACGCCAGGGCCTCGGCCGACTATGCCTGGAACCATTACGACGAGATGATCGCCGCCTGGCGGAAATCCTTCGATCCCAAGAACGTCTTCGGCTACCGGTCCCCCGGCGGCCTGCTCGAAATGGCCTCGATCTACGCCCAGCTCTTCGAACGCGAGCGGAAGCCCGAGTATGCCGTCCGGGCCAAGAAAGTCCTCCTGACCTACGGCGATTACCGCTCGGAGTTCCCCGACTGGGCCCGCAAGCTGCGCTACGACTATGACGATGCCGTTCCGGCCCTGTCCGACTTCTTCACCGTCATGCGCTACATTCGGGCTTACGAGGACCTGCGCCGGATGAAGCAGCTCACGCCCGACGAGGACGCCAAGTGCGCCAAGATCATCTCCGAGAGCATCGGTTACATGCTCCGGACCCAGGAATGGGGGGCCATGAACCGCTCCATCCTGCGGGCCGAGAACCTGGCTTGGGCGGTGCGGGTCCTGCCCAACGATCCCGACGTCAAGACCTGGGACATGCAGCGCAAGGCCCTGGGCGACGACAACTGGGGCAACTGGGAGATCGAGGACGCCACGATCTACCACGGCGTCTGGCTCTACTCGCTTCTCGGCTACGCCGACGCCCGGCGCGACATGGACGGCCTTTTCCAGACGCCCGAGATGTACTATTACGCCCAGTACTTCTTGAACCTGATGAGCCCGGCCGGGATGATCCCCGACTTCGGCGACGCCCATTGGGAAGCCAACTGGACGCACTACCTGGTCTTCTTCGAAACGGCCGCGGCCCGCTACAAGAATCCCCAGCTCAAGTGGGCGGCGGCCCGCATCGCCCGCAAGTTCGTGGACTTTAAAGCCGCGAACAGCGTCGGCTTGGGCTACATGTTCATGGACATCGTCCGCTGGGGCAGCGACGCCGTCTCGACGGCGGTGCCGCCCGCGCTGTCGCGCGAAGTCATGGAGGACGTCCAGGGCAAGAAGATCGTCTTTCGCGGCGGCTGGGAGCCGCAATCCCCCTATCTTCTCTGGAACTTCCGGGACGAGGGCGACGGCGGCATGAACTTCCGCGACTATCTCCGCGACACCATCCCGGTCGAAGAGGAGAAGATGACCCACGGTCACGCGGATGAGAACTCCATCGTCCTGCTGATGGACGGCGGCTCGGTCCTGCTCCACGACGCGGGCTACCGCGACTACATGCCCAGCGGGCCCTTCGGCCAGTTCCGGCAGGATTACTTCCATAACCGGCTGGTCGTCCGGCCGGAGAAGATCTTCATGGGCCAGAAGGCCGGCGAGTCCCGTTACAGCTCCCCCGGATTCGCCCCCATCCCGGGCCAAAAGCTTCTCGACTTTCTACGCGACGCGGGCTCCTACCGCCGGGTCCGGACCCAGAAGGTGGACTTCCTGGACCTGCCGGACATGAGCTACGGCCGCGTCCGGACGATCGACGACAACTGGGGCTGCCAGGCCGATCGGGTCGTCGCGTACGTCAAGGAGGGCGGCTTCTACGTCGTCTTCGATTTCTTCAAATCCCTGCGCGAGGAGTGGTTCACCCTGGCCGACCTCTGGCACACCCGCAAGATCCACGCCCAGGGGCCCGGCTGGTATGACACCGGCTACGACGGCATCGCCAACACGGCCGGGAATATCACCGTCCCCCTGCCCCAGGACAAGCGCCTGCTCATCGTCATGCCCGACACGGGCTTCCGGATCGAGGGAGTCGAACAGCAAAAACGCCACTACCAGGACGAGTGGACCATCCACCAGACGCGGGCCCAGCACTTCGAGCTGGGCGAAGCGACCGGGTTTGTCACCGTCCTCATCCCCCATGCGGCCGGAGCGGATCCGGCCCCCCTGGCGGCGAGCGTCAAGCTCCTGCCCGGCTCAGCCCTTCGGTCCGGACTCGCCGTGGCCGTCGAGGCGGGCGGACGGACTTTCATCGTCGGCGCCAAGGCCGACCTGCGGCGGGACATGAGCCGCGACAACAAGCGGCCCCGCTACCTCTACGAAGCCGGCAAGACCGTCTACGGCGACTTTGAGACGAACGGCGATTTCCTGTTCGCCTCCCGGGGCGGCGACGGGCTGGCCTACACCATCGTCAACCTGAGCAAGGCCTTCTACAAGGGCAAGCTGCTGATCGAGAACAAGCCGTGGAACTCGGGCCTGGCCTACGACGGCAGCCCCGATTCGCCGGAGCACGGCAAGCTGCGCTACTGGCGGGACGTCGTCAAGACGCCTTGAATTCCGGCCCGCCGGGGATACGGAACATGTAGTCGGGGTCTATCCCCGGCTCGTCGCGGCGGTGGCGGCGCATCAGGGAGATCTTCCGCCGCAGCAGGTCGGGGAAATTCTCGCCGTGGATGAACGGCGTCTCGCCGACCGCGGCCACCATCATCCACTCCACGTCCGCCTCATTCCACAACGCAAGCAAGGCCTCGGCGTTCCGGATCTCGCGGCCGATGGCCTCGTCCAGACCGGCCCGCAGGGCTTTCTTGCGCGCCGTCCCCCGGACTTCGAGCCAGTCGTGGACGCAGGCGATCCAGGCCGCGGCGTTTCTTTGGGTCTCGAACCAGGCCCGCATGGCCGAGGCCCGAACCCATTGATCATGGAAGACGGCCGCCGCCTTCCCGTCCCCGTCCGCCCGGGCCGCGTCCCTCGCCTCTTTAAACAGCGCGACGGCCTTATCCAGAGGCTTCCAGACGCCGCGATCCATTCGTTTGACCGTCTTGACCGCATAAGGTGTCGGCACCAGCTCGAAAAGGACGTCCTTGGCCAGGTCGACCTTGTTGGGATTGTGGATCGAGCTGACCATGACCCGCTCGTAGTAGGCCCGGTCCTCCTCCGGCACCGCGTCCATGTTCGGGACGAGCGGCCGGACGAGAAGCCGGTTCCAGACCGACCCGAATCCCGTGTAGAGCGGCAGGGGCACGGCGTTGCGGATGGCCGTATCCACGAGCCGCCAGCCGCGGACGAGCCGCGCGGCCCGGCGCGGGCCGGCATAGCGGGACGCGATCCGGCGGACGGCCTCGTCGACATCCAGCTTGGGGTCGAGCTGAAAGGTCCGGAAGACGTCCTGGTTGACCGCATAGGGCGCCTTGTCGGGAGGATGGAGGCCGCCCATCTCAGCCAGGCCGGGGACCTTCCTCTCGGCGGCGGATTTCAGCTTCTCATGGGTCAGCCAGGGGAAAGGAATCCCCAGCAGGGGCTCGAAATTCCCAAAGGCGGCCAAATAGTGGAAGAAGTAAGCCCGGCTTCCCCGCCGGGCCAGCTCGGCCGCCGTCTCGCCTTCCTTGGCCGAGAGGGTATTGTGGTAGAGCGAACCGATCACCTGAATGTCCTTATGGACGGGATGGGCGTAATTGTTCTCCCAGCCCGTCGTCTGGAGCGAGTTGACCTCGACGTCGATGCCGTCGCGAAGCAGGGGCCAAAGGTGCTTCCTCTCGCCGTAGAAGGACTCCAGCCGGGTGATGACCCGGAAGCCGGGATGGACCGCCGAGGCGGCGTCACGCAGGACGCGAAAGTAACGGGCCACGTTCTCGGCCGCCAGCCGGGCGATCTCGTCATCGTCCTTCCACTCCCGGACCAGGTAGGGCCCGCCGTTGCGGCCGACATAGAGCGACTTGGTGTGCTCGAAGCCCGAGCCGCTGTCGTTGGACCAGACGGCCATGAAGCCCAGTTCGGGTGCTTCCCGCAGAAGATTCGCGATCAGTTCGGCATAGTGGGCTCGGGCAGCCGGGTGGGCCAGGGTCAGTGAGTAGCGCGGTAGAAAGCTGCGGAAGGGGTGGTCGATCCGCGGCCCCCGGAGCGTGGGATAGCGGCGGAAGAACGTCTCGGGCATCGAGCGCGGCTCGAAGCAGAGCAGTCCGGGCTCGAGCCCGTATTTCACCGCCAGATGGACGTTCTCCTTGAGCCGGGCCAGGTTGGCGTCGATGTACTCCTGGGGATAGATGCCGCGGTTCCAACGGCTCGAGGCGAACTGGTCCAGGGCCGGGCAGTAGGTGTAGAAATCCGGGTAGAACTCGTCGGGCGGCCCCTGCTCCCAGGCGTGCGGCGTCGCCAGCCCGTTGACCTCGACCTGGGAGAAGCCCAGCCGGGCGTATTCCCGCATGTATCGGTCGCGGTCGAACGGACGGATGATCCGGCCGTACTGGGTCAGGACGATGTCGAAGGTCGATTTTTCCAGGCCGAAGGTGATCGGTACCACGCGGCGGATGCGGGAAACGTCCTCCTCGGCCAGGTCTTCAACGAGATGGATGGCGCCGGTGACGAGGTACGCCGGCGAGGACGCGACCAGCGCCCCCGACCCGTCCGCTTCCAGGTTCAGCCAAAACCATTCCTTCCCTTCGGGGAGACGGACCTTCTCGGCGGCCAGACGGCGCCGCCAGGCCGCGTCGGCCACGCTGATCTGAAAGACTCCGCGGGCGGGCCGGCCGCGGCCGGCTTTGCGGTTCCGTTTGTCCCGCCCTTCGGGACGTACGGGACGGGCCGGCTCACGGCGAAGAACGGCGTCGGCGGCGGCGGCTTGGATCTCTCGCGCCGCCGTCTCTTCGACGGGCAGCGGTTCGCTGCCGATGGACAGGACTCGGGCACAATGCAGGGCATCTCGACAGGTCATGAAGGCCTCCGGGGAATCAGGATTTCCGCTGCCACGGCGGGACGTCGGGGGACGGGCGCGGCGCCGGAGGAGCTTCCGCTTGACGCGGGGCGGGCCGGCGGGCGAACATTTTGAGCGTCTCGTGCGTGGATTTATCATAGATGAAGGGCTTGGCGATCTCGTAGTCGATCTTGCCTTCCTTGCACAATCTGAGAAGAGACTGGTCCATGGTCTGCATGCCATCGGCCAAACCGGTCTGAAGAGTCTGGATCATGGACTCGGTCTTGCCCATCCGGATGTTGTTGCGGATGGCGAAGTTGCAGACCATGACTTCGCAGGCCAGGCAGCGGCCGGGCTGGTCCACCCGGGGCAGGAGCACCTGCGAGACGACTCCCAGGAGGTTCGTCGCGAGCTGGACCCGGATCTGGGGCTGCTGTTCGGGCGGGAAGACGTCCACGATGCGGTCGATCGTCTGGGCCGCGCTCGAGGTATGCAGGGTTCCGAAGACCAAGTGCCCCGTCTCGGCCGAGGTGATGGCGATGCCGATGGTCTCGAAGTCCCTCATCTCGCCGATCAGGATGACGTCTGGATCCTGGCGAAGGGCCGACCGCAGGGCGTTCTTGAAGGACAGCGTGTCGCCGGCCGGGCCGACCTCGCGCTGGGTGACATAGGATTTCTTGGACTTGTGGAGGTACTCGACCGGATCCTCGATGGTCACGATGTGATCGCAGCGGGTCGAGTTGATGGTGTCGATCAGGGCGGCCAGGGTCGTCGACTTGCCGCTCCCCGTCGGACCGGTGACCAGAACCAGCCCCCGCTTGGCCTGGGTGAAGCCGCGGACCGATTCGGGCAGACCGAGGTCGTTGAGCTGGGGGATCTGGGCGGCCAGGGCCCGCACGGTTCCCGCCACCGTCCCCCGCTGTTTGTGAACGTTCATCCGGAAGCGGCCCAGGCCCGAAACGCCGTAGGCGAAGTCGAGCTCGTAGCGGTTTTCCTTGTCGTGCTCGAAGCTCTCCCGCTGTTCATCCGTCAGGACACTGAAAAGAAGGGCCTTCAGGTCGTCCGGAGCGAAGCGTTCGTAGTCCGTCAGCTGGATAAGCTCGCCGTTGACGCGGACGGCGGGATAAAGGCCGGCCAGGAGATGGAGGTCCGAGCCCTTCATTTCCACGAGCTTTTTCAGCAGATCGAGCATGATCATGGGGGTGTCCTCGCGGCGGTCCCATCATAGCCGCTTCCGGCCCGGAATTCCAGATCGAATTGGACCGGGACTTCAGAAACGCACGTAGCGGACGGGATTGCCGCGCCAGGCCAGGAAGGCTTCGAAGGCGGCCCGGGTGATGGTCAGGGTGGACGTGTTGACGTTGGGATGGAAGCTCAAGAACTCGGCGCCGCGCAAACCCTCGTCGACGATGACGACGACCGCCCGGGCCTCGTCATTGATCAGGCCGAACGGCGAGACCGCCCCGGGCGTGACGCCGAGATGGCGGGCCAGCCGCTCGTCCGAAGCGAAGCTCAGGCGGTCGTCTCGAAGGAGCTTGGCCAGAGCCTTGAGATCGATCGGCCGCCGGTGCTCGGCGATGACCAGGTAATGATGGTTGCCCTTCTTGTTGCGCAGAAAGAGGTTCTTGCAGAAAACGCCCGGGAGCCCTTGCCAGAATTGAACCGCATCCTCCACCGTGGCCGCGGGCGGATGATCGCGGCGGGCGTAGTCCAGGCCGAGCGAAGCCAGGGCGTCCAGGACGCGGCGGTCTTCCTCCGGGCTCATGAACCTTTCGCTTTCGGATTCCGTATCTTGGAGGGGTGAGGTTTTATCATGAAATTCTTGCTCTGGCTGATCCTCTTCTTCCTCTGTTGGCCGCTGGCCCTGCTGGCCCTCGTCCTCTACCCCGTCGTTTGGCTTCTCGCCCTCCCGTTCCGGCTTTGCGGCGTCGCCGTGGGCGCGGCCTTCGATCTGCTCAAGGCCCTGCTCACGCTCCCGGCCCGAGCCCTGCATGGATTCCGGTGATCCCGGCTAACGCGCCGTCTGCGTATACAGCTTGATCTCGGCGGCCTGAAACGCGACTTTGACCCAGCATCGCCATAAAATGTGAAGCTGGGCCAGGAAGAGCCCGGCCAGGACCGCGGCCATCGTCTTGCGGGCGAAACCGGCCTGCACCGCCACATAGGCGGCCGAGCCCGCCAAAGCCGTCAAGCCCAGCAAATAATAGAGCGACAGGGTCTTGATGGGCTTGCGCAGGACGAACAGGGCGGCCCACCCCAGAGCGGCCAAGGCGCTACGCGATTCCTGAACCGCGATCCGGATCCGGGCGTAGTCCAGGATCATCTTGACCAGATAGAACAGAAAAAGCCCCGCCGCGATCCGGCCCAAAATGAGATAAAACTGGATTTCCTCCCGGGCGGGGTCGACGCCGATCGCCGTCAAGCCGCGGCCGGCCAGGACGAAAAGCAGCCCCGCGGGGACCCAGAGGGCGATCGAAGCGACGGCGAGCCGAAAGTAGCGCCCGTAGTACTTGCCGCCGCCCATCCAGAAGGAGGCGGCGAAGCCCTTGGCCTCGCGCGGCCGGACGACTTCGCTGATCACGCCTCCGTAAAGGAACGGCGAGACAAACAGATATGCGACGAACAGGGCCATCCCCACGCCGAACAGCGCGTTGAGCGCCGGGCCGGAGCCGGCCAGGACCTCGAGCAGGGCGTCGGCCGCCCCACCGGCCATGATCGTGTCGCCGCTCAAGCTGCGGGCCAGCGGCGCCGCCAGGACGCGGGCGGCGACGGCGTAGACCACCGCGGCGAAGACGGCGGTGACGGCCCACAGGACGAAGACGGACTGGACGCGGATCAACGCCTCCTGCAGCCCCTTGCCGTAGCTTCTTAGAACGCTCATGGGTCTCTCCTCAAAGGCTCAGCAGGGTCAGAAGGTGCTGGAAGAGCGAGGCGATCTTCAAGGCGGCTTTACGGGAACCGTCCGGCCGCGGCTCCAGCCGCAGCGAGTTATTGGTCCAGTTCACGTCCAGGAGCCAGACGCCGTCCGGGTCGATCTGGGCATAGGCCAGCCGGTCGGGGCCCGTATAGACGAAGCGCTTCCATCGCTCCCGGCCGTCCCAAGTCTCGCGGACCTTGCGCCCGTCGGCGAAGACGACCAGGATGTCCTGGGGAAAGATCCACTCTCCTCTCCGGATCGCCACCACCTCGCTGCGATAGGCGGCCGCCGGTTTGGCCGCGGCCTTGGGATCGGTCTTGACCAGCTTGCCCTTGAAGAGCCCCTCCGCCTCGCGAACGGGTTCGGAGACGACCGAGCTGATGGCGTAGTCGAGCTTGTCGGGGCTGCGGAGCGCCTGGTCGAAGAACCACCGAAGATCCTTGCCGCTGACCTCCTCGGCCGTGCGGATGAAGTCCTCGGAGGTCGGATGGCGGAACTTCCAGGTTTCGAAGTAGGTCCGCATGACCCGGTCCATCGTCTCCTGGCCCAGGTACCGCTCCAGCGTCAGGAGCATCAGGCAGGCCTTGTTGTAGACGTTCAGGCCGTAGCTGCCGCCGCCCACGAAATCCCAGGACCGGCGCAGGATCGGGTCGAACCGGCCGCCGCCGATGACGTTCAGGCGCTGATAGGACAGGTCGCTCAGCCGAACCGGACCCAGATTGATGAGCGACCGGTCCGGGCCGTAGTATTCGGCCATGGCCTTGACTTCGGAGTAGCTGTTGATGCCCTCGTCCAGCCAGGCTTCCTCGAACTCGTTCGAGCCGACCATCCCGTACCAATAGCCGTGACCGAACTCGTGGATGGTGACCATCTCCGGCATCAGGACGCCGGCGGGCAGGAAGCGGTGGGTCATGGAGGTGAAGAGAGTCGGGTATTCCATGCCGCCCGTGGCGGAGGCGCCGGGCGCCGGATCGACCAGGGTCACGGTCGGATAGGGATAGGGCCCGTAATGGCGGCTGTAGAACTCCAGGCCCTGGCGCAGGGCCTTGACGTAGCGGCCCCGCTGGCCGAGATGCTCTTTGTGGACCAGGAAGATCATCTCGGTATCCACCGCGGGCGAAGTCATCTGGAAGCGCTCGCGCGACTCGACGAAGTCCGGACAGGCCGTCCAGGCGAAGTCGTGGATGTCGGCTTGGGCATGAGTATAGGTCGTGGTCCCATCGGCGTTCTTCCGCTGGCCGATCCGCTTGCCTGTCGCGCCGACGACATACTTGCCGGGCGCGGTGATTTCGACGCGATACGTCCCGAAATCGGCGAAGAACTCGCTATGGGCATGGTATTGGTGGCAGTTCCAGGCCCCGTTCCAGAGCACGCCGATCTTGGGGAACCACTGGGCGGCCATGAAGAAATCGCCGCCGAATCCGGCCCGGGCCACGGCCTTGGGCAGCTTGACCGTGAAGGCGATGTTCAGGGCGATTGATTCGCCCGGTTTGACCGGCGACGGCGGGGTGACCCGCATGACGGTCTGATCGTCGGCGTTGCCGTCATCGGGCTGAACATACGCCATGGTCGGGGTCAGGTCGGCGCCGTCGCGGATGCCGATTTCGTTCACGTCGATGAAGCCCCAGGCATCCTTGTCGGCCTTGTCGGCCTTGACGCCCCGGCTCGAGCCCAGGCTCTCGGCCATAAACGTCGAGCGGTTGTTCTTGAAGGCGTTCATGTACAGGTGGAAGCGGAGCTCCCCGACCGGGCTTTCCGAGTCGTTCCGCCAGACCAGGGTTTCGCGTCCCTGGATGGTCTTGGACTCCGGAACCAGCCGGGCCTGGATCTCGTACTGGACGACTGGACCGGGAGGAGCGGGCGACGGCGTCTGGCTCCCGGCCGGGATGGTGAAGGCGAGAAGAAAAGCGGTGAGGACGGTCTTGCGCATAACAGCCTCGTCCCATAAGTAGACTGGTTAGCATATAACACAAGTTAAAAACGCAAGTCAAAAATGGAAGTTTTTCCGACAGGGAGGATGATCCCGGCTGGAAAAAGCCTGGAGCCGGGCATAGAATAACCGGGTCCCGAAAAGCCGCTCGCCCGGAGGTGCTCCATGCCGCGAATCCGAAGGATGATTCGCCCGCTTCTCGCCGCGCTCCTGTTGGCCGCCCTCGCCGCCGTCCCGCCCGCCTCGCCCGGCTCCCAGATGGCCCCGACCGCCCCCTTCCGCCTGACCATCGACAACATCATGCGGGGCGACGAGCTCATCGGAACGTCGCCGTCGGACGTCCAATGGTCCTTCGACGGCCGGATCCTCTATTTCCGCTGGAAAAAGCCGGGCGCCAAGGCGGCCGAGCTCTATGCCTGGGCCAAGTCCGATCCGGCGCCGCATTCGATCACGGCCGAGGAGATGATGAAGCGGCCCCCCGCGGCTTCGATCCGGAGCGGCCGCGGTTTCGGAGGCTTCGGCGGCCCCGGAGGAGGCGCCCAGGCGATCTTCGACAAGGCCAAGCGACGCGCCCTTCTCATCGAGAACGGCGATGTGAAGCTTCGGGACCTGAAAACGGGAAACATCCGGACTCTCCTCGCCACCGACGAACGCGAGGCCGGCGTCCGCTTCTCCTTCGACGAGAAGAAAATCGTTTACACGGCCGCCGACAACATTTTCGTCATGGCCTTGGACGGCGGCGAGTTGAGGCAGATGACGTCGTTCACCAAGCGAGCGGCCCCGGCCGGACCGGCCGGCCCCGCCGGTTCCGGCAGGACGACCGACGCCGACAAATGGTACCAGGATCAGCAGAGCGGCCTCTTCCAAGCGCTCAAGCGGGGCGGCGGGGAAGGACGCCCGATGCCCATGGGAGCGCCCCGGGGGCAAGGTCAGGGGCCGGCCTCGCGGCGCCGCGCCTTCGTCCTGGCCGAAAACCAAAGCGTGGCCGGGCTGGACCTTTCGCCCGACGAAAGCCAGGCCGTCTTCACGGTTTCCGAGCCGGCGGCCGACATCCGCTCCACGATCGTCCCCAATTACGTGACCAAATCCGGCTACACCGAGGATATCGCCTCGCGGCCGAAGGCGGCCTATGCCTCAACCCGGTCGAGCCGCATGG